>JAABTK010000021.1 GCA_011389885.1 Gammaproteobacteria bacterium | reverse complement strand
CGCCGGGGCGATGTTACGAGGGGAGTTCTCTGCATAGGATGTGCCGAGTGCAACGAGGCGCATCACAACCCGCCGGAGAAGATGCGCCTCGCAAAGCTCGGCACATCCTATGCGTTTGTTCCCCCTCGTTCCCAAAAAGTAGCCAAAAAGTAGTGGACACCCACTCAAAGAAAAGTAGGAGAAAAGTAGTGGACACCCAAAGACCCCCAGTAATTAGCGAAACATCGAAACATGGGTGTCCCTTGCTCGCCTTGCTTGCTCGCCTTGCTCGTGTTGCCCTCTTGCTCGTGGAGCGAAACATGGGTGTCCCTTGCTTTGCCTGGGTGTCCCTTGCTTTGCCCTTCGCTTGCTTTACGCAAGTCCGGGCCCCGGGCGCGGCGGAATTACGCCTCGGTCACGAAACCAAAACGATGCGCCTCGCTGCGCTCGGCGCATCCTATGCGACGGTATGACTGCGGGCTTAAAGCGGACACGCCTCGGCCCGGGCGCGTAACCGAAGACCCGCACCGCCCGAGGGCTGGACTCCAGGCGGCTAGGCGGCGCTTTGGCGCCAGGCAGGCGCAAGCAAAAAAACATCCTCCGCGCCCTCTGCGTTCCTAGGCGCCCTCTGCATTCCTAAAAGGCGTTGTTTCCGTTATTTGTGCGCAGACGCACTAGCTCCTAGCTCCTAGCTCCTCTCGGCGTAGCCGGGGCTATCGCCCTTGCCGGCGCCAGCGGTTGACGATGGCGCTTACGTCTAGGTCGCGGGCGCCGCCTTTCCATTGCTCGTAGTAGTCTACATCGGATGAATGGGGCGCGGGGTTGGGGCGGTGCAGGCGGATGCGGGTGGGGATGGGGATGGCCTCGCCGAGGGCCAGCACCTCGCCGCGGCCGAGGGTGGAGAGGATGTTGACTAAATCGCTCTCGGCATCGGGCACCAGGCCGCGAATGTAGTTTTGGTCGTCCGGGTTGGTGACCCGAAAGCAGATAAAGTTGCCGCACTGGGCGAGTACGGTCTCGGACACCTCGTGGGGCCGCTGGCTGACCACCGCCAGGCTGACGCCGTATTTGCGGCCTTCCTTGGCGATGCGCTCCATGGAGCGGCGGGCGCCGTCGTATTGGCTCCCGGCGGCGCGGGGGATGTAGTTGTGGGCCTCTTCGCAGACCAGGCAAATGGGGAATTCGTCCGAGCGCGGGTTCCAGTAGTTGAACTCGAAGGCCAACCGGCCGACCTGGGCCGAGAGCAAGGGCCGCACGTCGAAGGGCACGCTGCTGAAATCGATCACCGTAATCGGGACCTTGCGCTCGCCAAGCCCGACGAACTCTTCCAGCAGACCCACCAGCGAGGCCGAGTCCTTGCGCTTTTCGGGCTTAAACATGAAGTCGTAACGCACGTCGTTAAAGCGCGATTGCATTTTGATCAAAAACTCATCGAATTGGCCGTACAAAGGCCCCTTGACCTTGCCGAAGTCGGTGGTCTGTTCGTTGGCGCGCTTGAACTGGTGATAGAGTTCGATCATGGAGAAGTAGACCGGGGTGTCGATGGAGATTTGCACCCCTTGCAGGTCCTTGTTGGACTTTTTGCGCAACGCCAGCAACACCTCGCGCAAAAAGGCCTTTTGCGTGGGCGCCTTGTCGTCGTTGGGGTCGATTAGCAGATCGATCAACTCCGAGTAGGTGAGCAGCCAATAGGGGACTTCCAGCTCCCGGGCGTCGAAGTGGTTCATTTGATCCAGCTCGAAGGCCGAGTGATATTGGCCGCTGTCGTCCTTCCACACATATTCGCCGTGCAGATCCAGCAGGATGATATGCGCGTTGGGCATGGTCTCCACCGCCTTTTGGATTATGGTGGTGACCCCCCAGGACTTGCCCGAGCCGGATTGGCCGAGCAGGGCGAGATGGCGGCTGAACAGGGTGGAGGGGTCGAGACAGACGCCCTTGCTGGTGAGCGACGGCAGCACCCCGATTTCGTATTGCTTGGCCTGGTGTTTCTGAAACAGCAGGTCGAGCTGTGCGGGCAGGATGTAATGCACCGCGGCCCCGGGCGTGGGGAAGTCGATTACGCCGCGGGTGAAGACCTGGTCTTCGCTCAACTGCCCGAGCGGGATCAGGCTGAGCATGCCGCGATTGGAGAGTTTCTCCGGGCTGCCGCGCATGGCGCCGTCCGGGTCCATGTGCAGACCGCGCTCTTCTTGATAGGCGCGGGTGACCATGACCACCACTTGCAGGCCGAGCTGGCGGACAATCATATAGGAGCCGAGCTGCCCCACCAGCACCTGCTGGCCGTCGATTTCCACCATGGGGAATTCGCCTTCCCGACTGTCGAGCACCGCGATCAGGCGGCTTTCGGTGACATCCACGATCTTGGCCACACGGGTTTGGTCTGTTGCTGACATAATCAACGCTTCCTGAGTCGAGATTCTGGGTTGCGATTTTCCGGCGCTTGGTTTCGGCTTGCTTCGGGCAACCGCGGCTGTTCGGTATGTTGTATCATACTGAAGTTTACCCAAGCGCAGTGCGCATCCCAAAGCCAAATCACGTTCGAGCGAATCGAAGCGCCATGCATTTCATTTTGATCGGTCTTTTACTGCTCTCGGTGCTGGTCGGCCCCCGGCTGTGGACCCGCCTGCTGATGCAGCGCTATCGGCGCGAGCGCAGCGACATCCCCGGCACCGGCGGCGAGCTGGCGCAGCACCTGCTGAGCCGCTTCGAACTCACGGACGTAGGCGTGGAGGCCACGGATGCCGGGGACCACTACGACCCGGACGCCCGCATGGTGCGGCTGAACCACGCCAATTTCGATTCCCGCAGCCTGACCGCGGTGGCCGTGGCCGCGCATGAGGTGGGCCACGCGATTCAGCATCAGCGCAAGGAGGCGGGGTTCCGCCTGCGCGACCGTTGGGTGCGCATGGCGGCGCTCGCCGAGCGCTTCGGGGCCATGGCGATGCTGGGCATCCCGGTGCTGACCCTGCTCACGCGCCACCCCGCGCCGGGGATTTTGCTGTTCATCGTCGGCCTGGCGAGCCTTGGCGGGCGCACCCTGGTGCATCTGATCACGCTGCCGGTGGAGCTGGACGCGAGCTTCGGCAAGGCGCTGCCGATTCTGCGCCAAGGCGGCTATTTGGCCCCGCGCGATGAGCCCGCGGTGCGCCGCCTGCTGCAGGCCGCCGCCATGACCTATATCAGCGCCTCAATGTTCAGTCTGTTGAACGTCTGGCGCTGGTTGCGGCTGTTGCGGCGCTGAGGCGTCCTCCTCAGGCGCCGGGTCCGGCAGGCGATAGAAGTCTCCCCAGGGGCTTTTCTCCAGCAGCTCGGTCTTCAGCACCACCTCGCGATCGCGCAGCAGCCAGCCGTGAACGATGTCGCGTTTCAGATCCGGGGGCTTGTTCAGCATCAACAAATACCCGCCGTGGCGGGCGTAGGCCTGGCTGGGGGTCTCGTTAAAGGCGAACACCCGGTGCGGCAGCAGGTGGTATTGGGCGCGCAGCTTGAGATAACGCTGCCCTGCATCCGCGAGGATGAAGATATTGGTCGGCTCCAGCGGTAAGTGGCGTTGTTTCAGGCCCTCGATGAAGCGGCTGAGCGCCGCGTCGGAGCCCGCCAGCACGCGCTGATCGATGCTCAGCCCGGCATACTGGCTGGCGGTGTCTTCGAGCTGCATCCAGCCGTTGGCCAGCCAACGCAGGTCCGCAACCGCCCAGGCGACCAGCGGGATCAGCAACCAGCCCGCCGCCAGCCGGCCCCGCGCCAGAGACCTGAGGCCGAACCACAGGCCCAGGGCCAGCCCCGCCCAGGCGGCCAGCGCCGGCAGCAGCCAGCCGCGCTCCGACAAGCGGCTGGACAGGGTGAAATTGCCCGAACGCTGGCTCCAGGGCTGAAAGCTCAACCATTCGCAGGCCGCCGCCGCCCAGGCCGCGGTCGGACCCTCGGCCAACAGCCGCGGCCGATGAATCTCCAGCGGGTCGCCGGAGCCCGCGGCCATAAACCCCTGCGCCATAATCGGCCCCCGCCAGCGCGGATCGGCGCGCAGATCCACCACACAGGGCGCCCCGGGCAGCAGGCCGCCAAGACGAATCCCGGCCAGCTCGCCGCGCCCCGGCAGTTGCCAATAAAAGCTCAGCCGATCAGAGGCCTCCAGGCCGGCGATGTCGAGCGCCAAATAGGGCCAATCCTCGGCGTTAATGACATGCCGCCCGCTGCTCGCCATCACCCGCTGTCCCTCCGCCAGGTCCAGGCGCAGGACCCCGGCGTCCGCTTCGCCCTCCCCTTCGAGCAGCCGAAAGCGAGTTAAATCGAAGTCCAGCGACTCCGGCTTGAGGCCGTCGGCGAGATACAGATAGGCGCCGGCCGCGCCGATCAGCAACACCGCCGAAAGCCCCAGGGCCGCGGCCGCCGCCGACACCCGTTGCACCCAAGCGCTCACCCCGCCGCCCTCCCCCGCCAGTGGCGTTGCCACACTAGCGTTTGCAGGAACAGCACCACCGGCACCCATTGCATCAACACCCGGCTGAAGGCGGTGGCGTCGCGCGCCCAGTTGCCCGCCTCGGTGAGGAAGAAGATCACGAACAGGGCGGCCCCGACCAGCGCCAACAGGAGCCCCAGCGCCTGCTTGTACCCGTCACGCGGCCGCAGCCACAACAGCGGCAGCGAACCCAGCACCCCATACCAAAGCAGGTGCCAGCTTTCGTATTGAAACAGGCTGCGCACCAGGCTCGGGGCGACATTCACAAACCCCACCGCGACCTGGCCGATAAACGGCACGATCAAGGCGCCGTCCCGATAGCCCAGCAGGCCCAGTCCCGGCAGATCCAGGTACAGGGAGCCGCGCTGGAGGGCGTAAAACGCCAAAGATCCGGCGGCGACGAACAGCCCCAGCAGCAAACGCCAATCCGCCCGCACCAGCCACAGAAAGACCAGCGTCAGCAGCGCCCAGACCCGGCCTTCCTCTTTAATGAACAGGCTCGCCGTCAACATCGCCAGGCCCAGCACCAGTTGGAAGCGGTCGCCGTCGCCCAGCCGCCACTGCATCAACGCCAGCATCGCCGCCCCGGTAAAGGCGGCCTGCCAGAGGTCCGCATAGCCGGCCAGGGCGATATGGGTGTGCCACAGCGGCATGGAGACCAATAGATAGCACAGCAACAACGCGATCAGCGCGCTCAAACCGGCCACGCGGGCCTGGGCATACAGCAGCATCGCGAACGCCGCGCCGCACAGCAGCCAGGGCAGGTTGACCAGGCTATCGTGCCAATAGCCCAGGCCGATGCCGCCCCAGGCCTGCACTAGAGACACGAACTTGGGGTAATGATAGGCGGCCAGGGTGTAGGCCTCGGCCCCTGGATGGGCGAACCACTCGGCGGGGCTCACGAACGGGGTGATGGCGCCGTGATAGACCCAGACCTTGGCGCGGGCGCTCCAGGTGGTCCAGGCGTCCCACGGATACACCGGACGCCACCAGACCTCGACCGCCATCTGCCCGAAATGCAGGCCGATCAACAGCAGCAGCAGGGCCGCGCCGAGCCGCCGCCAAACCCGCCCCCGCCACCCCGGCGGCGGCCCCGCCGGCCCCAACTGCCGGCCGCTAACCACCGCTGCCAAGGCCGCGAAGCCCAGCACGGTGAGGGTCGTCATGACGCCAAGGAAATGGATGCCGTAACCCAACGCGTGCGAGGCGCGGATCGCCGCCACCAGCAGCAGCAGGCCGAGGAAAAAGCCGTAGGCCGGAAACAGCAACAGCGGGTAGTGTGCGCGCTGCCCGATGCGCTGGGCCAGGGCCAGCACGATCAGCATGCCGCTCACCCAGGGAATGCCCAGGGCCTGGATCAGCAGCAGCACGGCGTCCAGGCCTTCAACCGCCATCCCGGCACACCTCTAACACATCGTTCAAACGATCCACCGACACAATCTCCAGCCCCTCTTGTCCGCCCTTGGGCACATTGGCGCGCGGCACTACGGCGCGCTCGAAACCATGCTTGGCCGCCTCGCGCAGCCGGTCCGGCCCATTGGGCACGGGCCGAATCTCGCCCGCCAGTCCCACCTCGCCGAACACCGCCAGGCGCGGCGGCAGCGGGCGGTCGCGAATGCTGGAGAGCACCGCCAATAACACCGGCAGGTCGGCCGCCGTCTCCGACACCCGCACCCCGCCCACCACGTTTACATACACATCGAGCCCGAAGGTGGCGATGCCCGCATGGCGGTGCATCACCGCCAGCAGCATATTCAGCCGATTCTGCTCCAGCCCCAGGGTCACCCGCCGCGGGTTGGCCAGCGGGCTCTCGTCCACCAGCGACTGCACCTCCACCAGCAGCGGCCGGCTGCCCTCGCGGGTCACCAGCACCACCGAGCCGGGCACCTCCTCCGCATGCCGCGACAGAAAGATCGCCGACGGATTGCTGACCTCGCGCAGACCGCGGTCGGTCATCGCGAACACGCCCAGTTCGTTCACCGCGCCGAAGCGGTTCTTGATGGTGCGAATCAGCCGAAACTGGCTGCCGCTCTCGCCCTCGAAATAGAGCACCGTGTCCACCATGTGCTCCAGCACCCGGGGTCCGGCCAGGGCCCCCTCTTTGGTCACATGCCCCACCAGGAACAGCACGGTGCCGGTCTGCTTGGCGAAGCGCACCAATTGCGCCGCACTCTCGCGCACCTGGGACACCGAACCCGGCGCCGACTGGAGCTGTTCGGTGAACAGGGTTTGAATCGAGTCCACCACCATCACCTGCGGCCGCTCGATCCGCGCGACCTCGATAATGCGCTCCACGCAAGTCTCGGCCAGCAGCCCGAGGTCGTCCTGCGGCAACTCCAGGCGCCGCGCACGCAGGCTGATTTGGGCCGGCGACTCCTCGCCGCTGACATACAGCGCGGGCAGGGTCTGGGCCAGTCGGGTCAGGGTCTGAATCAGCAGCGTGGACTTGCCGATGCCCGGGTCGCCGCCGATCAGCACCACCGAGCCCGCCACCAGTCCGCCGCCGAGCACGCGATCCAGCTCCGAGATCCCGGTGGGGCGGCTCTTCTCCTGCCCCGGCGCCACCTCGGACAGGCGCAATACGCGATTATTCGCCGCATCCCCGGCATAGCCCGCGAAGCGGGGATTGCGATTGGCGCTCGGGGCCAAGGTCTCGGTGATGCTGTTCCAGGCCCCGCAGTCGCCACAGCGGCCGCTCCATTTGGGGAAGCCCGCGCCGCATTCGGCGCATACGAAAACCTTTTTATCGCCCTTGGCCATGCCCTACCCCGTTTCCTCGAAGCGCACCCGCGCGGTGACGCCGCAGAACAGCTCATAGGCGATGGTCCCCGCCGCCTCCGCAATCTCCTCCGCCGGCAGGCCCGCGCCCCATAGGGTCACGGGGTCGCCGACCCGAACATCATCGCGCCCGCGCAGGTCCACGGTCACGCTGTCCATAGACACCCGCCCGACCAGCGGCGCCCGTCGGCCGTTGATCAGCACCGGCGTACCCGCGGGGGCGTGGCGCGGATAGCCGTCGCCATAGCCGATGCCCGCCGCGGCCACCCGCATGGGCTCGGGGCAGCGCCAGACGGCCCCATAGCCGATGGCATCACCGGTTTGGAATTCATGGATCGCGGTGATCCGACTCTGCAGGGTCATCACCGGCCTCAGGTCCTGCTCGGGGCCGCGCCCGCCGAGGAAGGGCGAGACGCCGTAGAGCATGATCCCGGGCCGCGCCCAGCCCCGATGCGTTCCGGGCCAGCCCAACACGCCGGCGGAGTTGGCGATGCTGAGTTCCGCTTGGAGTTCGCCATTCAATGCCCCCGTCACCGCCAATTGGCGTTCGGTGGCCGGGTCGTCCGGATCGTCCGCACAGGCCAAATGGGTCAGCAGCCCGGGGCGGTCGTGGATACAGGACAGGCCGGCCAAGCGCCGGTATTGCGCCACGGTCCGCTCCGGCGGCAGGCCCAGTCGGTGCATGCCGCTATCGGTCTTCACCCAGGCCCGCAGGGGGCGGCTCGGCGGCCTGCGGGCGGCCAGCTCGATCTGCTCCGGGGCATGGAACACCAGCTCCAGGCCCGCCGCGGCGGCGGCCTCCAGCTCCTCGCCGTCATAGGCCCCGCCGAGCACCAGGATCGGCTTCTGCCTTTCCACTTCACGCAGGCGCAGCCCCTCGCTGACCCGCGCCACCGCAAAGCCGTCCGCCGCCGCCAACGCCTGCGCGGCGCGCTCCAGGCCATGGCCATAGGCATCGGCCTTAATCACCGGCAGCATGCGGCAACCGGGGGCGGCGCGCCGGGCCGCCGCCAGGTTATGCCCGAAGGCGGACCGATCGATGCAGACCCAGGGATCGCCGCGCATGGCCCTAGTAGCCATCCTGGCCGTAGCCGTCGTCGATAAAGTTCTCGAACTTGGTGAACTTGCCGAGGAAGGTCAGCCGCACCTTGCCGGTGGGGCCGTTACGCTGCTTGCCGATGATGATCTCCGCGGTGCCCTTGTCCGGGCTGTCCTCGTTGTACACCTCGTCGCGATAGATGAACACGATCACGTCTGCGTCCTGCTCAATGGCGCCCGAGTTGTGACTGACGATGCCGTCCGCCAGCCAGCAGGCCGGTCCGGGCACCGTCAGATCGAAGACATCCTCCTCGCCGTCCGGCTCGATGGACACCACCCGATCCCAAAACAGATCGCTCGTGGCATGGTCCTGCAGCAACTCGCTATTTAATAGCTCGCCGTATCCCTGGATGGTCTCGCGCGAAGGGGCGAAACGAAAATGTGCGCTCCCGCCGTAAGCGGTGCCCCGCAGGCGCGCCATGGCCCGCTGGGAAACACCGCCCTCGGCCATCCGCGCCCGCACCTCTTGAAAGACCTCGTGCGGCAGGGTATCGGCATTGGTGTTCGGCTTCACGTCAGCCAGTCGCTCCCGGAGCGCCTCGGCCTGCGCCGCCCGCGGGCCGAAGGCGCCGACCTGATCCAGAAACCGCAATTGCTGCCCGGCACCGGTGATCCAAACCAGATAGGTGGTGCGGTATCTCGCACTCTCGATGGCTTGAATACGGGCGATGATCCCCTGGCGCAGCAACAACGCAGCCACATCTTCCGCCAATCCGCGACTGTTGGTACTCAAATGAATGCCGTGACTGCCCTTCTGCCCCGGCTTGCGGACAGAGATCGTGCCATCGGTGGCCCAAAGGTGCCGCAGGAAGAGAGCCACCTGTGCATTCGAGGTGCGAAACAACGCATCGGGGACCCGCTTCTGATGGGAGCACTGCCCGAAAACGCCCAACTCGCGCAGCCAGCGATTGATCCCCGCCGGATGCCAGCGATTGCCATTGCCACTGAACACCAACTGATGCCAGCGGCCCCGACCCTCATGCCGATTGACCCTCACGCCGAACCCATCGCGGGCGCAACGAGTCACCACTTCGCTATTGTGCGGCGAGGCGGTGGTATAGCGTAGCGGTTGGCCCTTGATATAACTTCCGTCGCCCATCAATTGGGCCAGCAGAATCACCTCGTGCTCCGACCAGGCTTCGGTGGCCTGCGGCTCGGGCAAACGACGCGCCACGGCCAAACGGTCCCCGGTGCCGAGTTCACCCAGGGTCTTCCAGCCGCCCCAGGCGTAGAGGCGATGATCTTCGGTGGCGCGAATCCGCCGCCCGCTGGCCAACTGGAGCCGGTATACCGGTCGCACGCCGACCCGCCAGACCTTGTCCGAATGGGCCTGGACCAGCCGTCCGCGCTCGTCCACCGCGGGCAGCTTCAGCTCCTGGCCCACTAGGTCCCGAATCGGCAATCTGCGGCCATCCGCCAGCACCACCCGGGTCTCCCCGGTGACGCACTCCCGCAGATCCGACATCACCGGCCGCTTGTTCGGCCGTTGCTCCAGCGAGCGGTTGAGCTGGGACAGGGCGATCAGCGGGACATTCAGCTCCTTGGCCAGGGCCTTCAGGGAGCGGGAGATCACCGAGATCTCGTTGGCCCGGTTCTCCGAGGCCACATGGGACTGCATCAGTTGCAGGTAGTCGATCACGATCAGCCCCAGCCCGCCCAGCTCGCGCTTCAGGCGCCGGGCGCGGGCGCGCACCTCGGTGGGGGTCAAGGCCGGGGTGTCGTCGATATACAGCGGGGCCTCGGCCAGGATGCTCACCGCCGAGGTCAGCCGCGGCCATTCGTCGTCCTCCAGCTTGCCGGTGCGCACCCGGTGCTGGTCGATGCGCCCCAGCGACGACATCATGCGCATGGCCAGGGACTCGCCGGGCATCTCCATACTGAACACCGCCACCGGCGCGCCGGTCTTGATCGCGGCGTTTTCGGCGATATTCATCGCGAAAGTCGTTTTCCCCATGGAAGGCCTCCCGGCCACGATCACCAGGTCCGCCTCCTGCAGCCCGGAGGTCATGTCGTCGAAATCGGCGAAGCCGGTGGTGAGGCCGGTGATGGCCTCTTCCTGCTGGAACAGGGTCTCGATACGGTCCACGGCCTTGGTCAGCAGGCCCTTGATCGCCTGGAAGCCGCCGCCGCCGCGGGTGCTCTGCTCGGCGATCTCGAACACCTTGCGCTCGGCCTCGTCGAGCAGCTCCACGGTCTGTCGGCCTTCGGGGCGATAGGCGGTGTCGGAGATCTCGGTGCCCACCCGAATCAGTTGGCGCTTGACCGAGTTCTCGCGCACGATGTCGGCATAGGCGCGGATATTGGCCGCACTCGGGGTGTCGCGGGCCAGGGTGCCAAGATAGGCCAGGCCGCCGGCGTCGTCTAACGCCTCGCGCAGCTCCAGCTCTTCGGACACGGTGATGACGTCAAACGGCTTGCCCTCCTCGGCGAGGCGGGCGACGGCGCTGAAGATGAGTTGGTGCTCGCGGCGATAGAAGTCCTTTTCGTACACCCGGTCCGCCACCTGGTCCCAGGTGGTGTTGTCGAGCATCAGGCCGCCGAGCACCGATTGCTCGCCCTGCATCGAGTGGGGCGGAATACGCAGACCCGCGGCGGGATCCGGGTAGTCCGGCTCCGCATAGTCGGGCTCTGGATAGTCGGGGGGCGATGGGATGTCCTGATCTTGCATGCCGTTCAGTTTACCAAGCAAGGAAGACCCAGAGCATACGCGAAGGCTTCAGGGAAATGAAGGCGAAAGCGGGGGATCAACCGAGTACGCCTGCGCACAACCAACAGAAACAACCGTGGGAGCGGATTGCATCCGCGATGACGGCCCGTGGGAGCGGATTGCATCCGCGATGACGGCCTCTAGTGCGGCGCCAACGCCCGAAACCAGCCGCTAAAGCGGCTAATCGCGGTTGCAAACCGCTCCCACAAGAGATGCGGCTAATCGCGGTTGCAAACCGCTCCCACAAGAGATGCGGCTAATCGCGGTTGCAAACCGCTCCCACAAGAGATGCGGCCAATCGCGGTTGCAAACCGCTCCCACAAGAGATGGGCCAACTCGGGCGCGGTTACATCTCCCGCACGATGGTGATTTTCAGGGTCGCATTCACATCGCTGTGCAAATGCACCTGCACGTCATACTCCCCGGTGGCATGGAAGGGGCCTTCCGGCAGGCGCACTTCGCGCTTGGCCAGCACCACCCCGACCTCGCTGCAGGCGCCGGCGATGTCCGCCGCGCCCACGGAACCGAACAGGCGCCCCTCTTCACCGCTCTTGCGGGCGATGGTCACCAGTGCATCTTCCAGGCTGGCCTTGCGCGCCTCGGCGGCGGCCAGGGTAGCGGCGGCTTCTTTTTCAAGTTCGGCGCGGCGGGCCTCAAACTGGGCCACGTTGTCGGTCGTGGCGGCCACCGCATGGCCGCCCGGAATCAGGTAGTTGCGGCCGTACCCGGCCTTGACCGCGACCTGGTCGCCCAGGTTGCCTAAGTTATCGACTTTCTTGAGCAGGATTACATCCATCTTCGTTTACCCCGAAATACAGTTGAGTTTTGTTTAGGCGATTGCTGTCCAATCTCTGACCGCCCTGCTGGTCTTTATTGTCCGTCTTGGGCCAACCCCTGCATAACTCGCTATGCGCGGGGTGACGCGCCTTGCATACGAACAAAATCCCGGCGCAATTGGGTCTGAAACCTTCCGCCAATCGCCTTAATCCCCGTCCGGCGGGGGTTCGCGGCCTCTGGCGAGGCGCGCACGCAAATCCGCCATCGCATCCACCAGCCCGGCGGTGGCCAATACCGTGATCATCTGCGGCAGCGCGAGCAACAGCAGCACATAGAGCCCCGCCAGCCAACCGACACTGGCCTTGAGCAAGCCGACCGCGCCATGCACCAAGGCCAGCCCCTGAATGAAGAACCCCGACAGGAACACCAGGGTCAGGTGATCGAGCACCGTCACCCCCTCACCGCCGCGCAGCATGGTCAGCACCATGAGGGCGAAGCTGACGCCCGCCAGCAGTTTCGGCAGCCGCAGGGCGTGGAATTCCTGACGAAACCCGCCCGGGTTGTACAGCAGCGCTTGCCACCAGCGGGCCAATAGCAACGACAGCGTGACCTGTAAAAACAGCCCGGCGGCCAAAATGCCGCCCATCCACTGGGCCAGCAGCGCGAACAGTTGTTCGCCCTGCGCGGCGTTTATCATGTCGGCCTCGGTCAGGGCGTCCGCGATGGGCTTGAGGACGCGCATCCAAGCCGCCTGCGGGTCATCCAGGGCCAGAAAGAACGCCAACGCCAGGGCCGCGGCGAAGCCCAGGGCCGCGGTCAGGGCCAGCTCCAGGGAGCGGGTCTTGCGCAACACCAGGCTCAAGGCCCATACCGGCGCCCAAACGACCGCGGCGGATAGCGCCACCGTGGTCGGCGGGGCGCCGGCGAGCAGGCCCGCAAGGGCCGCGACCAAGGCCGCGCCGAACCCGACCTGCACCCCGCGCAGCGCCCCTTCGCGCAGCGTGACCAGCCCGAAAGCGGCCGCCGCCAACAGGCTGAGCAGCGGCATGAATAGCGCAACCGCGATCAGCAGGCCGCTGCTTAGCGCAGCCTGCCAGGGGCCGCGCATGATAAAGGCTGCCAGTGGACGCATCGGGCGACTCCGGTGTTCCGCCGCGGCGACGAACGGTGTTTAGTGCCGGTCGGTGTAGGGCAGCAAGGCCAGGTAGCGCGCCCGCTTGATGGCGGTGGAGAGCTGACGCTGGTACTTGGCCTTGGTGCCGGTGATGCGGCTGGGGACGATCTTGCCGCTCTCGCTCACATAGGCCTTGAGCAGGTTGATGTCCTTGTAATCGATCTCGGTGATGCCTTCGGCGGTGAAACGGCAATACCTTCTACGACGAAAAAAACGAGCCATGGCGGGATAACCTCAGGTGCGAATATGGGGAGTAGGGATCGGCGGAACCGCGTATCAGTCGTCGGACGACTCTTCGCGCTCTTCTTGATTCTTGGCCAGCGGGGAGGGATCGGTGACCGGCCGCTTCATGCTGACGATCAGGTTGCGAATCACCGCGTCGTTGAACCGAAACAGGTTTTCCAGCTCGTTCAGGGCCTCTTCGCCGCACTCGATGTTCATCAGCACATAGTGGGCCTTGTGCATCTTTTGAATCGGGTAGGCCAACTGACGCCGCCCCCAGTCTTCCAGCCGATGGATGGCGCCGCCGCTGCCTTCGATATGGCTGCGGTAGCGCTCCACCATGCCGGGCACCTGCTCACTCTGATCCGGGTGGACCAGGAACACCACTTCGTAATGTCTCATGAATTTCCCCTTGCGGATTCAAACAGCCTCCTCCCGGGGGCGGGAGTGAGGCAAGGAGTCTCGAGGATTAACCTCGGAACGAAAGGCGGGCATTTTACGGTCTTTTCATTTTTTTTCAATAACCAGCGCACGCCGTCGGAGATTCTTCCGCCGCACGGTCGGTCGGGGGAGCGCCGAGCCGAGCGCCTAGCGGCGGCCCGGGGCCGCTGATCTTGCGGGTCGGCGGCGGGTTGCAGGCGCCGGACGCCCCTGCGCACGGGCCGGCCGAATGCGGCCATTCGGGGCGTCGATGACCGGGATGGGGGGCCGGCGGTCAACCGAGGATGTATTCGTAGGCCTTGCGCAGCATCTCCAGCTCGACCGGCGGCAGGGTGCGGGTCTGGGTCAGGTCCACGAAGGCCGCGCCCTGCTGTTGCGCCAGCTCGAACGGCGGATCGATGGCGGTGAAGCGGGCCAGGTAGACCTGAATCTCGCCGCCGGGCGCATCCACCCCGAGGCGAAACCCGCCCTGGGCCTCGAGGGCGCCGCTGGGCAGGCCCAGGGCCTGCTCCGCCTGGCCGGCCAAGGCCCCGGGGTGCATCACCACCTTTTGGTCCTCATCGGCGCAGTTGCGCTCGTCGGACCAAAGCTGGGCCAGTTGCGGCAGCGGGCCGAAGCCACAGACCCCGCCGTATTCGAGCTTCAAGAATCGGGTGCGGGCGCTGGTGTGGTGTTTGTGATAAAGAATGACGCGGGTTTCGGCCATGGGGTTCGCTCTAGTCGGGGATCACTCGGGCATCGGGAGCAATCGGGGTTCGGTCTGCATGGTGTTGTCACGCCCCCAGGCGGTGACCGCCTCCACGAACCAGCGGGGCTTGGCGGGATGGGGGCGCACCACGTCGTATTCGGCGAAAAAGGAGCCGTCCGCATTCACCGTAATCTCACCCAGCTTGCGCTTGTCGCGGTCGCGCCACTCGCCCACCAGGGTCTCCACGCCGGCCGCCGGGTCCAGGCGGAGACGAAACTGCGCCGCACTCGGCACACAGGCCGCGACGCAGTCCGCGGCCAGGCCCAGGCGCTGCGCCTCCGCCCGCAAGGCCGCGCACACGCGCTCCGGCAGGTCATTCAACTGGGCCAGGAATTGCTCCGTTTCAGCACACATGGGAACCTCTGTTTAAGGGCTCGGAGGGCGGGCTTTGGACCCGGGGGCTCGCACCCAAGCCCGGGGCGCGGCCCGCTCAGCCCCAAAATTCTTCGGACATTTTGAGCGATTGAATGGGCGCGTTGCCAACCAAGTGCTCGTCGAAAATCCGGCCCACGTCGTCCTTTTTCACCCCGCCGTACATAAAGGCCTCGGGATAGACCAGCACCGTGGGGCCTTCACTGCACGGACCTATGCAACCGGTGGCGGTGATCAGAACCTTGCCGAAGAGGTCGGGCCGGTTCTGGAGTTGCCACATAAACTCCTCGAACACCTCGCCGCAGTTGCGATCGGCGCAGGAGCTGCGCGGATGCCCCGGCGGCCGAGCCTGGGTGCAGACAAAGACATGTTTCTCTGGTATTGGCATGTTTTACTACTCGCTTGTTTGGCTTGAATCGTTGAGGCGATAACGCAAAGGACGAAGTGAAGGCGCAAAGGACGCAAAGAGAATCGAATTCGATTAGCGCGCGGTCTCCAGTCTGCATGGAGGCGGGGCCTTCAGACGGCATGGGAAGAACCCATCGCACCGGCTAAAGCCTCAACCTCCAAACACTGAAAACCCTTGGCGCCCTTTGCGTTATAAAAACCTCTGCGCCCTCTGCGTTTCTCCGCGGGCTCTGCGTCCCGGAAACCGCTCAGGCGGCTTGCAGGCTCTCGTGGCTCATGCAGGCCTTGGGGCAGACGCGAAAGCAGGCCTCGCAACCGATGCAGTCCATGGCGTCCTTGAGTTCCATCACCATGGTGGCGTCGTCGTCGAAGCCGTCGTCGTCGAAATCGTCGTCGTCGTCGAGGTCTACGTCGTCTTCGTCGCGCTCGGAGAGCTCGAACACGTCGCGCGGACAGACCTTGTAGCAGCGGCCGCAGCCGATGCAGTCTTTCTGATTCAAGGCGGTGATGAAGGACGGGGTCCAGTCCTTACCGCCGCGGGTTCTACCGGTCACCAATGCCATTGTTCGTTACCTCGCGGGGTCAGCTGGCGGCTTGCAGTTGGGCATCCAGTTCCGCCCAGGCCTGGCAGGCGTCGTAGGTGGCCTGGGCCACGGCGGGGATGTCTTCGTAGTCTTTGGGCAGGCGGTCTTCCACCAGGTCGTGGAGTTCGCCGGCCCTTTCGGTGGCGATGCGCTTCGCCTTGCGGACCTGCTTCTGGAGGGCCTTAAGCTCTTCTTCGGTCATTTGAACACTCCTTACATTCCAGCGACTTTCGGGTTTTCGCTTACGATTTCGAGGGCCACGGCGAGCAGCTTGTCGGCCTCGGTCTTCATCTTCGACAGCGACTCGAAGCCGAAGCGGTGGACATCGCGCAGGGTCTTGTCCACCACCACCAGCTTGCCGACGGTGATTAGCGCGCGGCCGAAGCCCTCGTGGCTGAGGTTGATCAGGGGCACGGCCATTTTGCCGCACTCCTTTTCGATCATAATCGCGATGGCGTTGTAAAAGGCCTTAACCCGGGCGATCACGATTTCGTCCGGATCGCCCACCACCGGGATCTCGCGCTTGCGCGCCTTGGTCAGGATGAAGGGGTCGAGGATCTCCGCGGCACTGGCGTTTTCATAGGTGCCGTAGGTATCGAGGGCGCGCATTTGGCGCTCCATCTCCTTGGCGAACTCGGTGCCCAGCGCGGGGTCATCCGGCGCGATTTCCAGGGTTTCTGTACTCATGGTTTTTCTCCCAAATTGCAGGCCATGGGGACCGAAAGGGTCTCCCGTCTCAATAACAGCGGGGCGAAGCGTTGCCGACTGCCCTCGCGGCGGCTCCAGCCCCGAACCATCCAAAACCCCAGGGCCAGGCCGGCCAGACCGGCCAGGGCCGCGAACAGGTCGCCCGCCCCCAGGGCGGAGACGGCGGCCGCGGCGGCCACCAGGGCGACCACCGGCAGTAGATAGGCGGCCACCGCGGCCTGGGTCAGCACCGCGTCGGGCACGCCGACCACCACCGCGTCGCCCGGGCGCAGGCCGATAGGGTCCGCCACCACTAGCCGGTTTTTTCGATTGCCGAGCATCTCGGCGAACAGCGAGGAGGCGCAGCCCTTTTGGCTGCACTGGCCGCAGGCGGAGCGCACCTCGGCGGCCACCCAGGCGGCGCCGTCTTCCACCCGTTCTACAATGCCTGATTGCTCAATCATCTCGGATCACTCCACCCAGCCCTCGGCCTCCATTAGCGCGAAGCGGTCTTCGGGCTTGGCGCGCTGTTGCATGGCTTGGCGCAGCCAGCCCACGCCGCCCTCGGCCATGTCCCGTTGCAGGCCTTCGATCAGGCAGCCGATATCCACCCCGGCCTCCACCTTCATCGGATGCACGCCCAGGGTCTTGAGCTGGGCGATGGCGGAGGGGCCTACGGCGGCGGAGTACACCGCCAGGCAGTCGCGCAGGGCGTCGAACTTGGCGGTGAGCTTGCCCTCGTCGCCGTCCTTGGCTAGGGCGCCGAACTGGCAGACCTCCAGCAGCTTGGCCTCCCGCGCACCCACCGCGAACAGGGCGAAGCACTCGGCGGAGCCGAAGTGCTGGTTCACGCTCTTGACATCACTGGTGGCGAAGGCCACTTTGAACGCCTGATCCATAAACACCTCATCAATGGCTGCGTCCACCACCTGCAAGCGGCGCTGGATGGGCATGGGGGTTCACCTCTTCGGTCGGGGCATAGATGGATCGATAGGGCGCGATCTCGCCGCGCTCCAGGTCGAGCAGCAGATTGGCAAGGTCGAACAGGGCCTGGCGCGTGCCGCGATAGCCGATCCAGGTGCGGGCATAGGCCCCCACCCGGTCGTACAGCGGGAAGCCGGCGCGCAGCAGGGGCACGCCCAGGCGCGCCGCCGAGGCCGCACAGTGGGCGTTGCCGATCAGGCACTCGGCGGCGGTCTCGCGGGCCAGCGTCTCCAGGTCCTCCAGGTCGCCGATCTTCACCTGCGCGGCGGGGACCTCGGCCAGCACCGGGGCGTTGGCCGCCGCCACCGCCACCGAGAGTTCGGCCCCCATACCGGTGAGCAGATCGCCGAAGGCCTTGAGCTGATCGGGGTCGGCGGCCACCGCAAAGCGGGTCTGACCGAGCATGAAGTGGCTATCGAGCATGGCGTCCTGCAACTGCGAGCGCCAGCGCTCCAGCCGCGCCGGCGCCGGGCGGCCGCTGATTTGGTGCAGCGCAGCCACGAACCCGTCCACCGCGTCCAGCCCCAGCAGGTGGGTGAAGCGGTAATCGGGCACCCCGGTCTTGGCCTTCAGCAGGTCGGCGGCGGCATTCATCGAGGCCCCGATCACCAGCGTGGCGTCCGCTTGGTGCAGGGTCTCAAAGACCTGCACCGAGGCCCCGCCCATGGTCAGCGGCGTGGATTCCTGATCGATCAGGTGGCCGTCCAACGCATCGCCCAGGTGGGGCAGGATCACCGGCGTAAGCCCGAAGCCCTCGATCATCGCCTCCAGCTCCTCCAGGTCGCCCGGGGTGAGCTGGCTGCTGGTAAGCACATTCACCCGCCCGCTGGGCTCGGCCCCCGGGCCCTTCTTTTTCTCGGGGACCAGGTGGCGGACCATCGCGGCGACCGCCAGTGCGAAGCCCGTTTCCAGGCAGCCCTTGTAGTCCGGGGTGCTCACCGGGACCACCGCGGTGCGGTCGAACTCGGGGTGGGCCTGGCGGAAGTCGCGCACGGCCATCTCCACATCCGCGCCCTGGGTCTCCGCAAGGCCGGTGGTGGGCAGGCCGATCAGGTCCGGAGCGCTCTTTTCGCACAGGGTCTTCAGGCCCTGAATGATGCTGTCCTGCGCCCCCATCACCGTGCTCACCTGATCCATGGCCGTGGTCTGCAGCGGGATGGGCTCGCGGAAATGGCGCACAAAGAACACCTTGCCGAAGGCGGTGCAGCCCTGGGAGCCGTGCAGCATGGGCACGGCGCGGTTCATGCCGAGGAAGGCCAGGGCCGCGCCGATGGTCTGGCTGGACTTCAGCGGGTTCACCGACAGGGCCTTGTTGCGTTTGACGATCTCGGCCATGGCTCAGGCCCTCTTGGCGGCGGGTTGGGGGGCGATGGCGGGTTGCGCCAGCGGGGCCTTTTCGGTCTGCGAGGCGGTCGCCCAGGGGGCCGGCTTGCGCACCTGGTCCCAAATCGGGCTCTCGATGGTCAGGCACAGTTGACGCGCCAGCTCCTGCATCCCGCTATAGCCCGCGTAGCCGAATTCGCGTTCCTGGTTGATGTCCAGAAAGGGGATGCGGGCCTTCAAGGCGGTATACATATTGCGTCCGCCGGCGATTAGGATGTCCGCCTTCTGCTCGCGCACGATGCCGAGCAGGGCCTTCGGGCTGCCGTCCTCAATCATCTTGGCGTCCTCGCCCATCAGCTCGCGAATGCGCTCCTTGTCCTGCTCCGTGGACTTCTTGGTGCCGGTGGCCACCACCTCCATGCCCAGGTCTTGCAGCGCCGCGATCACCGACCAAGACTTCACCCCGCCGGTGTAGAGCAACACCCGCTTGCCCCGCAGGCGCTCGCGCCAGGGCCCCAGGGCCTCATGGATGCGCGCCTCTTCGCGGGCGATCAGTTTCTCAGTGCGTTCGGTGAGATCCGGGGCGTCGATTAGGCGGGCGATGTCGCGCAGGGCCTGGGACACATCGCCCACGCCGTAGAAGCTGCCCTCGAACCAAGGGACGCCGTAGCGCTCTTGCAGCTTGCGCGCCACATTGATCATGGCCTTGGAGCAGACCATCATATTCACCTCGGCGCGGTGCATGGTCTGCAACTCGCGAAAGCGGCCGTTGCCGGACAGGGTGGCGATCACCCGCAGGCCCAGCTCGTCGAGCAGCGGCTGCACATGCCAGAACTCGCCGGCGATGTTGAATTCGCCGATTAGCGCGATGTCATGCACCTGAATGCCGGGGCGTTGGGCCTCGGGCGGCACCGGATCGGGCTCGCGCGTGCCGCAGACGTACTTCACCATGGCCTCGCCGGCGATGCGGTTGCCCAGGTTCTTGGTGCCGTAGAAACCGGCCGCGTCAATCGGCGCCACAGGCCGCTCCCAGCGCTCCTCGGCCGCCTTGCACACCGCCAACACATCGTCGCCGACCAGCGCCGGCACACAGGTGTTGTAGACGAACACCGCCGGCGGATCATAGGTTTCGATGGCCTGCTTAATGGCGTGAAACAGCCGCTTCTCGCCGCGGCCCATAATCACGTCCTGCTCGGTGAGGTCCGTGGTCATGCCGATCTTGTACAGCGCGGGTCCGGTGGAGCGGGTGCCGCGGTTGTCCCAGGAACTGCCGGCGCAGGCGATCGAGCCGTGAACGATATGCGCCACGTCGGCGATCGGCAACAGCGCGATTTGGGCGCCGTCGAAGGCGCAACCGCCAGCGGTGGCCCCGGGGGTGGGACGGGCGCAGCCCGACTTGGCCTTTTGGTTGTGGGAACAGGCCGGCTCGTCGAGCAGCGCGGCAATCTCTTTGGCTTTCATGGCACTCTCCTGCTTCTCTGTAACGATTGCAGAGCAATCCGAATGCCAAAACTCAACTTATTGATTTCTTTATTATTGTCGAAAACCAACCCCTGTCGCAAACCCGACAAAACCCGGCCGGGCTGAGATGAAGGAGACAACACCGGGGCGGGCGCACGGGTGGGCCTGCGGGTCATTAGCCTGAACAACGGCGGTTCGGCGCAACGGCCGCAGGGCGCACAGCGCCCCTGATAGGCACGGCGCTGAGCTGAAAGGTTGGTGGACGTTTGAGGTTTTGCGGAAGCGCCTGTGCCTATCCGGCGATCTGCGTCCATCCGCGACGAATTAGCGCGAATTAGGGGACCTAGCGAATTAGGGGATAGCGAATTAGGGAACTCGAATTAGCACCGTCGAATTAGGGGACACCCAAAGGACTCGAATTAGGGGGACGAATTAGGGGGGGGGACACCCAAAAACCTTCAACCTAGAAAGCGGCGGCGCCGACTGTCGAAATCGACCCGTTATTCGAGCAAAGGACACCCCGGTTTTTGGCTTTTCTTTGCGTGCTCTGCGTCTTGGCGAGGGCGACTTCATTGGCCGCCGCTCCTCGCGTCTGGCATAGGATGTGCCGAGGAACGAGGCGCATCGCTTCGGCTTTGTGATGCGCCTCGCGGCACTCGGCGCATCCTATCCGACTCAAGAAAATAAGGGGTCAGCACCCAGGCTAACGCCTGGCCTTACGGCCCTCCGCTGCCCGCCAGGCGATCGCCCTCCCGTTTCACTACCGCGTAGCATTCGCAGGCCCGCGCCTCGAGTTCCGCGCGGTCGAGCACCGTGATGCGGCCGCGGGCGTAGTCGATGATGCCGGCCTTGTGCAGGCGACCCGCGGCCTCGGTGACACCCTCTCGCCGCACCCCGAGGAGGTTGGCGATTTGCTCCTGGGTCATGCTCAGTTCATTGGCGGGGGAGCGATCCAGCCGCAGCAGCAGCCAGCGGCATAACTGCTGGTCCACCGTGTGGTGCCGGTTGCAGACCGCGGTCTGCGCCATTTGGGTCAGAAGGGCCTGGGTGTAACGCAGCAGCAGGACCTGCAGCATGGAGCCTTGATTCTTGCCCTCGGGGCGGTGATCGAACGCCTCCTTCAGCCGATGCCCGTCGATTCGGTAGGCGTAGCCGGCGCTTTGAACCACCGCCCAGCAGGTGGTTACGGATCCGCCGATGAGCAGGGGGACGCCGACCAGGCCGTCGTTGCCGACCACGGCGATTTCGGCCGTGGCGCCGCTCTCCAACACATAAAGCAACGACACGATGGCGGTAACCGGGAAGTAGACGTAGCGCATCTCTGCCCCGGGGGAGAACAGCGGGTCGCCGACCTTCAGCGGGCTCGGCGCCAGGTCTGGCGCCAGAACCGCGAGTTCATTCTCCGGCAGGGCCGCCAGGAGTTGGTTTTGGCGCGGATCGTAGGTGCTTCGGGCAATCCGAGCTTTCGCTTGGGGCATTGGCGATCCTTCCTCTTGTTGGGCCTCGCGGTCGGTCGCCGCCTCGGCTTCTCAAGTGCTATATCTGTGGCAATTTCCCAATATCAAGCAGGGTGATCCGCAGCCCCTTTGCGTCAGAGCCAAAGGGCGGACGGCGGCAGCCGAGATAGGCCTCGAAAACGCTGCCATCGGCGCGCGCTATCCGAAGGGCAACCGCCCGCGGCTCGGGCTCGGCCTGCGCCGTCATGTCCTGCAACAGGCGTTTCCAGCGTTGTCGATCCGGCGGCGTGACGAAACTTACGAAATGATACTCGAGCAGCGCGGCGCGATCAATGTCCAGTAGCTCCGCCACGGTCAGATTCGCCTCGGTAATCGCCCCGTCCGTCTCGATAGAGAGGTAACCGACGGGGGCGAACTCGTAGTATTCGTCATAGTGATCCCGGTCCGCTTCCGCCGCGAGATGGGCCTGTTGCAGCTCTTCGATCTGCATCTCCAGCTCGACCTTATGCACCAGCAGTTCATGCAGCATCAACTCTATCGGCTGTGCCGCGGAACCGTCCGGCAATAGGCTGGCGAGCGCCGAGTCCGCCAGGTCCCTCAGCCTTTGGCGCTGCTCTATCCAATCCTTTTGCTCCTTCATCGGAAAACCTCCCGGCTCGACCGGCGCCGGCTCGTATCGAACCCTTGCGGCCAAAATTAACGACCTGAGGCCGCTCCAGCCAGGCCCGTTGTTGCTATCACGGTGCTCAATGACGCGCCACTATAGCCTATACGCCTTTCGGGTAATACGCCAATCCCTGCGGCTCGGCCCGACGGGCGCCCTCCCCCCGTCAGCCGCCGATTTGCACACCGCCTATAGCGCCCAGGATGCCAAAGACTTGCAGCAGCCAAATCACCACCAGCACCACCACGACAATGTTCAGAATATTCTTAATCTTTCCATCCATGGGGATGTAATTGTTGACCAGCCAAAGCAGCAGGCCGACTACGATCAGGACGATGGCCAAATTGATTAAAGACATAAGGCTTTCCTATTGAATGGGCGGGCCTAACGCCCGCGGGAAGAATGCGCAGGACCAACGCCGTCGGGGCGCTGGCCTCCATCGGCCGTTATTTCAGCCGCATGTCGTTTTTCACCGAGGTCACCCCCTTAACGCCGCGTGCGATGCTCACCGCCTTGTTGATGTCGGCCTGTGAGCGCACGAAACCGCTCAACTGAACCACGCCCTTGAAGGTTTCGACGTTAATTTCGGCGGACTTGAGGCTCGAGTCCCTGAAGATTTCGGCCTTCACCTTGGTGGTAATCACCGAGTCATCGACGTACTCGCCAGCGCCCTCCTGATTCGGCGTCGCCGCGCAGCCCATCATCAGGGCCAGCAGGAGGGACAGAAAGAGAACGGAAAAGCCCTTGAGGTGTTGCATGATCAAATTCCCCGTAGTGCAAAGTGTTTTTAAAACCGGTGAAAAGAATTGCGCCAAGATTCATTTCGTTACGCCGAATCCGTATTCGGCTCCAACAACAGTGCGCCTAGCGGGTGCAAATGGTCTGTGCGCTAGCGAACATGGGCTGATTTGGCCCCAGGCGGCTCGCAATGTGCGCCAGCCCACAGACAGCCTGGGCGGGCTTTGTTAGCCTGTTTCCGAGTTCACTGTCATCGCTATGAGCATCGCGTTACAACGCACAGGGGAGAGACCCATGATTTTACGAATAAAGCCCATCGGCGCAGCCCTGCTGATTACCGGCCTAATGGCCCTAAGCGCTGGCTGCGACAGCCAGGACGGTCCCGCCGAACAGGCCGGCAAGAGCATCGATCAGGCCACGCAAAAGGCCGGGGAGAAAATCGAAGAGGCGGGCGATAGCATTCAGGATGCCACTAACTGAGCGAGGCGGCGGCTCGTGCGCCGAGTACGCCGGCGCACAAATAACGGAGACAACGCCATTTAGGAACGCAGCGGGTAGCGAGGACCGCAGAGCGCGCGGCGGGTGTTTTGCCGGCCTGCGCCTGCCCGGCGCTGAAGCACCCCCAGCCGCCTGGGGTACAGCCCTCCGGCTGTGCGGGTTTCCGGTTAGGCGCCCGAGCCAAGGCGTGTACGCACCGAGCCCGCAGTCATACAGGGGCGGGCAAGCGAAGTGCATTCGCCGCTGAAGCGGCGGATGCCGGGTGCGGCGCTGATCCTTTCAATCGAAACGCCTCTCTGCGCCCTCTGCGGTTCTCCGCGTACTCTGCGTTGCGCGAGCGCCTGGGCTGTTTCCGATACTTAGGCGCAGCTGTACTAGGCTGTCGCAACCGGGGCGTTATTGGAGCGGAGGATTCCCTGCTTCTGGCTTTGGTCCCCGGCATAGAGGGCTTACCCGTTTTTTGCGCTAAGCGCAGAAAGAAAAGGTTTTTTCTTTGCGCCTTTTGCGTCTTGGCGAGAGCGCCTTCTTTGCTGATCGACTCGCGCCTGGAACTAGGATGCGCCGAGGAACGGGGGCATTGCCCTGACTCGTGCGAGACCCAGGCGAAATGGGCCATCAAACCGCGAATGGATGCGTACTCGCTGCGCTGCAGGCGGGGCCTGAGGCGTTGCTATGTGCGGTAGCGTACAGAGCATCCGCGGGTTAATGCGGGATAATCCTGCGAAACACGGCACTCAGGTGATTTTTAGAAGCAAAAAGACCCGCTTGCATCTCGATCCGCTTACCTTCCGCGATCCAACGCGAAAGGCAAACAAAACATGAATCGCTCCGGCCTGTTTTTTGCCGGTAATCGCATTTCCACCATGGCGGTCCCCCATGAATATAAAGAAGATATCCACTCGCCCAGCCGGCCAAAGAACCCTTCCAGCGCAAACCGCAGGGTTCGGATTTGGCCGAAAATATCGTAGCACTTCAAAGGCCTTCGCGTTCGCCGCGGTTTTTTTGGCGTCCAACCCGGTGTTCGCGGTCGGCGTCGCGCCGGATCTGGGCGCGGCGTTCGATTACCTGGTGTTGGGCTTAGACTCCTCGCCAACGGTGGGCACGGTCACCTGCACCAGCTCCACCATCGACGGCAATGTGGGCAGCTCTTTCACCTCGATCACCAACACCGGCTGCTCCATTACGGGTACGACCGATGCCCCCGTGTCCGGAACGGTCATCACCGACTTCAATAACGCCTACAGCGCACTTAACACGGACAATCCGACCTGTGACGGCACCATCCCCACCGCCGACACTACCTTGGCGCCGGGCGTTTACTGCTCCAATGCGGACACCACGATCGATGCGGGCGTCACCATTACGCTCGACGGGGACGCCAGCGATGTCTGGGTCTTCAAGGCCGGGACCAGTGGAACCGGCGCCTTTACCGCCACCGGTCTTCAGGTGGTCATGGGCGGCACAGCGCAGGCCTGCAACGTCTATTGGTGGAGTGCGGAAGGCGTCACGCTGACCAGCACGAATTTTAACGGCTCGGTGCTCGCGGGCGGCGCATTCACCATGACCGGCGGCGGCTTCGACGGCCGCGCCCTGGCCCGGACCGAGGCGACGGTGACCGACCTGGCCTCGATGAACTTCGCGGCCTGCGCCGCACCGGCCACGATCACGGTCAATAAGGACTTCAGTAACAATAGCGCCGCAACGGTCCCGGTGGACTTGGCCTGCACCTCGGGCACCATCACCAGCACACCGCTGAGCGCATCCGAAGGTGCGGCGGCGGTCTTCACTGTGGGTGCAGCGGATTTTGGTGCGACCTGCACCGCGACGGAGACGGTTCCGCTAGGTTATACCGCAGACCAAACCGACTGTATGGGGGTGGCGTTGGATGGTAGTTGCACGATCACCAACACACTGAACAGCGACACCGTTGTAGTCAATAAGGACTTCAGCCCCAACAGTGTTGCGTCGGTTCCGGTCGCCCTGACCTGCACCTCGGGTAGCGTTACCGCCACGCCGCTGAACGCAGCCGAAGGCGCGCCGGCGGTATTCACGGTGACCGGAGCGCTCCCAGGGACCGCCTGTACCGCGACCGAGACAGTACCCGACGGCTATACCACAAATCAGAACGACTGCATGGGCGTGGCGCTGGGCGATAGTTGCACCATCACCAATACGCTCAACAGCGACACCGTTGTAGTCAACAAGGACTTCAGCCCCAACAGTCCCGCCAGCGTCCCGGTGGACTTGACCTGCACCTCGGGTAACGTCACCGCCACGCCACTGAACGCAGCCGAAGGCGCGCCAGCGGTATTCACGGTAACCGGCGCCCTCCCAGGGGCTACATGCACCGCGACCGAGACCGTGCCCATCGGCTATATCGCGAATCAGACCGACTGCGCCGGGGTGGCGCTGGGTGAGAGCTGCATCATCACCAATACGCTCAACAGCGATACCATTGTGGTCAATAAGGACTTCAGCCCCAACAGTGTTGCATCAGTCCCGGTCGCCCTGACCTGCACCTCGGGTAACATCACCGCCACGCCGCTGGACGCAGCCGAAGGCGCGCCGGCGGTATTCACGGTAACCGGAGCGCTCCCAGGGACCACCTGCACCGCGACCGAGACGCCGCCCCTTGGGTACATCGCCAATCAGACCGACTGTGCCGGGGTGGTGCTGGGCGATAGTTGCACCATCACCAACACGCTCAACAGCAACACCATTGTGGTCAATAAGGACTTCATCCCTAACAGTGTTGCATCGGTTCCGGTCGCCCTGACCTGCACCTCGGGCAGCGTCACGGCCACACCGCTACAGGCTTCCGAATCGATACCGGCGGTGTTCACGGTGACCGGAGCACTCCCGGGGACGACCTGTACGGCGACCGAGACCGTGCCCCTCGGTTACGCCGCGAATCAGACCGACTGCGTGGACGTGGCGCTGGGAGGAAACTGTAGGATCACCAATACCCTTAACAGCGATACCATTGTGGTCAATAAGGACTTCAGCCCCAACAGTCCCGCCAGCGTCCCGGTGGACTTGACCTGCACCTCGGGCACCATCACCGCCACGCCACTGAACGCAGCCGAAGGGGCGCCGGCGGTATTCACGGTGACCGGCACCCTCCCAGGGGCCACCTGCACCGCGACCGAGACCGTGCCCAACGACTATATCGCGAACCAGACCGACTGCGCTGGGGTGGCGCTCGGTGAGAGCTGCACCATCACCAATACGCTTAACAGCAACCGTATCACCGTCAATAAAGACTTCAGCCCCAACAGCCCCGCTAGTGTCCCGGTGGACTTGACCTGCACCTCGGGTAGCGTCACCGCCACGCCACTAAACGCATCCGAAGGCGCGGCGGCGGTGTTTACCGTGACCGGCGCCGACCCGGGAACCACCTGTACGGCGACCGAAACGGCGCCCGTCGGCTATACCGCGGATCAGGCAAACTGCGTAGGGGTGGCGCTGGGGGGTAGCTGCACCATCACCAACCAGCTCAACAGCAACACCATTGTGGTCAATAAGGACTTCATCCCCAACAGTGTCGCCCCGGTGCCCGTGACCCTGACCTGCACCTCGGGTAACGTTACCGCCACGCCGCTGAACGCCGTCGAAAGCGCGGCAGCGGTATTCACCGTGACCGGCGCCCTCCCAGGGACCACCTGCACCGCAACCGAGACCGTACCCATAGGCTATATCGCGAACCAAACCGACTGCCTAGAGGTGGCGCTGGGTGAGAGCTGCACCATCACCAACACGCTCAACAGCAACACCATTGCGGTCAATAAGGACTTCATCCCTAACAGTGTTGCATCGGTTCCGGTCGCCCTGACCTGCACCTCGGGTAACGTTACCGCCACGCCGCTGAACGCAGCCGAAGGCGCGGCAGCGGTGTTTACCGTGACCGGAGCCGACCCGGGAACCACCTGTACGGCGACCGAAACGGCGCCCGTCGGCTATACCGCTGATCAGGCGAACTGCGTGGGGGTGGCGCTGGGTGAAAGCTGCACCATCACCAACCAACTCGACAGTAACACCATTGTGGTCAACAAGGACTTCATTCCCAACAGCGTCGCGCCGGCGCCGGTGTCGCTGACGTGTAGCTCGGGCACGGTAAGCGTCACACCACTGAATGCTTCCGAGGCAGCGGGCGCGGTGTTTACGGTGACAGGCGCCCTCCCAGGGGCCACCTGTAGCGCGACCGAAACAGTCCCCCCCGGCTATACCGCCAATCAGACCGACTGCCTAGAGGTGGCGCTGGGCGAAAGCTGCACCATCACCAACACGCTTAGCACCGCCACAATCACGGTCAATAAGGACTTCAGTGACAATAGCGCCGCAACGGTCCCGGTGGACTTGGCCTGCACCTCGGGCACCATCACCGCCACGCCGCTGAACGCGGCCGAGGGCGCACCGGCGGTGTTTACCGTCACCGATGCGAACCCGGGGACCACCTGTGAGGCTACGGAGACCGTGCCGGAAGGCTACACCGCGAACCAGGCCAATTGCGCGCGTGTCGCGCTAAACGGCAACTGCACGATCACCAATTCGCGCAGCACGCAGCCGGTGATGATTCCCACAATCTCCGAGTGGGGTATGCTCCTGCTTGGCGCCCTGCTGATGCTCACGGGGCTTGCCGCGGCGCGCAGGCAAGAGGACCGCTGACCTTCCCTCGCGCCGCGTGGGAGTGTCGCCCCACCGCGCTGCGGTGTCCCGTGCGCACTGCGGCGCGGTGCTTCCGGGTTCCCGCGCGGCGCGTGGGAACCAGGGGGAACTCAGCCCTCAGCCCTAAAACCCTCAAAGCGCATAAGGATGATCCAGCCAGTTTTCCAGCAGGTCTAGGTCTTTCTTTGCCAGATAGGCGTATTCGCCTTGGTGGTCTTGGTGGATGCGGCTGGCCAGGTCGTGGGAGATGGCGCTGTGGGTGACTAGGAAGAAGTACCAGGCCATGGGGTAGCCTAGGATCTTGTCAAAGCGTTGGATGCCCTTGGCGAGTTCGGTGCCGGTGAGTCCTTGCAGGGCCTTGGCCTCGGCCGGGCCTTCGGGGTGGGTGCTGATCGGCTTGGCGGTGTAGGCGGTGTCGCCGTCGCTGTCGAGGGTCTCTTGCACCGCGAACACCCAGTGCTCGCAAAAGGCGCTTTGCCCGGCGCTGGAGCGGGTCCATTCGTACAGAAAGCGGCGGTATTTCGAGGGTTCGGACTCGGCGTCGCGCGGGTCGAAACTGGCGATCAGCGCCTGGATGTCGAACAGCCGCCGGAACAGGTAGTGGGGCTCGTCCACCGGTTCGGGTTCGAGCAGGGGGTAGTCTAACGGATCCAGGAACTCTTCGATATCGTCGGGCTGCCAGTCTGCGTCGATTAGGATGCGCTCCACTTCCTCCTGGAGTTCCTCGACCTCGATTTGCATAAAGGCCTCCGGGGCCTCGCCCGCGGAGGCCACCAAAAAGTGGGTCTTGCCCTCGATATGGGTGGCGAAATAGCCCGCATCGAGGTACTTGGCGACCAATTGATCGATGTCGCCCGCCGACTCCTGCTCGGCCCATTGTCGGATGTTGCTCGCCACTGGCCGGTGCTCGCCGTCCACCACGCCGCCGAGGCGATGCCAACCGCCGCGGGTCAGCGCATGGCGAATGCGAAGCCCCGGAAACAGCGGCTGCAGGGCGGCGATCAGGCCGCTCTCGCCGGTGTTCGGGCTGGCGCTTTCGCAAGCGGCATTCAGTTGCAGCGGGTCGGGCGGGTTCGACGCGGCGGTTTCGGCGGCGGGCATGTTTAAGCCTCCTCGGGCTCGACCTCGGCCACCACCAGCCCGGTGGCGGTTTCGGTATTGGTGGTGAATTGGATGCAGTGCTCCCGGCCATCGATCAGGTAGAGACAGAAGGCGTCTTCCTCATGCACCGGTGCGGGGCCCATCACATCGTCATCCGAGCAATAGGTGAAATGGATCTTCGGGTGGGCCGCCCGCAGGGCCTTCAGGGCCTCTTCCCCGGGGCCAATCTCGCGCACCCGGGCGATCACGGCATCGATCTGTTCTCGACTGATCATTCCGCGGCCTCCTCTGCGAACTTGCTCAGGGTCGAGGCCTCCTGCCCCATGACCTTGGCCAGCCAGGGCGGCGGCGCACCTTGCAGCACCCGACTCAGCTCCTCGATCTTGTCGCGGGCGCGTCCGCCCTGGGGGTATTTAATCGGATGCACGTCCTTGCGCACCACCTTGGCCGCGGCGGGGCCGCCAATGGAATTCACGAACAGCAGTTGGCAGTCGGCGATCAGGCCGGCGCGGTATTCGTTCTTTTCCATATCGCCTTCGGGCTGGCCCACCGCGCGCAGATCGATCAGGCGGGTCTCGTCCTGGGACACCTGATAGATCAGGAAGCGGCGGCAACTGCCGAAGTGGCCGTCCAGCTCCTCGCCGTTGTTGGAGGCGCAGGCCACCCGCAGGGAGCCGGGCATGTCGCCTTCCTGGTAGTCCTGGAGTTCGGGCAGCTTGGTCTCGTCGGGATGGGCCTCGCCCTTGAGCACGGCCAAGGCGTCCTTGAGTTGCTCGACGGGGATCTCGGCCAGCTCGCCATCGGCGGCGGCCTTGAACTGTTTGACCTTGAGCCGGGCCAGGGTATCGTCGGTGGGCGGCAGGCCCACGGCGTCGGCCAGCACCTTGATCAGCCGGGCCGGGTCGGTGTCGGGGAGCATGCGCGCGGCGATGCCGATGCGCAGGGCGATTTCGCGGGAGATGGGCGTTTGGCTCATGGGTCTGGCCTCGGCGGCTGTCTATTGATGGGCGTCGCTGCTGGTGAATCCCTTCACTGGCTGGAGGTCGAGCCTTCAGCCGGTGCGCAAAAATCGCGGCCCGGCTAACGGTCATGGAGTGGTCCGCCACCCCGGAAAATGAATCCGCCCCAGGAGTGGCAGTCCTCCAAGGACTGCCACTCCTCGGTGTATCCACAGTGACTTCAACCTTCAGGGATTACGGCTATAAGCCTCGGATCAGGAATCCAACGGGATAATGCAGTCGTCTTCCATGCAGACATCCAGGCACTGGGGCTCGTCATGCTCGCCCTCGCACTCGGTGCACTTCTCGGGATCGATGGCGTACAGGCCCTTGTGCGGATAGACCGCCTTGGTCGGGCAGACCGGCTCGCAGTCGCCGCATGCGGTGCAGACATCTTTCACGATGGTCAAAGCCATTTCGATAACCTCCGGCCGTCAGGCCTTCTTGAACATCAGGGTGGTGGGAAACTTGGGCGGGGGACTGATGGGATCGATATAGAACTTCGACCCGTCCGTCAACTCCACCTCGCCGCCCCACGCGTTTTCGTCGTCCTTCTCCACCTTGGCAATTTCGTCTTCCTGGTCCTTCTTGGCCACATAGAAGAGGAGCTTGCCTTTGTCGGAGTAACGGAGCATCACTTTGGGCATTCGAATCATCCTCAGTGCCGGGAGTGCCGAGTGCTGTGTTCTGAGTGCCCGGCCCCGCCCCAAAAAAGGGGCGGGGCCTTCGTACTAAGCACTAAGCACTAGGCACTAGGCACTAGGCACTATTTAACGAACCAGGTCGTAGTTGTAGTCGGTGGTGCCCATGCCGCGGGTCTCTTCGTCGAGCCGTTCGAGTACGGCGTTGACGATGGTCTTGAGCATGTAGATGGCGCCTTCGTAGCCCAGGGTGGTGTCCCGGTGCATGTGGTGACGGTCGAAGATCGGGAAGCCGATGCGGATCAGCGGCACCTCGAACTCCTTGCCCTTTTGCAGCGTGTCGCGTTGGATGAACTTGCCGTAGCTGTTGCCGATCATGAAGTCCGGCTGGTTGGTGAACACCAGCGAACGGAAGTGCCACAGGTCCTTGCCGATATGCACCTGGGTGTTCTGACCGAAGGGCGACTCGGCGCAGATCTTCTCCACCGCCTTCTTCCAGCGCTTGTTGGCGTGGTTGCAGAGCACGTCGGTGGGCTCGGCGCCCAGCTCCAGCAAGAACTTGGTCATGCCCAGCACGAAATCGGCATCGCCGTAGACCGCGAACTTCTTGCCGTGCAGCCAGGCGTGGCTGTCGGTCATCATGTCCACCAGGCGACCGCGCTCCAGGGTCAGAGAGTCGGAGACCGGCTGACCGCTGATCTCCGAGATCTTCATCAGGAACTCGTCGGTGTAGTCCAGACCCATGGGGATGTTGATGGCCGCGGCCTCCTGCTTCCAGGTGGCCTTCACGTACTTTTTGCTCTTGACCGACTGCCAGGGTTGCAGGAACAGGGTCTCCTTGGCGTTGGGCGCGTCCTTCACCTCGTCGATGGTGGTGCCGCCTTCGTACATGCGGAATTCGCCGTCGGCCGGGGTGTCCAGCACCTCGGTGGGGTCGCAGAGCATGGTGTAGTCCACACCCATTTCCTTCATCATGCGATGCATCACCCGGTAGTTGCCCAGGTAGGTCTCGAAGCCCGGCACCAGGTTGATCTTGCCGTTGGAGCCGACTTCCTTGTCTTCCATGTAGTTGAGGGTGAAGTAGCGGATGATGCCCTCGAACATGTTGTCCCAACCGGTGGTGTGGGAACCCACGAAGCTGGGGGTGTGGGCGAAGGGAGTCGGGAACTCCTGCGGCACGCTGCCCTCTTTCTTCGCGTTGCCGATGAAGGCGTTCAGGTCGTCGCCGATCACCTCGGCCATGCAGGTGGTGGAGACGGCGATCATCTCCGGCTTGTACAGGGCCTTGGCGTTTTCCAGGCCGGCGTGCATGTTCTTTTGGCCGCCGAACACCGCCGCGTCTTCGGTCATGGAGTCGGAGACGCAGGCCACCGGTTCCTTAAAGTGGCGATTGAAGTAGGTGCGAAAGTAGGCGACGCAGCCCTGAGAGCCATGCACATAAGGCAGGGTCTTCTCGAAACCCAGGGCGCAGAGCACCGCGCCCAGCGGCTGGCAGGCCTTGGCCGGGTTCACGGTCAGGGCTTGGCGCTGGAAATTGAGTTCCTTGTACTCTTCGGAGGTGGTCCACTCGAAGACCTCGGCGATCTTGGCGTCGTCGATGCGCTCCTCGAAGGCCTCTTGCTTGTTCTTCAGCGTATCCTTGTATTCCTGCTCACGGAACAAGGGATAGCTGGGCATTACGATATCGGCTGACTGTGGCATGGCTCTATACTCCTCCCGCGCCGCTAATCCGCGAACAACGGGCCAGATGAAGGTTGAATGCGGGTCGGGCTTTGGCCCGACCCGGGGCCGGCTTAGGCGGCCTTGGTGACGGACTCGGACTCGGTCTTCTTCCAGGGGGCTTGCAGCTTGCCCCAGCAAGGGTTGTTGAGGGTCATGTCCATGTCGCGGGCGAAGATGGCGAAGCCGTCATAGCCGTGGTACGGACCGGAGTAGTCCCAGCTGTGCATTTGACGGAAGGGGATGCCCATCTTCTGGAAGATGTACTTCTCCTTAATGCCGGAGCCGATGAGGTCGGGCTTGATCTTTTTGACGAATTCCTCGAACTCATAGCCGGTGACGTCGTCGTAGATCAGCGTGGAGTCGCCCATCTCTTTGATGGTGCGATCGTAGTCGTCGTTATGCGCGAACTCGTAGCCGGTGCCGACCACTTCCATGCCCAAATCCTCGTAGGCGCCGATGATGTGGCGCGGACGCAGGCCGCCCACATACAGCATCACCTTTTTGCCTTCCAGACGCGGACGGTACTTGGCGATGGTGGCCTCCATCAGCGGCTTGTACTTGGCAATCACCCGCTCGGCGCCCTCTTTGATCTTGTCGTCAAAGCGGGCCGCAATGGCGCGCAGGGACTCTTCAATCTTGGTCGGGCCGAAAAAGTTGTACTCCATCCAGGGGATGCCGTACTTCTCTTCCATGTGGCGCGAGATGTAGTTCATCGAGCGATAGCAGTGCAACAGGTTCAGCTTGGCCTTGGGGGTGTTTTCCATTTCGGCCAGGGTGCCGTCGCCGGACCACTGGGCGATTACGCGCAGGCCCATCTCTTCGAGCAGGGTGCGAGAGGCCCAGGCGTCGCCGCCGATGTTGTAGTCGCCGATGATGGTGACATCATAGGGGGTGGACTCGAAGCGGTTGTCGTTGTCGCGGTTATGCAGCACCCAGTCGCGCACCGCATCGTTGGCGATGTGGTGACCTAAGGACTGGGACACGCCGCGAAAGCCCTCGCAACGCACCGGCACCACCGGCTTTTGTTTTTCCTTGGTCTTCTTCTTGGAGACGGCCTCGATGTCGTCGCCGATCAGGCCGATGGGGCACTCGGACTGCACCGTCACGCCCTTGTTCAGGGGGAACAGCTGTTCGATCTCGTCCACCAGCTTGTCCAGCTTCTTGTCGCCGCCGAACACGATGTCCTTCTCCTGGAAGTCCGAGGTGAAGTTCATGGTGCCGAAGGTGTTCACGCCGGTCATGCCGACGTAGTAGTTGCGCCGACCGGCGCGGGAATACTGGCCGCACCCGACGGGGCCGTGGGAGACATGGATCATGTCCTTAATCGGCCCCCACACCACGCCCTTGGAGCCGGCGTAGGCGCAACCGCGGATGGTCATCACGCCGGGCAGGGACTTGCGGTTGGAGGTGATGCACTTCTTCGACTGCTCGACCGCCGGGTCGTTGGCCGTGAGGTGCTTGGCGCGGTCCTTGGCGGACTTCTCGGGATAGACCTCCAGCACCTCCTGGATGAGGGCCTCGGTCTCTTCACGCGTCATGGATGTCATTTGGATACTCCTCTGTCGCCACTAATCCGTGGACGGACACAGCAAGGGTTCTGGTGCGCAAGACGCGGGACCCGCAGGCCCCGCCGCGGAATGAGATCAGGCGCCGACTTCGGCGGCGGTTTGACCCACGATGGATTCGTCGTCCTCTTCCAGGAGGCCGAAGCTCATCATCACCTCTTCCAGCGCATCCATGCTCACCGGGGTGGGGATCACAAACTTCTGGTTTTCGATCACCTTCTTGGCCAGGGTGCGATACTCGTCGGCTTGCTTGGCCTTGGGGTTGTACTCGATCACCGTCATGCGACGAATCTCGGCGCGCTGCACCTCGTTGTCACGCGGCACGAAGTGAATCATCTGGGTGCCGAGCTGACGCGCCAGCTCATCAATCAGTTCGTCTTCGCGGGCGGTGTTACGGCTGTTGCAGATCAGGCCGGCCAGACGCACGCCGCCGGAGGAGGCGTACTTCACGATGCCCTTGGCGATGTTGTTGGCCGCATACATGGCCATCATTTCGCCGGACACCACGATGTAGATCTCTTGCGCCTTGTTCTCGCGAATGGGCATGGCGAAGCCGCCGCACACCACGTCACCCAGCACGTCGTAGAACACGAAGTCCAGGTCTTCGTCATAGGCGCCTTCTTCTTCCAGGAAGTTGATGGCGGTGATTACGCCGCGGCCGGCGCAGCCTACGCCGGGCTCCGGACCGCCGGACTCCACGCACTTCACGTCGCCGTAGCCTACCGACATCACATCTTCGAGTTCCAGGTCCTCAACGGAACCGGCCTCGGCGGCCAGATGCATCACCGTAGTCTGGGCCTTAGAGTGAAGCATCAAGCGGGTGGAGTCGGCCTTGGGATCGCAGCCGACGATCATCACCTTCTTGCCGGCCTCGGACAGCGCGGCCACCAAGTTCTGGGTCGTGGTAGACTTGCCGATACCGCCTTTACCATAAATTGCACACTGACGTAGGGACATGGTTGGTTCTCCTGTTGGTTGTTCCGGTTACAGAGAGGAACGATGAATCTCTCTTGGCATAAGGCTCAGCAACGGCTGTGCCAGAATCCCCAACAAAAAACTCAAGCCTATGAAATTCATTATGTTTTTTATTTAAAGCCCAAAAAGATTTGGGCCGAGCGTCGCCCGACCAGGGGCCAGTGTCGAGTTGCACACAAGGATTCGTCCAACAGCCCTGTAAAGTTCCCTTCAATACCGAGGTAATTACTTGGAAACCGCCCCGGCCACCGACACCCTGCCCGCGTTCGCCCGCCTGCCCATCAACCGCTGCAACCTGCCGCCGGTGATCTTGGGCGGCCTGACCTTTCAGCGCCACCCGGCGGCGTTGGAAATCGACGGCATTCGGGCGCTGCACGCCGCCCTGTTTCAGACCCTGGACCAACTGCCGACCCCGGCGGCGCGCGCGCTGCGCTTTATGGACTATATGAAGGCCAACTTCCGGCTCGATCACCTGGAGGACGCGGGCTATCGGCCCGGCAGCGCCGGCCAACGCGGCAAGGCGGATTACCTGCGCATGCTCCGCGGCTGGTTCTTCGATGCCGACGGCCAGGAGGCCGCGGTGCTCAAAAGCTGGGTGGAATCCCGCTTCGGCCTGCTGCCGCGCAGCCACGGCGGCCCCTTGGGGGATTACAGCGGGGAGCGTTTTCAACATTACCTGGCGGCGCGGGCGCGCGGCCTTTACAACACCAATGCGCTGGAATCCCAGTTCGACCTGCTGTTCACCTATTGTCAGTACGAACTGCGCCGCAGCCGGCCCGAAATGCATCATCAACGCCTATTCAGGGGGCTGAACGCGCTACAGCAGCACGACATCTTGCGGCGCCCCGGGCGCAACCGCGCGCTGATGTTGCTTAACAACCTCAACTCCTTCACCGCCAGCCGCGACCGCGCCAGCGAATTCGGCGACTACATCATCGAAATCGCCGCGCCTTGGTCCAAGCTGTTATTCTTTCCCGACTTGCTGCCCGGTTTGCTGAAAGGCGAGGAGGAGTATCTGGTGATTGGCGGCGTGTACGAGGTCGGCCTCTCGTATTTTTGAAACCCGCACAACCGTCGGGGCATTCGGCATCAAAAAATGCAACGCAGCTTTGCATCATCTGGCCGCAAAACGCCAACTTGGCCTAAACTAAAGGCTATGGCACCCCAGCGGCGACCAACGGAGAATCATGAGTTCCAAACAAAAACAGCCTTTGCGGACCGCCGAATCCAGCGGCGTCTTCGAGCAGCGCATCCTTCAGGAACGGGACGCGCCTTGGGTGGTATTGCTGGTTGACGGCGACCGCGACCTACACCGACGCCTGCGCCGGCGGACCGCCGAGGAGAAAATCGAGCATCGAAGCCTACACATCATCGGCTGCGTATCCGCCCACGAGGCCCGCGAGAGCCTCGCCACCCGCCGCGACATCGCGTTGGCGCTGATTAACTGCGCGCTGGAGACCGAGACCGCCGGGTTGGATCTAGTGACGCACATCCGGCAAGCGTCGAACAACCGCTACACCCGTTTGGCGCTATTCACCTCGGGGGGCGACCTGGCCGCGCAAGCGCCGCGGGCGCTGCGCGGCGAGATCAACGACTTCAGACCGCGTGCGGCCTTGCTCGACCACCGCTTGGCGATCATCCTGCATGGCCAGTTGCAGAGCTATCACGACATCCTGGAACTCAAGAACTACCGCGACCGCTACAACCGCCTCGCCAACGCCGACGGCCTCACCGGCATCCCCAACCGCCGGCATTTCGACAAAACGCTGGACCAGGAATGGCGGCGGGCAAGACGCCGGCGCCAACCCCTGGCGTCGATTATGATCGACATTGACTTCTTTAAGGACTACAACGACCGCTACGGCCACCTAGCGGGCGACGACGCATTGAAACGCATCGCCCAAGCGCTGCACCGCGCCCTGCGCCGGCCGGGCGATAGCGTGGCGCGTTTCGGCGGCGAAGAATTCATCTGCCTGCTGCCCGACACCGACCTCCGGGGCGCCTGCCAAGTGGCCAAAGAGCTGCATCAGGCGGTGGACCGGCTCCGCCTGCCCCACCAAGACTCGACCGTGTCCGAACACCTGAGCATCAGCCTCGGCGTGGCGGTAACCACCCCGAAAGAAGGCAAAAAACCCGCAGACCTCATCAAACACGCCGACGCCGCCCTCTACCAAGCCAAAGAGGGCGGCCGCAACCGCATCGAACCCGCCGCCGAGTGCAGCGCCGAATAAAGCCGCCCCGAAAAACCCGCTAAGGCCCCGGAGTCTTGAACGCGGGTTTGACCCCCGCCTAAAGTTCAAACGCGAGTTTGCCCAGCCTGGAGTTCAAACGCGAGTTTGCCCAGCCCAAAAGTTCAAACGCCAGCCTGCCCCGCCTGGAGTTCAAACGCGAGTTTGCCCAGCCCAAAAGTTCAAACGCCAGCCTGCCCCGCCTGGAGTTCAAACGCGAGTTTGCCCGCCTAAAGTTCAAACGCCAGCCTGCCCCGCCTGGAGTTCAAACGCGAGTTTGCCCGCCTAAAGTTCAAACGCCAGCCTGCCCCCCCAATCAAAAATCATCCTCAGGCAGGCTCAAGGTCCGGTATCCCGGATGCGCCCGAAACCGCCGCGCCAAGGTCTCCCGGCCCTCCGCCTCCAGGGTGCGATGAAAGGTGGAATAGGGATAATCCCGCAGGTCCGTCACATAGCCGTGTTTGAAAGGGTTATTGAACAGATAGTTCTGCCGCACCCGGTAGTCCGCCTCGCCCCGCGGGCAGTAGTCCCAGTAGTTCCACCACACCGGCAGCTCGCAACCGGTCTCGGCCCGAATGGTTCGCGCCGAATTCGCATGCAGACACCGCATCAACCGCGGCAGGCGCTCGCCCTTCCCGCTTTGGCACAGCAGGTGGTAATGATTGTCCAAAACCACCCAATCTCCAAGCAGCCAGCCGTGCTCGGCAAAACACTCGTGGAACAACTCGATCAAACGCGCCTTACAGACCTCAGCCGCCAGCAACGGCCGTTTTTCATCGATCGCCCCGGTGATGAAATAGGGCTGATCGTCCAGCATTAGGTGCTTGGGGGTATAAAATCCCTGCTGAAACATCGGCGCTTCTCGAATACAGGAGTCTCGACGAGCGGTTTAAGCGTTGGACGGGGAGGCCTTCACGCCCCTTGCGCCCGGTCTAGCATCTCGCGGGCGTGGGCGCGGGTTTGCGATGTAATCTCCATGCCGCCGAGCATGCGGGCAATCTCTTCCACCCGGCCCGCTGGGTCTAGCGGGGCGATGGCGGTGGAGGTGTTGCGGCCGTCGCTTTGCTTGGCCACCTGCAAGTGGCTGTGCCCCTGGGCGGCCACTTGCGGCAGGTGGGTTACGCACAACACCTGTCGGCTGTGCCCGAGGCGGCGCAACAACTGGCCCACCACCTCGGCCACGCCGCCGCCGATGCCCACATCCACCTCGTCGAAGATCAGCGTGGGCACGCCGGTGCAGCCCGCGGTGGCCACCTGAATCACCAGGCTGATGCGCGACAGCTCGCCGCCCGAGGCCACCTTGGTCAAGGATTGCAAGGGCTGGCCGGGGTTGGCGCTGACGCGGTATTCGATTCGGTCCAAACCGGCCGCGCCGGCCTTGCCCTCGGGCAGCGGATCGAGGCCGACCTCGAACCGGCCGCCCGGCATGCCCAATTGCTGCATGCCCTCCATCACCGCCTTTTCCAGCTTGCGCGCCGCCTTGCGCCGGCTTTCATGCAACCGGCCCGCGGCGGTCAAAAACCCGCCGCGCAGCCGATCGGCCTCGGTCTCCAGCCCCGCCAACTGCACATCGGCGTTTTGCAGTTGGTCGAGTTCGGTCTCGAACTCGGCCAGGCGCTCGGGCAGGACCTCGGGCGGACAGCGGTACTTGCGCGACAAGTCATGAATGGCCGACAGCCGTTGCTCGGCCTCCGCCAAACGCTGCGGGTCCAGCTCCAGGTGATCGGCGTAATGGCGCAGCCCCCGCGCGCCCTCTTCGATTTGAATCGCCGCGTTCTCGATCAGCGCCCGGCTCTCCTCCAACGCCCGGTCCGCCTCCGCCAGCTCGTCGAGCTCCGCCGCCGCGCGCGTCACCAGCGCCCCGGCCGATTGCTCGTCGTCCTCCAGCATCTCCAGCAGGCGATTACAGCCCTCCAACAAACGCCCCGCATTGCTCAGGCGTCGGTGCTGCTCGTCGAGTTCGCGAATTTCGTCCGGTTGCAGGTTCAGGGCCTGAAGCTCCTCCACCTGAAACCGCAACAAATCCAGCCGATCACTGCGGTCCCGCGAGGCCTCGCGCAGCCGCCGCAACTCGTCCTCGGTCCGGCGCCAGGCGCGAAACCCCTCGGCGGTGCGAGTCACCAGCGCCGGGTGATGGGCGAATTCGTCCAGCAGCAGCCGTTGCTCGTCGCGCCGCAGTAGCGATTGGTGGGCGTGTTGCCCATGGATATCCACCAGGATCCCGCCCAACGCCTGCAGCAGCTTGGCCGGGGCCGGGCTGCCATTCACATAGGCGCGCGAGCCGCTGGGGGTGATCACCCGCCGCAAGATGCATTCGTCGCCGCTCTCCAGGTCCTGCTCGCACAGCAATTCGCGCACCCGCGGCGAGGCCGCCACGTCGAACACCGCCGTCACCTCGGCGCGCTCGCAGCCGGGGCGAATCAGGCCGGTGTCCGCGCGCTCGCCCAGGGTCAGGCCCAGGGCGTCGATCAAAATCGACTTGCCCGCCCCGGTCTCGCCGCTGAGCACGCTCATGCCGGCGGCCAATTCCAGCTCCAGGGCGGAGACGATGGCCAGGTTTTTGACGACGATACGAGTCAGCATAAGCAGGTCAGGCCGGGTGCTCGCTCCAACCGAGCTTCACCCGCAGGATATTGAAATAGTCGTAGTCCGAAGGGTGAATCAGGCGCACCTGATGCTCATGCTTGACGATGCGAATGCGCCCGTCGCCCGCCGGCAGCACGATCTGGCCGTCGCAGGTGATGCGAATTTGATCGTAATCGGTGTGACCGCAAATCACGATCTCGATTTCCGCGTCGCCGTCCACCACAATCGGCCGATTGCTCAGGGTATGCGGGCAAATGGGCACCAGCACCGAGGCGTTCAAGTCCGGATGCACCAAGGGTCCGCCCCCGGACAACGCATAGGCCGTGGAGCCCGTAGGCGTGGACACAATCAGGCCGTCCGAGCGCTGCACGTTCACGAACTGGCCGTTGACATAGGTCTCGAACTCAATCATGCGGGCGATATTCCATTTGTGCAGCACCACATCATTAAACGCCTTGGCGCTCTGGGCGCCGGCCTCCGCCCGCAGCAAGCAGCGCCGCTCTTGCCGAAAGCGCCCGTCGAAGATGCGCTCAATGGCCCCCTCCAGGTCCTCGGCGGAGACATCGGTCAAAAACCCCAGGCGGCCGCGATTGATCCCCAACAACGCGATGTCGTAATCCGACAAGCGACTGGCCGTGCCCAACAGGGTGCCGTCGCCGCCCACCACGATGGCGATATCACAGCGCTCACCAATCACCTCCAGCTCCGCCGCCGCCAGCCCGCCGAGCGGCATCCGCGCCGCGGTGCCGGCCTCTAGCAACATCTGCACGCCCCGGCGCTGCAAAATCGCCACCAAGCGCTGCAATGCGTCCAGCACCGTCGGATCGCCCGACTTGCCGATAATGCCCGCGTAATGAAAAAGATTGGAAAACGCCATCGCGCCCGCTGAAATGACCTGTGCCCGCAAAGCGTGAAAGGTAGCATGGCCCCGCCCAAGCGCCAACTGCTTTGCGCCCCTTCGGCCGCAGGCGGCGGCGATGATTGACCGCTCGGGCGATTTATGCGAGATTCCAACGACACGCAGAATATCGACCCCGCGCCGAACACCGCCCCCTGCCTGATCGGCGCCCGGTCCTGGCTCTATCAACATGGAAACCAGCGCCTCCAACCCGCAGGCGACGGCTAAACCAAGGCTATGATTAACACAGGTTCCACCCACCCAGCCAGCGCCGCCAAAGCACCCGCCCCGGTGCGCGTGCTGCTGATCGATAACGACGAACTCAACCTGCTGCTAGCGCACGAAATCTTCGAACAGGCCGGGGTGCAGGCGGTGGCCGTGCGCAGCTTGGCAGATGCGCGCCAAACCCTCGACGCCGGCCAGGCCTTCGACTGCGTGTTCCTCGACCCCGGCTTCGACGGCCTGCACAACTGCCGCCTGCTGCACGAGCTGCGCGCCATACCGAAACTCGCAGAGCTGCCCGTGGTGGGCCTGCTCGCCCACGCCGAGGCCTCCGAATCGAACCCATGCAGCGCGGCCGGGATCCGCCTGTTCGTGCAAAAACCCTTGGGGATCACTCAGGTGGAGGCGACCCTCGCGGAATTGTTTCCGCCCGTCGACCAGGCGCCGAAAGACGGCTGGCAGACCTGGGGCCAAGGCGAGAACAAACTCGAGTTTCCGCTCAGCCAAGCAATCCAAATCGGACAAGCCCTGAAACGCTTCGGCGGCAACAGCGGCCTCCTCGTGCGCATCCTCGACCGCTTCCATGCCGACCAACGCGGCGCCGCAGCGGCCCTCAAACAGGCATTAAACGCGGGCGACCTCGCCACCGCCGAGCGCCTGGCCCACAGCCTCAAGGGGGCCGCCGGCAACATCGACGCCCACCCCCTCGTCGAAGCCGCCAAAGCGGTGGAATTCGCCCTCAAGAACGGCGACCCCGAATTGGCCCAAACCCTGACCCCGGCGGTGGAAAGCACCCTCGACGAGGTCTTTCGGCTGCTCGACCAATGGCAGGCCGGGCGCGGCGGGGCGGCCCCCGCCGAGGCCAGCGCCCCCCCGCCCAGGGCCGCCTTCGACCCCGCTCAGGCGCGCGAACTGCTCAACCAGCTCCAACAGCCCCTGGAACGCCGGCGGCCGGTGGAGTGCGAAGCCGCCCTGCTGGAAATCAAGGCCCGCCAGTGGCCGGCGGAACTGCAAGCCCCAATCGCCGAACTCGATAGCGCCATCCGCCGCTACCGCTTCCGCCCGGCGCAACAAATCCTCAGCCAAATCATCAACCGCCTAGGCCCCGGCGCCGCATGAGCCAACAACGCCCCGAAATCTTCGTCGTCGATGACAACGAAATCAATGTCGAAATCCTGGTCAACGTACTGCGCGACGAATACGCCGTCAGCGTCGCCCTCGACGGCGCCGGCGCGCTGGAAGACATCGCCGCCTATCCGCCGGACCTGGTGCTGCTCGACGTGATGATGCCCGACATGGACGGCTACAGCGTCTGTCGCCAGCTCAAAGCAAACCCCGACACCGCCGACATCCCGGTGATCTTCATCACCGCCCGCAACGCGGTCGAAGACGAAATGCGCGGCTTCGAGGCCGGCGCCGTGGACTTCATCACCAAGCCCATCAGCCCGCCGCTAGTGCGTGCGCGGATCAACAACCACCTCGCCCTGCGCTTCTCCCAACAGAGCCTCAAAGGCCTCTCGGACAAGCTCTCGCGCTACCTCTCGCCGCAACTCTACCGCTCCATCTTCGAAGGCCGGCGCGATGTCCGCCTAGAGACCACGCGCAAGAAACTCAGCATCTTCTTCTCCGACATCGCCGGCTTCACCGCCAACACCGACCACATGGAGCCCGAAGACCTCAACTTCGTCCTCAACTCCTACCTCGAACGCATGTCCGGCCTGGTCCTCGAATACGGCGGCACCCTCGACAAATTCATCGGCGACGCCATCCTCGTCTTCTTCGGCGACCCCGAAAGCAAAGGCGCCCGCGAAGACGCCCTCAACTGCGTCAAAATGGCCATCGAAATGCAGCGCGCCATCCTCGACCTGCGCAAACAATGGGCCGTGCAGGGCATCAACATGCCCTTCGCCGCACGCATGGGCATCGCCTCCGGCTACTGCACCGTAGGCAACTTCGGCTCCAAGGACCGCATGGACTACACCGTCATCGGCGGCCAGGTCAACCTCGCCAGCCGCCTCGAATCCGCCGCCGAACCCGGCCGCATCCTGGTCTCCAACGAAACCTGGTCCATGGTCAAAGACGCCATCTACTGCAAGAAAATGGGCGAAATCTCAGTCAAAGGCTTCGACCGCCCCATCCCCATCTACGAGGTCGTAGACCTCTTCGAACGCGTCAAATCCAACGCCGAAGAAATCGTCCTCGACACCCCCGGCCTCAGCCTGCGCATGGACCCCCGCGAAATCGCCGAAGAAGACAAGCAAAAACTCTTCAACCAGCTCCAACTCGCCATCGCCTACCTCGATCAATAGCCCCAAGGTCATCCACCCCTTGGCGCGCCCCCCAAGGTCCGGTAGAATACCGGGCTTCGGAGAGGTGGCTGAGCGGCCGAAAGCGGCGGTCTTGAAAACCGTTGACCGGCAACGGTCCGTGGGTTCGAATCCCACCCTCTCCGCCATATCCTCAATCCATCCCCCGCGCCCCAGCCGAGACACGCCCCCCGACGGCGCAGGGCCAAGCTCCACCGATAAAGCCGGCGTACAGCCCTCGGGCAGTGCCTGCCCCCACACCCAAGGGCCGCCGCGTCGTAACGCACCCTCCCATCCCGGCGCCGGCTAGGGTGCGTTAGGCGCGCCAACCACGAACCCGAATTCAACACCCGCATTACCGCGCGCCGTAACGCACCACCCCCGGCTAAGCGCTGAGGACTATAATGAAATAATGCAAACACCGCCAAAGCGAAACAAGACCCCGAGAACCCGCGAAGCAAAAATCCGTATCTATTCGTGGTTCTTCTCCTTAAACTCGGTTATTTTTGAACCGCCCCCTACTTGCCTTGACGCGGATCCCCAAGCTGGGGCCTGGGGACCCGCGGTGTTTCAAACTCGCGTTTCACACTGCGTTTGAGGAACTGGCAACCCAGGCGCCCTCGCGGCGCAGAGCACACGAAGAACCGCACAAGCCCAAGGGCTGTACTCCAGGCGGCTAGGCGTGGCTGGGACGGCGGCGCACTTGAAAAGCGTACCCGAAACACCATAATGGTCTGTAAGTCACGCTTAATGAGATCTTATGGCCGGTTCCTATTGCTATCCCTACCCCCACCCTGCCGTGACCGCGGATATCGCGGTGTTCAGCCTTCGGCAGCAACAGCTCCAACTGCTGCTGATCCGGCGCGGCGGCGAGCCCTTCAAGGGCTGCTGGGCGCTGCCGGGCGGTTTCCTGGACATTGACGAGGACCTGGAGAGCTGCGCCGCACGGGAGTTGGAAGAAGAGACCGGGGTGCGGGATCTTTACCTGGAGCAAGTCTGCGCCTTCGGTCGCCCGCAGCGGGATCCGCGGGAGCGGGTGATCAGCGTGGCCTATTTCGCCCTGGTCCCCGTCGAGCGCTTGCAGGTGCGGGCGGCGAGCGACGCGGCGGAGGCCGGCTGGTTCGCGCTAAACGCCTTGCCCGAGCTGGCCTTCGATCACGCCGAGATCATCCGCATGGCCCGCCAACGGCTGGCGGCGAAACTGGATGACTCCACCCTCGCCTTTCAGTTCATGCCCAAGGCCTTCACCCTGGACGAATTGCAGCAGGTGTATGAGATCCTGCGCCAGGCGGCGCTCGACAAGCGCGATTTCCGCAACTCGGTCTTGCATCGCGGCTTACTGGAAGAGACCGGCGAGACCCGCTCGCGCGGCAACCGCCGAGCGGCCCGGCTGTATCGGGTCAAGCAGCCCGATCGGGTGGGATACACATTCAATGACCCTCTGTGAGCAGACGAAATGAGCCAAGCGCAAAGCCCCATCGAGGTGCGAATCCCCGAGATTCAGGCGCCGCCCCACCCTGAATGGCCGGCCCTGTCGGCGGCCGAAGAGCGGGACTTGAAGGACCGCATTAAGGCCCTGTTGAAACGCAACAACGCGACCCTGGTGGCCCACTATTATACCGACGCCCGGCTTCAGGCCCTGGCGGACGAAACCGGCGGCTGCGTGGCGGACTCGCTGGAGATGGCCCGCTTCGGCGCCGAGCACGAGGCGCAGACCCTGGTGGTCTGCGGGGTGCGCTTCATGGGTGAGACCGCGAAGATCCTGAACCCGGAAAAGCGCATCCTAATGCCCGACCTGAACGCCACTTGCTCGCTGGACGAGGGCTGCCCGGCGGACCCGTTCAGCGCCTTTTGCGACGCCCATCCGGACCACACCGTGGTGGTGTACGCCAACACCAGCGCGGCGGTGAAGGCGCGGGCGGACTGGATGGTGACCTCCGGCATTGCGCTGCCCATCGTGGAGCACCTAGCCGGGCGCGGGGAAAAGATCCTGTGGGCGCCGGACAAGCACCTGGGGCACTATATTCAGCGCGTCACCGGGGCCGAGATGACCCTTTGGCCCGGGGCCTGCGTGGTGCATGAGGAGTTCAAGTCCGTGGCCCTGGAGCGCCTGCGCCGGTTGCACCCGGACGCCGCGGTGTTGGTGCATCCGGAGTCCCCGGCCCATGTAATCGACCAGGCGGACGTGGTGGGCTCCACCACCAAGCTGATTAAGGCCGTGGGCGCGATGAAAAACCCGGAATTCATCGTCGCCACCGACAAGGGCATCTTCTACAAAATGCAGCAAACGGCCCCGGACAAGCGGCTGCTGGAGGCCCCCACAGGGGGCGAAGGCGCCACCTGCCAGACCTGCGCCCACTGCCCCTGGATGGGCATGAACGCCTTGCAAAACCTGGCGGCCTGCCTGGAAACCGGCGAGCCGGAGATCCAGGTGGACCCCGCAACCGCCCGACAGGCCGTGCGCTCGGTTCAGCGCATGCTGGACTTCGCGCAAGAGCACGGCATCGGCATGAAGGGAAAGGGCAACGCATGAAGCTATTATCCGCCCCCGAAATGCCCTAAGATTCCACCCTGCAATCCAAGCCCATTTTAAGGAGAATACAGACGATGAAGACTGCCTACCTGACCCGCGGCCTGCTGGCCGGCGCCGCGCTGACCCTGCTCAGCGGCTGCATGACCACCCAGGAGAAAGAGGCCGCGATGCAAGACCTGGAATCCCGCATCCAGCGCGCCCAGCAGACCGCGGATCTGGCGCTGCGCACCGCGCGCGAGGCCCAGGCCACCGCCGACACCTCGGACCGCAAGGCCGAAGCGGCGATGGACGCCGCCAACACCGCGCAGGCCGCCGCGGACGACGCCTCCGAGCGCGCCAGCCGCATTGTGCGCAAGGCGATGATGAAGTAAGGGCATTTGCTCGCCCTGGGGGGGGCGACACCCCCAGCCGCTCCGACAGGAAGAAGGAATAAGCGCCTGCGGGCGCTTTCGTCGTGGCACGGGGCGACGCCCTAGTACGCCTGCGCCGAACCAACGGAAACAACGGCGCTTAAGAACGCAGAGGACGCAGAGGACGCAGAGGACGCAGAGGACGCAGAGAACCGCAGAGGACGCAGAGAACCGCAGAGAGCGCGGAGGGGGGGTTGATTAAAAAGCTTAGGCGGCCGTTGGCGGTTAGTTGATCAACGGCTCATCCCCGTTCACTGAACGAGTCCGCGTGCGTTAGGCGCGCCCACCGCGAAACCCAAACTCAACTCCCGCATTGCCGCGCGCCGTAACGCACCATCTTCACCGCGGCGCCGACATCCCCTCCCGGCCGTCCCTACCAAACGATCTCCACCAGCGGCTCCTCTGCCGACGGCTGATCCGATTGCCGCTCGGTGACCACCGCCGCGGTCACCGGAACAGGCGCCCCGCTGTGCTCCCGCACCGCCTTTTTCAGCGCATCCCAGTCCAGTTCGTCGTTGCGCTCGCCCAGGGCCCCGATAGCGACCTTGAGCAACGGCGTCAGGCGATTGTGCGCCTCGTCCTGGTCATCCGTTAGTGGCGCATGCGCCTCAATGAATAGCCGACCGTCGAACCAGCCCGCCTTGTAGGGCTGGTCGATAATGCGCACCGGCGTACCGGCGGGCACATCGGGGAAAAACTCGGCAATGTCCTCGGGATAGAGCCGAATGCAGCCATGGCTCACCCGCATCCCCACGCCGTAGGGCTTGTTGGTGCCGTGGATCAAATAGCCCGGCATGCCCAAATAGAGCGCGTGACTGCCCAGCGGATTATCCGGGCCGGGCTCCACGATCTTGGGCAACGGATCGCCCTGCTCTTCGTGCTCTAGGCGGATGGACTCGGGCGGAATCCAGGCGGGGTTTTCCTTCTTGCGCGTAATGCGGGTCTCGCCGACCGGGGTTTCCCAGCCCTCGCGGCCGATGCCCAACGGATAGGTGATCACCTTCTTGCCGCCCTTGGGGTAATAATAGAGGCGCAACTCGGGCAGATTGATCACGATGCCCTTGCGCGGTCCCGGCGGCAGGACGAAGAAGCTCGGCACCAGCACCCGCGTGCCCTCGCCCGGCAGCCAGGGATCGACCTCCGGATTGGCGGCGACGATTTCGTCATAACCCAAATCGCGCCGGCGGGCCACGTCGGACAAGGTGTCCTCATGCCGGGTGCGCTCGGTAAAGATGCCGCCGATCAGGTCCTGCCCCGCCTGCAGGGCGAACACGGCGGCGGCGGCGCCTGAGGTGAAGGCGATCATCGTGAACGCGACCGTCAAGCGGAAGCTCGCCCACAGCGATGTCAACGGATCGAACCGAAACAGGACGCTATTCATTGCTGCATCTCACCAGGTCTTCCCGCTCCACATCCAACGCCTCACTTAAAAGCTTCAACAACGTCACGGAGACCTCCCTTTCTTCAGCCTCGATTTCACCGATCTCGGCAACCGTCAGACCGACGGCTTCAGCCAGGGCCTGCTCACTGAGATCCCGATATTCACGCCAGACGTGAACCGGATTCTCACCATCCAGCAAACGGCCCGCCAACGCATCCGGATAGGTTTCCTCGCCCGCGTCGATGCGCTGAGACGCCACGCAAGCCTCCTGCACCTCCTCCACCATCGCCGCCCGCTCACGAAGCGCCTGAAACTCATTCCAAGGCACCACCGCATACTCAGGGCGAGCGTCTTTTTCGATGACTTGCGTGGTCATTTATAGACACCCCCCCGGGGACCGATGCTCAATATCATCAACACCAATCCACTGTCGCGCACCTGGAGGATAGCGCGCTAGCGGCCAACCCGCAGCCTATAGCAATCACTGCCTGCCATTTTCACCAAATCCCCCGAAAAACCATCGAAATCGGCCGCCGCCTGCAACCGCGTCTGCCTGATCGCCCGGGCCGGTTCGGGCGGCATCTTGAGCAGGTATTTCCGAGCTTGCTTGCTGTACTTCAAGCCCATCGGCGAACCATCACCCGACTGAGCCCTTTGCGCTTATCGCCTCCGCCGCCACCTCCGCCGGATGCGCCACCCGCACGTCCAGCCCGGCCTGCCGGAGCCCCGCCGCCAGATGCAGTTTGCACCCGGTGTTGGAGGTGAGCAACTGCTCCCTTGCGGCTCGCCGCAACGCCTCCAACGGGGCCTCGCGCAGCCGCTCCGCCATTTCCGGCTGCAGCACCAGATAGCCGCCGGCGGCGCCGCAGCAGAGCCCGCCGTCGTCCAAGGGTTCGACCTCCAGACCGGGGACCAGTGCCAGCAACCTTGCCGGGCCCGACTCGGCCCGCAGGCTGTTGCGCAGGGAACAGGGGGTATGCAGAGAGACCTTGCGCCTCACCGGCCGCAGCTCCAGGCCCTGCGGCGGGCCGACCGCGGCCAGAAAGTCGCTAATATCCCGCACCGGCATGGACCAACCCGCCCCCCATTGGTCATACTCTGCTAAGTGGGCGGTGCAGCCGCTGGCCACGCCGATCAGCGCCGCCAGCCCCTGCCCCTCGAACGCGCCGCGGTTGATCGTCGCCAGCGCCTCCGCCTGCGCCTGATCCCCTTGATGCAGATCAAGCGCCCCGCAACAGCGCTGGCCTGCGGGAACCCAGACCTCGAAGCCCCAGGCCCGCAGCACGCGAATGGCCGCGGCCAAGGCCGGGCGATCCGCCATCCGCCCCACACAGCCGGTGAACAGCCCCACCCGCCCCCGCTTGTCGCCGATGGCCGGGTGCAAGCCGTAGGCATCGAACAAGCCGGCGTCCGCGGGCATTAGGGCGTTCAGGCGCCTAATCCGCTGCGGGGCGACCGCCGCGAGCACACGCGCCGGCCCTTTCTGGTAGACCTTCAGCAACGCCTGGGCCTGGCCCCAAAACGGGGCCTTGGGCATTAGGTCGAGCACCAGGCGGTCGAGCCGGTCACCGGCGCGCCGGCCTTGCGCCCGCTGCGCGATCCGGGTCTCGGCCAGCAGGCGCCCATAGGGCACCTCGGAGGGGCACATGCGCTCGCAATTGCGGCAGCCCAGGCATCGATCCAAATGCCGATACAGGCGCTCGCCCCCAATGCGCCCCTGGGCCCAGCCCTGCACCAGGGCGATGCGCCCGCGGGGCGATTCGCCCTCGTCGCCGCTCAGCCGGTAGGTGGGACAGTGGGGCAGGCACAGGCCGCACTTGACGCACAGGTCCGCCTGCTGCAGAAGATCCGAAATGCTCACGCCTCGATGGTCGATCCTGAAATGCAATCCGCCATTGTAACCGAATCGGCCCCTTGACTGCGCGCATCCCCGGCGCGAAGGATCAGGATTCATTGGGCAATCCATTGAAGATCGGTTAAACTCTTCGGCCGAATTTTCGATAGCGAGGCCAGCCCCGGTCGATCCTCGCTGTAGTCGCGTAGCTACAGCCTGCGGGCGTGCGCAACCCCCGCGTCCTCGATGCCGGCGCCCTAGCGTGCAAGCTCAGAGGCCAGGCGGGTCTTGCGACCGGACGCACGGGGAAGGGCCCGATCAACCGGGCAATGAATTCATCCGCCGGGGGCGACTCGCACCCTCCCGGCCCGCTAAACAACGAGGTTTGCGATGACCCAAAGGGCTTTGCCGAAACGGCAGGGGTTGTACGACCCGCAAAACGAGCACGATGCCTGCGGCGTCGGTTTCGTGGCCGACATTAAAGGCCGGAAATCTCACTCCATTATCGATCAGGGCTTACAGGTGCTTGATCGCCTGACCCATCGCGGCGCCGTGGGCGCCGACCCCCTCGCGGGCGACGGCGCCGGCCTGCTGATGCAGCTGCCGGACGCCTTCCTGCGCGCCGAGACGGGCTTTGAACTCCCGGCCGAGGGCGACTATGGCGTGGGCATGCTGTTCCTGCCCGCCAACAACGCCGCGCGCAAGCGCTGCGAGGAGGCGGTCACCTACTTCATCGCCCAAGAGGGGCAGCGATTCCTCGGCTGGCGCGATGTGCCGGTGGACAACAGCGGCCTCGGCGAGAGCGTAAAGGCCTGCGAGCCCCTGATCCGGCAGGTCTTCGTCGGCCGCGGCGGCAACTGCCCGGACAACGACAGCTTCGAGCGCAAGCTGTTCGTAATCCGCAAGCAGATCGAAAACAAAATCCGCGAGGACGACCAAGGCGGCTGCGAGGGCTTCTACATCCCCTCCATGTCCAGCCGCACCCTGCTGTACAAGGGCATGCTGCTGGCCAACCAAGTGGGCGTCTACTACAAAGACCTCAAAGATCAGCGCCTGGTCAGCGCCCTAGCGCTGGTGCATCAGCGCTTCTCCACCAACACCTTCCCGTCTTGGGACCTGGCGCATCCGTTTCGCATGATCGCCCACAATGGCGAGATCAACACCCTGCGCGGCAACGTGAACTGGATGCGCGCCCGCCGCAGCAAGATGGCCTCCGAAATCCTGGGCGACGACCTGGAAAAGGTCTGGCCGCTGATCCCCGAGGGGCAGTCGGACTCGGCCTGCTTCGACAACGCCCTGGAACTGCTGGTGATGGGCGGCTATTCGCTGACCCACGCCATGATGATGCTAATCCCCGAGGCCTGGCACGAAAACCCGCTGATGGACGACCAGCGCCGCGCCTTCTACGAATACCACGCGGCCCTGATGGAGCCCTGGGACGGCCCCGCCGCGGTGGCCTTCACCAACGGCCGCCAAATCGGCGCCACCCTGGACCGCAACGGCCTGCGCCCGGCGCGCTACCTGATCACCGACGATGATCTGGTGGTGATGGCCTCCGAGATGGGCGTATTGGACATCCCGGAAGAAAAGATCATCAAAAAGTGGCGCTTGCAGCCCGGCAAGATGTTCCTAATCGATATGGACCAAGGCCGCATCATCGACGACGAGGAGCTGAAGGCCCAACTGGCCGAGGCCCACCCCTATCAACACTGGCTCGACGAGACCCAAATCCGCCTGACCAAGCTACCCATGACGGTCGGCCCCATGCCGCCCTCCGAGGCCACCCTGCTCAAGGCCCAGCAGGCCTTCGGCTATACGCAGGAAGACCTGAAATTCCTGATGCTGCCGATGGCGGCGGCGGGCCAAGAGCCCATCGGCTCGATGGGCGCGGACCACCCGCTGGCGGTGCTTTCGAGCAAGCCCAAGCCCCTGTTCAACTACTTTAAGCAAAACTTCGCCCAGGTCACCAATCCGCCCATCGACCCCATCCGCGAAGAGCTGGTGATGTCGTTGGTGTCGCTGATCGGCCCGCGCCCGAACCTGCTGGGCGTGCATCAGGAAGGCGAGCACAAGCGCTTGGAAGTCAAACAGCCGGTGATCACCAACATAAGCCTGGCGCGCCTGCGCAACATCGCCGAGCTGACCAAGGGCGCCTTCCACAGCCATGTGGTCGATATCTGCTACCCGGCCGACCGCGGCGCCGCCGGCATGGAGGGCGCGCTCGACGCCATCTGCGCCGAGGCCGAACAGGCCGTGCGCGCCGGCAACAACATCATCATCCTCTCCGACCGCAGCACCAACGCGAGCTTCATCCCCATCCCGGCGCTGCTGGCCACCGCCGCGGTGCATCACCACTTGGTGCGTGCCGGGCTGCGCACCTCCTCGGGCCTGGTGGTGGAGACCGGCGCCGCCCGCGAGGTGCATCACTTCGCGGTGCTGGCCGGCTACGGGGCCGAGGCGGTGAACCCCTATGTGGCCTTCGACACCCTGTCGCGCCTGCGCCACGGCCTGGCCGAGGAGATCACCGAAGAGGACCTGCACTGGCGCTACATCAAGGCCGTAGACAAGGGCCTGTTGAAGGTGATGTCCAAGATGGGCATCTCCACCTACCAGTCCTACTGCGGGGCCCAGATCTTCGACGCCGTGGGGCTGTCCCAGGGCTTCGTGGACAAGTACTTCACCGGCACCGCCACCACCATCGAGGGCGCCGGCCTGCCGCAGATCGCCCAAGAGGCGATGCGCTGGCACCAGGCTGCCTATGGCGACAACCCGATCTACCAAAACGCCCTGGACGTGGGCGGCGACTACGCGGTGCGCACCCGCGGCGAGGACCATGTCTGGACCTCCCAAACCATCGCCGACATTCAGCACGCCGCCCGCACCAACAACTGGGACACCTACAAAAAGTTCGCCGACTCGATAAACGAGCAAAACCAGCGCCTGCTGAACCTGCGCGGCCTATTCGAGTTCAGGTTCGCCGACCAGCCCATCCCGCTGGACGAGGTGGAGCCGGCCAAGGAGATCGTCAAGCGCTTCACCACCGGGGCCATGTCCTTCGGCTCCATCTCGGCCGAGGCCCACTCCACCCTGGCCGTGGCCATGAACCAGTTGGGCGGCAAGTCCAACACCGGCGAGGGCGGCGAAGAGCCCGAGCGCTTCCTGCCCCTGGCCGACGGCTCCAGAAACCCCATGCGCTCGGCCATCAAGCAAGTGGCCTCGGGCCGCTTCGGGGTCACCGCCGAGTACCTGGTGAACTCGGACGAAATCCAAATCAAGATGGCCCAGGGCGCCAAGCCCGGCGAGGGCGGCCAGCTGCCCGGCCACAAGGTCAACGCGCAAATCGCCCGGGTGCGTCACTCCACCCCCGGCGTAGGCCTGATCTCGCCGCCGCCGCACCACGACATCTACTCCATCGAGGACCTGGCCCAGCTGATCCACGACCTGAAAAACGTGCAGCCCAAGTCGCGCATCTCGGTCAAGCTGGTATCCGAAGTCGGCGTAGGCACCGTGGCCGCGGGCGTATCCAAGGCCCATGCCGACCATGTGCTGATCTCCGGCTTCGACGGCGGCACCGGCGCAAGCCCCCTGACCTCGATCAAACACGCCGGCTCGGTGTGGGAGATCGGCCTGGCCGAGACCCACCAAACCCTGGTGATGAACAAGCTGCGCACCCGCATCGCGGTGCAGGCCGACGGCGGCATGCGCACCGGTCGCGACGTGGTGGTGGCCGCCCTGCTGGGGGCCGACGAATACGGCTTCGCCACCGCGCCGCTGATCGTGGAGGGCTGCCTGATGATGCGCAAGTGTCACCTCAACACCTGCCCCGTCGGCATCGCCACCCAGGACCCGGAGCTGCGCAAGCGCTTCACCGGCAAGCCCGAGCATGTGGTGAACTACTTCTTCTTCGTGGCCGAAGAGGTGCGCCAGCTGATGGCCCGGCTCGGCTTCCGCAACATGAACGAAATGATCGGCCAAATGGACCGGCTGGACAAACGCAAGGCCATCGAACACTGGAAGGCCAAGGGGCTGGACCTCTCGCGCATCCTGCAAAAACCCGCAACCGCGCCCGGCGAAAAGGTGTATAACTGCGAGACCCAGGACCACGGCATCGACCGCGCCCTGGACAACCAGCTCATCGCCCAAGCCCAGCCCGCGCTGGAACACGGCAAGCCGGTCAAGATCGAAACCGACATCCACAACTACAACCGCACCTTCGGCGCCCTGCTCTCGGGCCGGGTGGCGGAGCGCTACGGCCATGCCGGCCTGCCCGACGACAGCATCTACATCAAGGCCCGCGGCACCGCCGGGCAAAGCCTGGGGGCCTGGCTGGCCAAGGGCGTCACCATCGAGCTGGCCGGCGAAGGCAACGACTACGTCGGCAAGGGCCTCTCCGGCGGCCGCATCGCCATCTACCCGCCCCAGAACAGCGCCATCGACAAGGCCGAAGACAATATCATCGTCGGCAACACCGTGCTCTACGGGGCCATTAGCGGCGAGTGCTACTTCCGCGGCGTCGGCGGCGAACGCTTCGGCGTGCGCAACTCCGGGGCCACCGCGGTGGTGGAGGGCGTGGGCGACCACGGCTGCGAATACATGACCGGCGGCATCGTCGTGGTGCTCGGCCCCACCGGGCGCAACTTCGCCGCCGGCATGAGCGGCGGCATCGCCTATGTGTTGGACGAGGCCGGCGACTTCGAGCAACGCTGCAACCTGGCCATGGTGGAACTAGAGCCCATCGCCAAAGAGGACGACGCACTGGAGACCCTAGAGCACCAGGGCGGCGACCTCGAAACCCACGGCAAGGTGGACGTCAGCCACGACATGACCCGCTTCGACGCCATCCGCCTCAAGCAACTGGTGGAGCAGCACCTGCACTACACCAACAGCGCCCGGGCGCGCGAGGTGCTGGACCACTGGGACCGCTACCTGCCGAAGTTCGTCAAGGTGATGCCGGTGGACTACCGCCGCGCGCTCCAAGAGATGCAGGCCCAAAAGGCGGCCGCAGGCCATCAGCCACGGGGAGAGCAATAATCATGGGCAAACCGACTGGATTTATGGAGTTCCCGCGGCGCGACCGCACCTATGCCCCGGTGGGCGACCGCCTGGGCCACTACCACGAGTTCGTAATCCCGCTGGAGAGCGAGACCCTCAAGCAGCAGGGCGGCCGCTGCATGGACTGCGGCATCCCCTTCTGCCACGACGCCTGCCCGGTGAACAACATCATCCCGGACTGGAACGACCTGGTGTACCGCCAGGACTTCCGGCGCGCGCTCGACGTGCTGCACAGCACCAACAACTTCCCCGAGTTCACCGGCCGCATCTGCCCCGCCCCCTGCGAGGCCGCCTGCACCCTCAACCTGCAAGACGAGCCGGTGACCATTAAGACCATCGAATGCGCCATCATCGACCGCGCCTGGGAAGAGGGCTGGATCGAACCGCAAATCCCCGAGGAACGCACCGGCAAGCGCGTCGTCATCGTCGGCTCCGGCCCCTCCGGCATGGCCTGCGCCCAGCAACTGGCGCGCGCCGGCCACTCGGTAGTGGTGTATGAAAAGGCCGACCGCATCGGCGGCCTGCTGCGCTACGGCATCCCCGACTTCAAGCTGGACAAAAAGGTCATCGACCGCCGCATCGGCCAAATGCAGGCCGAGGGCGTAGACTTCCGCCCCAACACCCATATCGGCGTAGACCGTCCGGCCCAGGAACTCCTGGACCGCTATGACGCCCTGGTGCTCACCGGCGGCGCCGAACAGCCCCGCGACCTGCCGGCGCCCGGCCGCGAACTCGACGGCATCCACTTCGCCATGGACTTCCTGCGCAGCAACTCCAAGCGGGTGCAGGGCGACGAACCCCCGGCAGATGAATTCATCTCCGCCGAGGGCAAGCATGTGGTGGTGATCGGCGGCGGCGACACCGGCTCCGACTGCATCGGCACCTCCAACCGCCACGGCGCCCTGTCCGTGACCCAACTGGAGATCCTGCCCGAGCCGCCGGAGAAAGAAGACAAATCCACCACCTGGCCCCACTGGCCCAACAAAAAGCGCACCTCCTCCTCCCAAGAAGAAGGCTGCGAGCGCAAGTTCTCCGTCGCCACCAAGGAATTCTTCGGCGAAAACGGCCGCGTCACCGGCCTCAAGGCCATCCAAGTAGAGTGGAGCAAAGACGAAAACGGCGGCTGGAAGATGAGCGAGGTGGCCGGCAGCGAATTCGACCTCAAGGCCGACCTGGTGACCCTGGCCATGGGCTTCACCCACCCGGTCCACGAAGGCATGCTGGAACAGCTCGGCGTCCAGCTCGACGGCCGCGGCAACGTCCAAGGCGCCACCGAGGGCGCAAAGGCCTACCACACCAGCCAAGACAAGGTCTTCGCCGCCGGCGACATGCGCCGCGGCCAATCCCTCGTCGTTTGGGCCATCCGCGAAGGCCGCCAATGCGCCCGCGCCGTAGACGCCTTCCTAATGGGCGAATCCGACCTGCCGCGGTAACCCCCAGTACGCCTGCGCCGAAGCAACGGAAACAGCGCCATTTAGGAACGCAGAGGGCGCAGACGGCACAGAGAACCGCAGAGAGCGCGGAGGAGGGTTTTCTCGTTCCCAGGCGCCGCATGGGAACGCCGCCTCGACCGCCGTTGGGGAGCTTTCTTCCTGTGGGAGCGGTTTGCAACCGCGATCAGCCGCATTAGCGGCTTGTCCCAGCCGTTTGCACCGAA
>JAABTK010000020.1 GCA_011389885.1 Gammaproteobacteria bacterium | reverse complement strand
CGGGGCCATCGATTCGGAGATTCCGCCGATACTGGAGCGCCTGGGCCTGGACCCCGAGGGCTTCTTAAATCAAACGGCGGGCCGAGGCCGATTCGGCCGACTCACGGCCCTGGGGCGGGCAGACCGAATCAAGCAGGCCGCCGACGGATTCGGCCGGAAATTCCTGCGCGGCATCGGCGAGGCCCGAAGGCTCTACAGTCGGCCGGCGACGGTTTCGCTGGCATAGTCGTGAGCCGCTGGGAGGGCTGGGTTGGAACACCGGTGACTCCCGGACCGACTGGTGACGCTGCCGCCGCCGTGTCGCCCATACCCCAGCGTGGCATAGGCGTAGCCAAAGACCGTCTGCTCCCCCTTGGGCCCCCAGCCCGGCCACATCCAAAGAAGTGAAACCTGAGCGAATTTAGGCGGATCAGCTCCCGTTGCCCACAATCCGGAAAAATAAAACTTGGGTGTCCTTGTTTCCCTTTTTTCCCGCTTTTTTCCCCTCCGGAAAAATAAAACTTGGGTGTCCTTTTTTTTTCTTGTTTTTTTTCCTTGTTTTTTTTTGGGTGTCCTTGTTTACTTTTTTTCATTTTTGGGTGTCCTTGTTTCCGGTTTTTTAAACTTGGGTGTTTATTTTGTTTATTTTGTTTATTGTTTATCCTGCGCATGGGGTCGGCATGGCCCGGCGGCTTTATCTGCCGGCGGCGCCGGGGTGAGGTCGGGGCTGGTTGCGGGTTTTGTGGTTGTGGCTGCCGGGCTTCTCGGCAAGCGGAGCTTGCTGAACCGCGTTCCCAAGTAGAACTTGGGAACGAGACCACTTGGGAACGAGTCCAAATTATTGTTCCGGACGTTTCTTTCTATTGGCGATCATCGCCGAATAGGTCCGGCGCCGCCTGAGCGCTGAAGTGGGTGGGCGGTGTGAGGCCGAAGTGGGCGTAGGCGCTGCGGGTGGCCATGCGCCCGCGCGGGGTGCGCATGAGGAAGCCTTGCTGAATCAGGTAGGGTTCCACGACGTCCTCGATGGTGCCGCGCTCTTCGCCGATCGCCGCGGCCAGGCTATCCACGCCCACCGGGCCGCCGTCGAATTTGCGGATCACCGCCTCCAGCAGCTTGCGGTCCATTTGATCGAAGCCGTTGGCGTCTACTTGCAGCATATCGAGCGCCCGATCGGCCACCGTGGCGGAGATGCGCCCGTCGGCCTTGATTTGCGCGTAATCCCGCACCCGCCGCAATAAGCGGTTGGCGATGCGCGGGGTGCCGCGGGAGCGCTTGGCGATCTCCGCTGCGCCGTCGCTTTCGATAGGGATCTTCAGGATCGCCGCCGAGCGGTTGACGATGTGGGCAAGGTCCGCAGTGGAATAGAATTCCAGGCGTTGCACGATGCCAAAGCGGTCACGCAACGGCGAGGTCAGGAGCCCGGCCCGGGTGGTGGCCCCCACTAGCGTGAAGGGCGGCAGGTCTAGTTTGATGGAGCGCGCCGCCGGGCCTTCGCCGATCATGATGTCGAGCTGATAGTCCTCCATGGCCGGATACAACACCTCTTCGACCACCGGGCTCAGGCGATGGATTTCGTCCACAAAGAGGACATCATGGGGCTCCAGATTGGTCAACAGCGCCGCCAGGTCTCCGGGCTTTTCCAACACCGGGCCCGAGGTCTGGCGCATCTGCACCCCCATTTCGTTGGCGACGATATGCGCCAGGGTGGTCTTTCCGAGCCCCGGCGGCCCGAAGATCAGGACATGATCCAGGGCTTCGGAGCGGTTACGCGCCGCCGGAATGAACACCTCCATCTGTTCCCGCACCACCGGCTGGCCGACATAATCCTTGAGCCGGGCTGGCCGGATGGCGCGGTCTATCACGACTTCTTCATTGGAGGCGTTGGGATCGATGACGGGGTTATGGGGGGTCAGGGGATTCATTGGATGGCTCGTCGGTTAGGAACGCAGGGGACGCGGAGGCTTAAGCCAGTGGAGCTTCACATCAATCTTTCCGCCATTTGGAGGTTGAGGCTTTAGCCGGTGCGAGTCCGGGCAGCCCGACAAACCGGCTGACGATCATGGCGTTGCACCACCTCGGGAACACGAAACCGTGTAGAGTCGATAAGCGCCAGCGCATCCACCTTCTCCAAGGTCTGACGGATGCGCTTTAGATGAGGACCGCACTCCGGGTTCATTCGGTTTGCCTCCATGTCGAACGCCGAGCGGTCCTCCGCGTCCTCTGCGTTTCCAAAAGCCGAGCCCCCAACCCTTCACAAGGCCCGCTTCAACGCCGCGCGGATGAGTTCTTCGCTGGTGGCCCCCTCGCCTTCTACGCCGCGCACCAGGCGGGCGGCCTCGGCGGGTTTGTAGCCGAGGGCGGTGAGGGCCTCGACGGCTTCGTTCAGGGGGCTGGGGGGCGGGGCCGGGGCGCCTGGGGGGCGCGGGCTGGGCAGGGCGGGGCCGGGGCCGGCCTCCAGGCCTTCGAGCCGGCCCTGCATTTCCACGATCAGGCGCTGGGCGGTCTTTTTGCCGATGCCGGGCAGGCGCACCAGCATGGATGAGTCTTCATGCTGCACCGCTTGGGCGAATTCCGCGGCGCTCATACCGGAGAGGATGGCCAGGGCCATCTTGGCGCCCACGCCGCTGACCTTGAGCAGGGCGCGGAACAGGCTGCGTTGGGATTCGTCGGAGAAGGCGTAGAGGATTTGGGCGTCTTCGCGCACCAAAAGATGCGTGAACAGGGTGACGGTTTGCCCCTCCGCGGGCAGGTCGTAGAACACCGACAGCGGGGCCTCCAGCTCGTAGCCCACGCCGCCCACGTCGAGCAGCAGGAAGGGCGGGCGGCGCTGGATTAGTTCGCCGCGCAGCCGGCCGATCATCGCCGGGTCCCGGCGAGGCGAGCGCGCAGTTCGCGCGAGTGCGCATGGCTCAGGGCCACGGCCAGGGCGTCGGCCTCGTCGGCGCTCAGGGGCGTGCGCAGATTCAATAGCAGTCTCACCATATGTTCTACTTGTTCCTTTTCGGCCGCGCCGGTCCCCACTACGGACTGCTTGATCATGCGCGGGGTGTATTCGGCCACCGGCAGGCCCTCGGCCACGCCGGCGCAAATGGCGGCGCCGCGGGCCTGGCCGAGCTTTAACGCGGAGGCTGCGTTCTTGGCCACGAACACCTGTTCCACCGCCATCTCGGCCGGTGCGTACTCCAGCACCACCCGGTGTACGCCGCGGTAGATCTCGCCCAGACGCGCCGGCAGGTCCTCGCCCGCGGTGCGAATGCAACCGCTGGCGATGTGTCGGCTGTGGCGGCCGTCGCTGTCGATCAGGCCCCAGCCGGTGATGCGCGAGCCGGGGTCGATGCCGAGGATGCGCGGCACGCCGGCGGGTCTCAGTAGTCCAGGGAATCCATGATTTCGTCCGAGATGTCGGCGTTGTGGTAGACCTCTTGGACGTCGTCGAGGTCTTCCAGCACGTCCAGCATCTTGATGAATTTCTCGGCGGTGTCCCGATCCAGCTCGGCCTGGGTGGAGGCGTTGTAGGTCACCTCGGCGTTGGCCGGCCGGTGGTCGGCGTCGAGCATCTGCTGATGCACGGCGGAATAGTCCTCGGGCGCGGTGAGGACGTCGATGGAGCCGTCGTCGTGGGTCACCACGTCTTCGGCCCCCGCCTCCAGTGCGGCCTCCATGACGGCCTCTTCATCGGCCCCGGATTCGTAGCTGATGATGCCCTGCTTGGTGAACAGATAGGCCACCGAGCCATCGGTGCCGAGGTTGCCGCCGTGCTTGGAGAAGGCGTGGCGCACCTCGGAGGCGGTGCGGTTGCGGTTGTCCGTCATGCAATCCACCATCACCGCGGCCCCGCCGGGGCCATAGCCCTCGTAGCGGATTTCTTCATAGGCGTCCATATCGCCGTCGCCGGAGCCCCGTTTGACCGCCCGGTCCACCGTATCCTTGGGCACATTGGCGCCATTGGCCTTGTCCACCGCTAGCCGCAGCCGCGGGTTGGTGTCGATGTCGCCGCCGCCTTCTTTGGCCGCCACCGTGACCTCACGCAGCAGTTTGGTCCAAATCTTTCCGCGTTTCTTGTCGTTGGCCGCCTTCTTGTGCTTGATATTGGCCCATTTGCTATGACCTGCCATAGAACACCCTATCGTCTTGAGATAACCGACAGATTCTATCACCCAGCCGCAGCGGCAGGAACCTCCGCATGCCCGCACGACGCGACGACGCATTGCGGTTGCGCCCCCGGGGCGGCCCCGGTAATCTGGGATTTTTCTCGGAGCCCGCCTTTTGACCTCGTCCAACCGCCCGGATCCCGCCGCCGAAATCACCCCGCAACAGCGCTACCGCGGCCTTTTGCTCGGCACTGCGGTGGGCGATGCCTTGGGCCTCCCGGCCGAGGGGTTGCCGCGGGAGACCATACGCCGCCTGGGGTGGGATCACTGGCGGCACCGGTTGTTGTTCGGTCGCGGCATGCTGAGCGACGACACCGAGCATAGCGTGTTGCTGGCGCTGGCGCTATTGGAGGCCGATGGCAATCCCGACCGCTTCGAGCGCCTGTTGGCCTGGAAGCTCCGTTGGTGGCTGCTCGGCCTGCCGGCGGGCATCGGCCTGGGCACGGGGCGGGCCATCATTAAGCTCTGGCTGGGTTTTCCGCCGCGCTCGAGCGGCGTGGGTTCGGCCGGCAACGGGGCCGCCATGCGCAGCGCGGTGATCGGCGTGGCCTTCGCCAAGGATCTGCACCGACTGCGGGTGTTCTCCGAACGCGGGGCGCGCATCACCCATACCGACCGGCGGGCCCAAACCGCGGCCACCGCGATGGCCATCTGCGCGGCCTTCGCCGCCAACAACGGCCACCCGGAGATGTTTCCGATCCTAATCCGGGGCCTGGCCGCCATTGATCCGACGGACGCGGAATGGCAGCTGACCCTGTCCAAGCTGGCGCGGGGCCTGTCTGAGCAATCGACGGTGGCGGATTTCGCGGCCGCGCTGGGGCAGGAAAAGGCGGTCTCGGGCTACGCCTACCACAGTGTCCCGGTGGCGCTTTACGCCTTTATGCGGCACTTCGGGAACTATGCCCGCACCCTAACCACGGCCCTGGACTGCGGCGGCGATACCGACACCGTGGGGGCCATGGCGGGGGCGCTGGCGGGCATCGCCGGCGCGGGCGAGGACATCCCCGAGGACTGGGTTCGCGGCCTCGCCCCCGAACCCTGCTCCCCCGCGTTTCTGCACGGGCTGGCCCGGGCCCTCGCCCGCGGCCATGCCGGTGAGCCGGCCGTGGCGCCCCGCTTCCCTTGGGTTCGTCGCCTGCCCCGTAACGGGCTATTCTTCGGCGTGGTGCTGTTCCACGGCTTGCTGCGGCTGCTGCCCGTCGGGTTGCGGCGGCGTCTGATCCCTTGAAGCTCGCACCTCCGCGCAATCAGCCCAAGGAGTGGCAGTCCTCCAAGGACTGCCACTCCTCGGTGGAGTTGGCCTTATAAACCGATCAGCTCGGCGCTGAAGCCTTGGGCCTGCACGGCGCTCAACAGGTCGTCGGACGCGGTCTTTGCGGGGTTGTATTCCACCACCATCAGGTGCTCTTTGCCCGCTTGAAAGTGGACCGATACCACGCCCTCGTTGGCCCGCAAGGCATCGTCAAGGCGCTTGCGCCCGGCCTCGTCGGCGGCTTGGTCCAAATGGATGGTGACATCTGCAAGGTCTACGTTCATGGCTTGAACTCCGTGGTTATGGGGGTTTATCCCTATCAGTTTGGCGCCGTTGCGTAAAAATGCAATCGCGGGTGAGTCCGCACGAGGCGCCGCGGCCGAATCGAGACGCAAGCCATGGATTCCCGAGGCATTCGCAGATAAACTTTACGCCATGACCTCACTACGCGAAAAGATGGCCGATTTCGGCTTCGAGTCCAACGACGACTATGCATTCCAGGTGAACTGCCTGTTAAAAGGCAGTTTTTCCGGCATTCGTTGCCTGGATATTCAGGGCGACTCCAAGCGCCGCAAGACCGCCTTCGCCACCGCGTTGGCGGATGCGATGGAGTTCCCGCATGTAATCTACCACGACTTTTCGGAGCGACGCCCGCCGCCGCCCGGCGTGACGCTGCCGTCGTCAAAGGACGAACTCGGCCGCAGCCAGCCCGCCATCCAACCCATCGACCAGCGTTTCGCCGAGGCCTGCGGCCTGAGCGAGGGCGAAGGCACCATCCTGATCCTGGATCAAATTCAGGCCGCGGACTTCCGCGAGCATATCCGGCTGTATCAGTTCGTCACCAGTTACGAATGGACCTTCCTCAACGCCACCCATCATGCCAACCCCAAGTACCTGCTGCTGTTTCTGATCTCGGAAGAGCCGCTCTACCACTCGCTGCAGAAGAATAGCTTTCGGGTCTGGGTGGGGGCGGTGTCGAACCGCCAAATCCCCTATCAACCCGAGGATTTCGGGCTCGATGAGGATATCCGTCCGGTGATGGAAGAGTTGGCGGAATTGTTCCGCACCCTGGGCATGAGCCCCACGCACTCGGAATACGCCAGCATCCTGGCCGACATCCACCGCCGCGCCCGCTCTCGCGAGGAATTACGCCATTCCATCTACGGCTGGATGGAAGGGGTGGACCGCACCACGCTGTTTTCGGAGGAGACTGCGCCGCTGCTCGACGCCACGCTGGATGCGGTGCATCGCTATTTGGGGCTGGACGAGGTGGAACTCACCGCGCTGCCCGAAGAGCCCGAGTAGCCGATTTTGAACCCAACCGATCCCCGACGGTTTCCCGAAAGGAGTGGCAGTCCTCCCAGGACTGCCACTCCTCGGTGGGGTTGTTTCGGCTCAGGCGGCACGCCCTTCCACATACTCCAAAAACCGCAACGTGGGGCGAATCAGGCGCTTGGGCTGGGACAGGGGAAAGAAATGCCCGGCGTTTTTCACTATATGCAGGTGGCAGTCGGGGACCAGGCGCTTGAGCGCCCGCGCCGAGGGCACGGCCATGGAGAGTTCGCCATAGACCCCCAGCACCGGCTGGCGCAGGCGCCGCAGGTCGGCCAGTTCCACGCCGTGTCCGGCGCGCACTTCGAGCCGGATCGAGGTCTCTTCCTGCAACCGCAGCCAGCGCAACGCCGAGCGGCTGGCGCGCCGCTTGGCATTGGGGGCGCGGCGCTGAAACAGGTCGGGCAGACCCTCCAGCGGCGGCTGGTCATTCAGGCTGAGACGCGCCAGCTCCACCAGCACCTGATAGCCGCCTTCGGGGTCGTTGTCGTCCAATTCGATGCCCAGGCGGCGCAACTGGCGCTGCCATTGGGGCCAATGGCTCCAGTCCCGCAGCCTTTGCGCGGGCTGCACGGCCTGTAGCCGCACATCGGCCAGGATCAACGAGGCCACCCGCTCGGGCTTGCGCAACGCGTAGTGCAGCGCCACCGAGCCGCCGAAGCTGTGGGCCAGCAGGTGGGCGCGACCGATTTGCAGGAAATCCAGCAGCCGATCCAGGTCTTCGCACATGGCCTCGGGGCTATAGCCCTGGGGCGGCATGTCGCTCTTGCCGTGGCCGCGGAGGTCGAAGGCGGTGACCGTGCAGTGCTCGCGCAGCGGCGACATCAGCCGCGCATTCCAAAACCCGAGACTGGCCGCCAGGCCGTGGATCAGCACCAGGTGGCGCTCTCCCCCCGCCCCCGCCAGGGAGCGTGGCCATTGCAGGTAATTGAGCGCGATATGCGGGAGCTTGGCTAGCGGCATGACTGCGAACCCCGGCGCTGGGGGTTAATCTTCCAGGTAGCCGAGCATTTTGAGCTGGGCCAGGATTTTCTCCTTATCCTCCTCGGGAATGGTTTCGTCCTGGGTCACGCCGTCGCTCACCGCATGGGTGGCGGCGCCGATGCGCACCGGATGGGTCATCAAGCGCCCCTCGGTGAAGCACTCGGCCGCCGCCGGGGCCTCAAAGTCTTCGGGGACTTCCAGGCCCAGGCTGTAGGCCAGGGTGGAGGCCACTGCGGCGATGGGCTGGGTTTCGCCTCGCAGCCCGCTTTCGATGCCCGGCCCCCGGGCCAGGAAGATGCCGTCGGGGTGATGGGTGCCCACCGGGTCGTTGCGCTGCACAACCGCCGGGGACACATTGCGAATGGACACGAAGCCGAAGTCGCTGAGCACCAGGGTGAGATCCGGCGCGTCCTGCATGAAATCGCCGGGGAAGGCCTCTTCCCGGGTCACTACGCGGGTGATCACCGGCTTGTCGGTGGCGGGATCCTTTAAGGCGTACAGGTCATCGATCAGCTTGGCCCGAAAGGCCTGATATTCCGCTGGCGGGATGCCGGGCTTGCCGGGCTCGTCGGCCACCCGAATGATGATGCCGTTGCTCGACGGCGTGGGGCAATAGGCCAGGGTCCGCTGCCAATCCAGGTAGGCGAAGGCGCTGGCCGCACGGCGCTTTTCGGCCTCGGTCTTGGGGGCCTCGCGCCACTTGAGGTAGCCCAGTTCGCCCAAATAGCCGTTAATGCGCACCACTAGGTCGGACACCGTGAAACCATGGTCCGAGGCCATAAAGACCTGGGCCTCGGGACCCGCCGCCTCGGTCAAGCGTTCGAGGTAGCCGTCGAGGCGACGAAAGTAGTCCAGCGCCAGCTTGCGCAGCCGGCGGTGACCGGGGTCGGGGTGCTCGGGCTGAAGCTTCGGGTCCAGATACTTCCAGGCCTGATGCTGGATCTTGTCCGTGCCGTCGAACATCACCGCCATCAGGTCGGGGCGATCCTCGGTCAGCAAGGCGTAAGCGATGCGAAACCATTGCTCCTCGCGCGGCAGGTGGTAGCTGATCCATTGGGCCAGATACTCCTCTTCCATTTCCAGCCCGATTTCGTTCTCCCGATCAAAGTCCCAGGCCAGCTCCTTGGGGTCGAAACCCTTGATGCACTTAATGCGTTCGAACAGGGTGGCGGGCGTCATGTTGCGCCGCAAATGGCGCCAGGAGGTGAAGCCCGGCACTAGGCTGCCGTTGATCTGCGGCGGCGGGGCCATCATTGGGAAATTCAAGGACACCACGCGCTTGCCCTGGCGGCTGACGAGGGACCACAGGGTCTCGCGCTTAATGTCGCGGAAGTCGTAGAGGGTGAAAAAGACCTCGTCGCCCTGATCTTGCACCCGAATGAAGTCGTACAGCCCGTGCTGGCCGGGATTGCGGCCGGTGATCATGCTGGTCCAGGCCGGCGGGGTCAGCGGATTCGGGGTGGAACGCAGCGGCGCGCTGTAGCCGCCGTCGATGAAACGGGCGAGAAAAGGCATCACTACGCCCTCCTCCGTCTCGCCGCGGATCAGGGGGCCGAGGACGTCGAAGGTGGCGCCATCCAGACCGATAAGAACGGTTTGCGTCATGAGAGGCCTCTCTTGCTAGGAACGATGCCCGAGCGCCCGGGATCGGGGCGCGGGGGTTGGGGCGATTTCCGGCAATCGCCTAAGGCGTGAAATGGGCTCAAGGCGACGCGAGGACACCCCCGGGGCCGCTCAAAGATGCTCGGAAAGGAAATCGCACAGCTCGCCCACGGTGATCTCGGTGGCGTAGCCGCTATCCGCCATAAACACCTTGTCAAAGGGCAGGCCACGGCCATCAAAGGCCTTTTCGACCTCCACGATCAGCTGCATCAGATCCACCGACTCGAAGCCCAGCTCTTCCACGATACGGGTGTCGCGCCCGATGGGGGCGTCGAAATCCGGCTCCCAGTCCACCACCATATCCCTCAACAAAAGCCCCAAACGTTCGATGATCACCTGCTCTGCTGGCGCCAAGTGTAGTCTCCAAATCGGATTGCGGTTGTGCGAAAGGCGCAAAGTATAGCGATCCCCGGCCGTCGAGGGAAATCCCGCAAACCAACGCCCGGGCCAGCCTAGGCCCAAAGCGCGACAACAACGGCTCTCGCGGGCGCGCTCACTCAAAGGATGCACGGCGCCGCACAGGGCCTATGGCTGCGTTGCGCTGCACTGCGCGCGTGTTCGATCGCAACCGAAATCAGCCCCGCGCGCGCTGCGGCCCTGCGGGTCCGTTGCGCCCCGAAAGCCGCTGTAGGCGCGGTGCGGCGGTGCGGATCAAGTTTGGTGAGTGTCAAAGCCTCGGAAAAATCGTATCCGTAAAATTCAACTCCGAATGCTTGAAATGTCATGCAAAATCCCCTAACTTAGCCCCATGAAATCGTTTCCCCGTCCTTGGCTGAATAGCATCTCCTTCGCATGACCCAAAACCAATCAAGCGCAACACCTTTACACCTCACCCCCCAGGGGGCCCGCCATTTGCAACGAGAGCTGGAGCGCCTGCGTCAGGCCGAGCGGCCGCGGGTGATCGAATCACTGGCCGATGCACGCGACCAACGCACCCTGCAGCGCCGCCCCGAATACCTCGACGCGGTGAACCGCCAAGGCAAGATCGAGCGCCGCATCCGCCGCTTGGAGCAACTGTTGGCCAAGGCCCAGGTGAACGCCGAGACCGACGCAGGCAACGACACCCGGGTGGATTTCGGGGCCGAAATCACCTTATTGGACGACGAAAATGCGGCCGAACTGCGACTGCGATTAGTCGATACGGACGAAACCAATGAAGAGGAAAACGGACGTTTATCCTGTCATTCGCCCCTGGGACAGGCGCTTTTGGGGCAGGAAGTGGGGGCCCTGATCAAGCTGCGCAAACCCAACGGGGCCAAGCATTACCGCATCGTGGCGGTGAATTACGCCTGAGAGGCCGTCTGAGTCCGCTCCAAACCCGCGCCTTCAGCCCGTATCGACGGGAAACAGCCAAATCAACACCGCATAGCGTGCGCCCTTGCCGATGGCGGTGAGCAGGAAGAACAGCCAAAACGGCACCCGCATCACGCCCGCCACCAGGGTCAGCGCATCCCCGCCGATGGGCAGCCAAGCCATTAACAGCGACCAAACGCCGAAGCGGTTGAACCAGCCCTGGGCGCGCGCCAGCTCCCGTTTGGGCATGGGGAACCACTTGCGATCCTGATAGTGCAAGAGAAAGCGGCCGAGCACCCAGTTCACCGCCGCGCCCAAGGTGTTGCCGGCGGTGGCCGCCGCCCACAGCCAAAACGGCGCATAGCCCAGGGCCAACAGCCCCACCAACGCCGCCTCCGAATAGAACGGAAACACGGTGGCCGCCAGGAAGGCGGCGGCGAAGAGCCCGAGGTAACCGCCGGTGAACATCAGCGCAGCGGGTGGCGGTGCTGGCTAGCGGCCTCCACCAGGCGCCGAAACAAGCGCTGCTGGCTGGGCATCAGCGGCAAAAACTCCGGGTGCCACTGCACGCCCAGCAGCAACCGGTCAGCCCCCTCCCCCTCCACCGCCTGCACGATCCGATCCAAATCCCGCCCCGCCACCCGCAAGCCCCGCCCCAAATCGGCGATGGCCTGATTGTGCAAACTGTTCACCTTGCAGCGCCGGCAACCCATGATCTCGGCCAGCCGGCTGGCGGACTCCAAATGCAGGGTCTTTAGCGGCAAGATGGTGCGGCGGTTAGAGGTCAATTGGCGTTTGGAGCGCAGCTCCTGAAACAGGCTGCCGCCGAGGAACACATTCAGCAATTGAGCGCCCCGGCAGATGCCCAACACGGGAAAACCGGGGCGGCGAAGGGAAATATCGATCATTTGCAGCTCAAAGGCATCGCGCTCCGCGTCGTACACCCGATGCACCTGGCTCGGCTGGCTATACAGCACCGGATCGATATCGTCGCCGCCGCCGATGATGATGCCGTCGAGCGACTCCGGCGGGAGATCCGCCCCCGGGCGCAGCCACAAGGCCCGCCCGCCGGCCCGCCGCAGGGCCCGCCGGGTGAACCACCAAGCGCGGAGACCCTGGCGCCGCGGACCCGTGACCCCGATCAGAGGTCGTCCACGGGGATCAACCACCGGCGACTCTCCTCCAGCCAATCCCCCAACCAGTTGCCCAGCGGCCGGGCCATCCGCTTGGAATAGGCGGCGCAAATCTGATCCAGGCGCTGCGCATCGTTGGCCAGGTGCTCCACCTGCAACCAATCCTGCCAGGCCTGCCAAACCCCCCAGCCCGGATGATCGATCTCGCAATTGGGCAAGCGATAGTGCAGCGCCGGGCGCGGCTTGATGCGCGGGTCGTCCACCACCGCGGTCACGCGTTTCGGATCGGCCTCGGCAAACACCGGCAGCAGGTCCAACGCCCGGTTACGCGTGGGGTTGTACAGCAAATAATCATCAATCAGGCGCGCCTGATCGGGCCAGTAGTCCGGATCCGCCACCAACGCGGCATAGGCCGGGGGGAAGGGATCGATATACAACGTCAGCCGGCGGGTGAAGTCCACCTGACTGCGATACCTCAGCCACTCAAACAGGCACAAAAAGGCCTTCAGATAGGCGGTGAGGGTCCGATCCGCCAAATCGGGCAGCTCCGGGTTCAAATGCAACCCAAAGGCATTGATCAAGCCATCCCGGGTGCCTTGCGCCCCCTCGGCGCGCAGGCGCTCAGTCAGCCGGTCCAACTGGTCCAGATCCCCCAGCGACAGCGGCGGGGCCACCACCTCGCAGGGCACCAGTTGCTCGCCCAGCACCCGCACCACCTCGTCCGAGATTTCTTCGAAGGGCGAATCGCTCTGGCCCTGAGTGCGCACCCAGTCTTTCATAAAGCGCGAATCCAGCTCCACCTGAAACACGCCGGACGGGGTCTCCACCGCCTGCTCGTACAGGCTCGAAACCCGCACCTCGCCCCCCAGCTCCTGGGCCACCAGGCGCGCGACGGCCCCCACCTCCAGCCCGGTGAATTCGAGTTCCACGCCCAGCCGCCGCTGCCGACCGCCCGCCGTCTGCGGCCTCGGGGGCAACGGATAATGTACTTGATTCGTCATAGGGGAGAAGCTTACCCGAGCCGGCCGACGGACTCCAGCCCCGAACCCCCCGAAATGCCGCCGGCGGTGGTGTCGGAACGCAGCGCCCGCGGAGATCGCGCCTGGCCATTGGAGTACAGCCCTTGGACTGTGCGCCCTGGCGCGCACACGCCAAGGCGTGTACTCCAACGCCAAGCCGCAACCGCTCTGAGCCCGGACTTGAGCCCGGCATGGGCCGTAAGGGGCGGCGGTTCGGTGTTGGAACGCAGGGCGCGCAGAAGATCGCGCTCGGCCATTGGAGTCAGCCCTTGGGCTGTGCGCCCTGGCACGCCAAGGCATGCACTCCAACGCCAAGAGGAATCAATGACTTTCAGTCGCCGCAAGTCGGCATATCCGGCTTACTGTATTCGGTGCGCCCGGTAGACAGCCCCTCCCGCGAGGGAGGGGGCGGTGAACGATTACGGCAGCCTTGCGGCTGTTATTGCGCGGCGAGCCAGGCGGCGATGAGGCGCATGTCGTCATCGGCGACGCCGCCCATTAGGGTGGTCATCACCGGTGACAGGACGCTGTTGCGCTCTCCGCTCTTGATGTCGCGCATTTGGTTATACAGGTAACCCGCGGGCTGGCCGGCTATAATCGGGTAGTTTTCGTTCAGGGGGGTGCGTCCGGCGGCCCCGTGGCATGGGATACAGCCCTTATCGCGGTAGAGTTTGGCCGCGTCTGCGTCTGCAGCCTGCGCCGGGGCGCCCAGGCATAGGAGCAGGGTGGTGCAACTCCAAAGCAGGGGGCGATGCAATCGCTTCATTTTTATCTTCTCCGGGTGTTTTGGGGTTATTCAAAATCGGCCGCGTCGTTCTGCAACAGGGCTGCGATTTCAGGGCGTAGGCGCTTGTCGATGCCGAGTCCCTGCCAGCCCGTGGCGGGATCGAGGGCGCCCAGGGCCACCGGCAGGCCGTCGCTGTTGCGGATCACCAGCGTCTCGGTGGCGCCGTCGTTCACCTGCTGCACGATCTGCCGGCCGTATTCGTCCTGATAGTCGATATCCCCCTCTTCGTCCCACTGGGCGCTCTGGAGCGGGTCGAGGTCGATCACCGCAAGGGAGCGGCCATTCATCTTCTCGATAAAGCCGTACAGCTCTTGCAGGGTGCTTTGGCGCGAGTCGTCGATATCCTCTTCGGTCAGTTTCAGTCGGTACTCGGGCACATGATTCTCCTGGACTTTATGACAGTCGATCTTGTTATCATAGGCTCTTCAGAAGCCAAATAATTCAAATCCCGCAGCAATGGTGCATTGATGGAACAGAACTCGAAAAAACCCAAAAAGCGCGCCGGCAAGGTGATCCACAGCGCCGTCACCCTCCACGCGGTGGAGAAGGCCAAGGAGATCCGCGCCCGCTACGGCAGCCCGATTGACTATCAGGCGGTGCTGCGCATGTTCGATGATCGCAAGGCGACACGCTATCCGGTGCAACTCCAGTTCGTCGATCAGGGCATTGAGCCGGGCCTATTCGCCCGCACCGCGCCGATCTCGGAGGATCCGGACGCTGGCTACCTGATCTCAATGCACGCCAAGCTGGCGGGCCGGGAGGACATCCTCCCCGGCCTCATCCTCTACCAACTGGTCCTGGTCAACTATGGCGACCTGGCCACCGCCAACGATGCCGAACTTTTCGGCGCCACCCTGTTGGACATGGAGCGAGACGACTACTACGCACAGATCGTCGAGATCACCGACGCGCTTTGGGAATAAAGGCCGCACGACGCATCGATCGCCCCCCCTGCCCGATCCCAATCGGGCAGGGAGCGGCATGCAGCGCCGGGCGCTGTTGCGGGCTCACTCCTGCTCCGGCAGGTCCGAGAGCCACTGGGCCAGGGTCGCCATCTCCGCATCACTGATTAAGTGCATGACGTTCTTCATCGCCACGGAGTGGGCGTTGAGTCGCTCTCCGCTCTTGATCGCCTGCATCTGCAACAGCAGGTACTTGGCCGGTTGCCCGGCCAGGCGCGGATACTCGTCCATAATCGGTGTTCGGCCCTCGGCCCCATGACAGGCGATGCAGGTCCGCTCCCGGTAGAGTTCTTCGGCATCTTGGGCCTGTCCGGCGACCGGCGTCAGCGCCAGCAGAATGGCGCTACTTATCAGCAGCTTACGCAGTCTCATCTTGCCCCCCGTTTCGGCTCCGGCTTGGTTGTGTTTGCGACCCATGGTCAATGCCCCCCGTCGCTGCGCTTAGGCCCATGGTGCATCCGTTCGTGATCGGCGTTCTCCATCCCCTTGGGCAGTCTGGGCGGCGGCTCCGGCGCCAGTTGGGCAAAGCCGGAGTTGCGCTCGCCTTGTTGCACGTCGTGGGGGTCGTGGCACTCGGTGCAGAGCCACCAACGCTTCTTGCCGCCCTTGTCCCACATGCCGATGCGTTTGCCGTGGATGCCGTCGCGCCAATCACGGTACTCCCGGCCGTGGCACTTGCCGCAGACCTTTTGCGGCTGATTGAAGCTGACCGCGCCGCCGAAGTTATCGTACAGCTTGTCGCGCTGGGTCGGGTGGTGGCAATCGAGGCACCAAATCCCGCCCCGGCCGTGTTGCAGCTTCATCGGGTCGGGGACCACGTCCTGGTGCATCTTTAACGGCCGCGGGCTCTTATCCGTGGGATAGGGCACATAATTGCCTTCGTGGCAGGCCGTGGCGCAGATGGTCAACATCTTGTTGCGGTCCAGGTAGGGCTCACGCGACTTGATCACCGCCTCCTCATGGGAGTAGTCGGCCTCCACCGCCATGTCGCCCATGGGGATGGTCCCCTCGAAGGGGTCGCCCCACCAAAGCACGCCCCCGGTGTCGGGCGAACAGCGCACACTCATTTCACCCGAATCCAGCCACTTAGGCGTCACCTCGGCGGCGCCCTCGCGGCTTTCGAAACAGGCCTGGTCCGGGGCCGCGCTGAGCGGGGCGCTCACGGCGGTTGCCAGGGACGCCGCCAGGACAAGTCGATACAGACGATCAGTCATCATTTTGTTCTCCCAGGTCGAAGGCCTAACCGGCCGGTGCTTCGCTCGGCTGTCCGGCATCGGTTGCCGACTCATCGGACACGGCAGGCTGTTTCGCCTTGTCGTAGCTAACCTCTCCCAGCAGGATGGCCACCGCCCCCTTGAGCATAATGGTGAGCAGGAAGAAGCCGATGGCCCAGACGCCGGTGACGATCACCAGCTCCACCACGCTCGGTACATACTGTGTGTACTCGCCGATGGGGGTGGGGATGACGCCGGGCAGCATCAGGCCCATGCCCTTTTCGATCCAAATGCCGACAAAGGCGGCCAGGCAAATGAACGGCAGGATGGCCAGGTTCTTGCGCACCCGCGGTACCAGCAACAGGAGAAAGGCGCCCGCGATCAGGGTTAAGGAAGTCCAGAAAAAAGGCACCAAATTGTTCAGGCCGTTGTGACCGAACATCAGGTACCTAAGGCCGGCCGAGTGTTCCGTGGAGGCGTAGAGTTCGGTGACGACCTCCGACAGGGTCAGGAACAGGGAGATGCCGAGACACCACACCACGATCTGCGACAGCATGTGGATCGCCTCATCCGCAATCTTCAGCGCGGTTAAGCGGCGCACCAGCAGGAACACGATAATGATCAGCGAGGGGCCGGCGGCGAAGGCGGTGACGATAAACTTGATGGGCAAGATCGAATGGAACCACATCGGCCGGGCCGGCATGGTGTTAATCAGGAAGGCGGTGACCGTGTGGATGCTCAGGGCCCAGACGATGGCGATAAAGACGATGGGCAGGTAGACGAACTTGTTCACCTCACCGCCGACGTACCGCTTGTACAGGTAGTAAAAGCCGCCGAGGATGTTGAGCAGCAGGTAGCCGTTCAGCACGATAACGTCCCAGGTGAGGATGGAATGCGGCCAGTTGAAGATGCCGATCACCGGGAAGATGTGCCACAGGCGGTCGGGCCGGCCCATGTGGGCGACCACGAATAGCAGGCACATCACCACCGCGGCGATGGCCAGCATCTCGCTCAACACCACCACCTCGTGCAGCGGTTTGTGTTTGTAGACGTAGGCGGGGAAGACCACTGTCACCGCCGCCGCCGCCACCCCGACCATAAAGACGAAATTGGCCAGGTAAAAGCCCCAGGTCACTTGGTCACTGAGGTTGGTGACCACCATCCCCTGGGAGATCTGGACATATTCGCCCAGAACCCAGAGCAGAATGAAGAAGCCGAGGAAGCCCAGCCAGCCCCAGTACAGGAGACCGCCGGTAAGCCCCGCGCGCAGGAAATCAAAAACGAAGCGGATAAATCGGAACACGGTCAGCCCCCTAATCCATGAAGTAAAAGAACTTGGGATAGGTGTTGAGGTCCGCTCGCAGGCGGAACACCTTCTTGGTCGCGAGGATCTTGCGCACGTCGCTATCGGGGTCGAGCAGGTTGCCCAGCTTGCGCGCGCCCACCGGGCACACCTCGACACAGGCGGTCCAGCGCCCTTGGCGGGTGCGTTGCACGCAGAAGGTACACTTCTCGGCCACCCCCTTCATGCGCGGGCGGTTGCCCATGTAGTGGGTGACCGGGTTCATCTCGTCAGGCGGCAGGTGCGGCTCGCCCCAGTTGAACCGGCGCGCCCAGTAGGGGCAGGCGCCGATGCACATGCGGCAGCCGATGCACCAGTTGTAGTCGATGACCACGATGCCGTCCGGGTCGCGGTAGGTGGTGCGCACCGGGCAGACCTTGACGCAGGGCGGCTTCTCGCACTGCATGCACTGCATGGGAAAGTAGAAGGCGTCCTTCTCCGGCACCTGCTCCGGCTCGTAGTAGTGCTGCCCCTCCAGCACCACCCCCGCGGGCTTATAGGCGTTGCCGCCCACCTGAATGCCGAACTCGTCGGGATAGCCGCCGTGGTCGCGGTCTTCGGCGGAGAAGCTGCCCTTCTCCATGCGCAGCACGCGAATCCATTCGATCTCTTTGGACCCGCGCGACTGGTTGTTCTCCTGCACGCAGGCCTCGGCGCAGCGGCGACAGCCGATGCACTTCTGAATGTTGAGCGCATAGCCGAACAGCACGCCGTCCTGGGCCGGGGTGTCATCGACGCTCACCTCCTTGCCGAACTCTTCGGAGTAGCGCTTCTCCAGGCGGGCCACCGCCTCGCGCTTCTCTTCATCGGTCATCAGCCGGTAGTTTTTCTGGAAATGTTCCTCCCAGGTGACGTTGGCGGTGGCGCCGGCGGTGTTGGGCTTGGCCATCAGGGCGGCGGCGCCGGCCAGGGAGGCGACGCTGTAGCTGCCGGCGGCGCGGAGAAAATCGCGACGGGAGGTCTCCCCGGCGCCCTGGGTCTTGCTTTTATCGGGCATGGCGGTCCTCGGGATCTATATAAGGTGGGCGTGAAAAAGAAAGCGCGGAAACCGGCGCTCAGCCTTTGCGGGAGTAGGAATCGATAAACCCTTGAACCATTTGGTCCTTTTCCTGCTCGGACATCAGCACATGGACGCGCTCCAGCAGCTCCTGTTCACCGCTGCGATTGGTTTGCCGATAAAGCTCGCCCTGGTCCTGCTTGGGCAAGGCGTCCGCCGCCGTCTTGGCCAACACGCCGATACCGGTCACCGCGGCAGCGCCCGCGCCGGCCTTGCGAAAGAAACCGCGCCGGGTGGGCGAAAAGCCTTCTTCGGCGCCATTTTTGTCAGGCGAAAACCACTGCCCGAAAGCCGAAACCACACGTTTCAACATCTGCCTTATCCCCCTTTTTTGCTCTGCGAAGACCGTGGCTAGGTCTGTCGTCATTCAACAAGCGCTTGTCGTGAGTTAATCATCTTCGGAAAACAGGCAAAAACGATACCAATTCACGCCAGAATGGCCTTAGATCATTGTTTAACTTGATCTTTATCCAGCCGCTATCGGAGCGGCCCCAGGCTTTTCAAGAAAAGTGGCTGCGAAATAGGAAAGGAAGACTGCCAAAATGGCAGGCCGGGCTGACAGCCAGCCTTAAGCCATTGATTTTATTTATGAACAGCGTTTGCCAAATTGGCATAAGGTTTTTTTGGGGACAACGGACAAAATAGGATGGGCGCCGAGGTTCGCCCCAATGCGTGCGCGCCGGGCCGCACAGGCCAAGGACTGTACCCCAACGACCGGGGGAACGGCGGGCTCGAACCGGACCCGCCTTCGCGGCGCAAACCAACCCAAGCCCCCTCAGCGCCCTCTGCGGTCCGCCGCGGACTCTGCGTCCCAAAGGCGGACTACGGCCCTTTGCGGGCCATGCCGGACTCAAGTTCGGACGCTGAGATTGCGGGCCTCGGGCGCTGTGCGCCGATCCGCAATTGCAGCGCGCCGCCGATTGGCCGAAAATACCCCGCATTCGGAAAACCAACCAAGGTGGTGTTGCGCAGCCGTTCAGGCGTTTGGCGGGAATCCCGGCCCGGGATTACGCCGGCGATCGCTTGAAGGCCCCCGCAGTCGTCAATGACCCGAGAGCTATGATCAAATTTCCCGCAGCGTCCGGCCTCCTGTGCGCCCTGCTCCTGCTGCCCCTGGGCATCCCGTCGGCGTCCGCTCAGGCGCTGGATCGCGCGCTATTGGTGACCTTCGGCCCGAAGGCCGAGGCGGACGAGGGCGATGACGATTTCTTTCAGAGCTTTTATATTGAGGTGCCGGCGGATGCGACCGGCCCCCTTTTCTTGCGAATCTATGACCCGGACACCGGCGGCGTGCTGGACGAGGGGTTCGATGGCTGGGACACCCGTGTGCGTTTCCGGCTGTTAGGCGGGGCCTTTGACCCCGAGCCGGAGCTGTCGGCGGATGCCTTGGGCATCTTCGAGGAGCAGGCGGCCGAACCGCCGGCGACGGATTCCCCGGCGCCCGAGGCGGAATCCAACACGACAGGAGACGCACCAGCGGAAGCGGAAGCGGAAGCGGAAGCGGAAGCGGAAGCGGAAGCGGAAGCGGAAGCGGAAGCGGAAGCACAGCCGGCGGATGCGCCAACTGAGGCGGCGGCCGCCGTAGTCCTGGCGGAGCGGGTGTTCGCGCAGGACCGCATGCTCGACGGTCAGTGGATCAATTTCGCCCGCTTCACCCCGGATCAGGGCCTGGATCGGGGCGAAACCCGGCTTTTTCTGCTGCAAGTGGAAGGGCTCAACGGGAACGACGGCAACGTCTACGACCTGGCCATAAGCACCGACGAGCGACGGAATTCCCCGCCCCCCGGCGGGCGCATCTTCACCTATTCGCCCACCGTGCATGTGCCGCGGGGCGCGGGGCGCTTCGCCGAGGCGCGTTTCTTCGCACCGTCCGGCATGGGCCACCTGCGGATCTACAACTTTGACCTCGATCAAGCCTCGGTGCGGGTGCAAACGCCCTTTCGCACGCTGGAGGATATTAGCTCCTCCAGCGGCGGTTTTTGGGTCGGCGACCGCATCGCGCTGGAGCCCGATGAGCAGGGCATCGAAAACGCGGTGAGCCTGCCCGCCTTTCCCGACAAGATCAACGACGCCACCTTTTTTATCACCGACGATGCAGGTGCGCCCTTGCCCTTCACCCTGCCATTTCGATTCTTTCGCGCCAACAGTCGCCCGCAGCCGGCCCTCGACACCACCTTACTGAGCGACTGCCGCACCCTGGTGCTCGACGGCTCGGCCAGCACCGACGCGGACGGCGACGAGCTGAGCTTTCGCTGGCGGATCGGCGAGCAACGCCTGGCCGGCAATCCATTGACCCACCGCTTTGAGGCGCCGGGCGACTACCTGATTCGGCTGATCGTCAGCGACGACTCGGGGGTGACCGGCAATAGCGCCCGCCTGCACCGCCAGGTCACGCTCAACCGCCCGCCCCGGGCGGTGTTCGCGCCGCCGCCGCCGGCGATACCGGGGCAAAATCTGGTTTTCGACGCCAGCGACAGCCTGGATCCCGACGGCGAGATTGTGGATTTCCACTGGAGCTTCGGCGACGGCGTCGAGGCCGCAGGCGTGCAGGCGGAACACCGTTACGATCGCCCCGGCTACTACCCGGTGCGGCTGCGGGTGCGCGACGATGCGGACAGCCCCTGTTCCGTGGTGAGCGTGGAGCACGAGGTTTGGGTCAATTCGCCGCCGGTGCTCGAGGCCGGCCCCGACCGGCCGGCGGCGGTGGGCGAGCGCCTGACCCTGACCCCGCAGCAGGTCTACGACAGCGACGGCGACCCGCAGATCTTCGTCTGGACCCTAGGCGACGGCGAATTGGCCTCGGGCGCCGAGATCACCCACGCCTATGCGGCGCCGGGCCGCTACGCGGTCACGCTAACCATCGACGACGGCTCCGGGGCCCTCAACAGCCGCGTCGAAGACGGCTTCACGGTACAGGTGAACGCCCCGCCCGAGCCCGACCCCGGCCCGAGCCGGCGGGCCGCGGCGGGCGAGCCGGTGCTGTTCGATGCCGGCGCGTCTACGGATGCGGACGGCGAAATCCTGCATTACCGCTGGGACTTCGGCGACGGCCAGGCCGCCCAGGGCCTGGCGGTCAGTCATCAGTACGCCGAGCCCGGTGACTATACGGTGACCCTGGAGGTGGAGGACGACTCGGGCGTCGCCAATGCGGTGGCCAGCGCCGAGACCAAGGTCCGGGTGAACCGGCCGCCGGTCGCGGACGCCGGTGCGGATCAAAGGGTCACCGCCAGCGAGGTGCGCTTCGACGGCAGCGCCTCCAGCGATGCAGACGGTGAAATCATCGACTATCAGTGGGATTTTGGCGACGGTCACCGCGGCGACGGCCCCCGCCCGCTGCACGTCTACCGCAACCCCGGCCGCTATGCGGTCACCCTGGCGGTCACCGACGACTCGGGCACGCCCAGCGCCACGACCACCGACCGCATGCAAGTGGACGTCAACGCCGCCCCGGTCTCCGATCCGGGGCCGGCCCTGGCGGGCGCGCCGGGGCAACCGTTGCGGTTCGATGCCGGCCATTCTTATGACCCGGACGGCGAGATTGTCAGTTATCAGTGGTTTTTCGGTGATCGCACCAGCGCCGCCGGCAAGACGCTCACGCATAGCTACTTCCGCCCCAATCGCTATCAGGCGCGCCTGCGGGTCGCCGATGACTCGGGGCATGCGCTGGGGGCGGACGAGGCCGCGCTGGAGGTCCTGATCAATAGCGCCCCCGTGCCGGTGTTGGCCATCACCCGCAGCGCCGCGCCGGGCGACGAGGTCATCCTCGACGCCTCGCGCTCGTTCGACCCCGATGGCCACCCGCTGCGCTTTCATTGGCGCCTGTCGGACGGCGCCGAATCCGCCGAACCGCGACTGGTTCACCGCTTCGAGCGGCCCGGCGTCTATCAGGCGGAGCTGTTTCTGAACGATGGCGTCGGCGTGGCCAACAGCCTGCTGCGTCGCCAGGCCGAGATCCGCATCAATCATCCGCCGCGCGCCGTCCCCGGGCCGGATCGGCTGACCTGCGAATCCCGCCTCGCGTTCGACGGCCGCGCCTCCCAAGACGGCGACGGCGACGCCCTGCACTACCATTGGGACCTCGGCGACGGCGACACCGCGGTCGGTTCGCAGGTCGCCCACAGCTACCGCGGCGGCGGCGTCTATCCGGTCATCCTCACTGTGGACGACGGCCAAGGCCTGCCCAACAGCCGGCACTCGGAATCCATGGTGGTTCGCATCAATCAGCCGCCCCTGGCCCAGGCCGGCGCGGACCGCACGGTCTGCGCCGGCGATTTGGTGGTGTTCAACGGGACCGGCTCCGCCGACCCCGAAGGCGGGCTGCTGAAACACCGCTGGCGCATCGGCGAGCACACGCGCCTCGACGGCGCCACCCCCACCCAGGTCTTTAAGCGCGGCGGGGTCTATCCGGTGGAACTCACGGTCGAGGACGCCAGCGGCCTCGACTGCGGCATCAGCCGCGACCGCATGCTGCTGCGCGTGGCCGAGTCGCCGGTGGCGCGCGCCGGCCCCGATATGCGGGTCTGCGCCAACACCGAGGTGCGCTTCGACGGCACGGCCTCGGAGGACGCCGACGGCCTGGTGAACGCCTTTGTGTGGGACTTCGGGGACGGCGCCCAGGGCGGCGGCCCCAACCCCAGCCACCTCTACACCGAGGCCGGCGAATACCAGGTGCGGCTGGAGATCACCGGCGATCAAGTGGGGCTTTGCGACAACACCGACCGCGACACCTTGCAGGTGTTGGTGGAGTCCGCGCCGCTGGCCGACTTCTCCCTGCCCGCGGTAGCCGCCCCGCATGAGGAAGTGCTCCTGGACGCCGCGGCCTCGGACGGCCAAGGCAAGCCGATCCTGGCCTGGCGCTGGGACTTCGGCGACGGCCGCCGGGCCGAGGGCGAACAGGTGCGGCATCGCTTCACGGCGCCGGGGCGTTATCGGGTCAGCCTCGAAACCGTCACCGACGAAAACGCCCAATGCGGCCGCACCGCCCGCCAGCAGGCCATTATCATTAATGCCCCGCCGGTTGCGGCGGCGCTGGGGCCGAAACAGGGGCTGCCGCGCCAATCGCTGCTGTTCGACGCCGGCGAGTCCGCGGATGCCGACGGCGCCATCACCGACTACCAGTGGGACTTCGGCGACGGCGCCCAGGCCAGCGGCGTGCAGGTGCGCCACCGCTACGCAGAGGCCGGGGTCTATCCGGTCACCCTGCGGGTGACGGACGACAGCGGCGCGGCCAACGCCCGGGCGCAAACCCAAATCGAGGTCGTGATCCATCCGCCCGCGGCTGGCGCAATCAGCGGTCCGCAGCAGATCTGCGTCGATCAACCCGCGGTCTTGCAGACGCAAGCGCCCGCGGGCGCCGAGGTGCAGTGGTTCGACCACACGGGCGCAATCGGCCGCGGCCCTGAACTCGAACAGGCCTATGCGGTTGCCGGCCGCCATCTCCTGCAGGCCCGCATCACCACCGCCGAGGGCGACGCCCTGACCCTGGACCACGCACTCACCGTCAGCGCCCCGCCCGAGGTGCGCGCCGACTTTCCCAGCGTCGCCTGCCCGGGCGAGGCGGTGCGCTTCTTCGCCGCCCCGCTGTCCGCTACCGCGCCCGCGCTCGCCTACGCCTGGGAATTCGGTGACGGAGGCCGCGCCGCCGGCCCCGAGACCGCACACGCCTACGCCAAGCCCGGGGTTTACGACGTGACGCTCAGCGCCGACGACGGTCGCGGCCTAGCGTGCAGCCAGGTCAGCGAACAACGCATCCTGCGCATCAACCACCCCCCGCAGGCCAACGCCGGCGAGGATATGCGGGCGCCGGCGGGCGGCGCCCATGATCGGGTGCTATTGGACGCCAGCGGATCCCGCGACCGTGACGGCGACCGGCTGCATTTTCGCTGGCTGTTCGATGACGGCTTCAGCGCCGCGGGCCAGCGGGTTTGGCGACGCCTCCCGACCCCGGGCGAATACCGCGTGCGCCTCGAAGTCGATGACGGCACGCCGGGCGACTGCGCCTTGGCCGTCGATGAAATCCTGATCCAGGCGGAGCCGCGGCCGTGACCCTAAACCCTCAACTCAACGCCCCCCTCATCTGCCTGCTGGGCGCCTTACTCGCCCCGGCGGTCCTCGCCGCCGAACGCAGCCTGGTGCTGGAACCTGGCCAGAACCTGCGCGCCTTGGCCGCCGAACACCTCGGCGACGCCGAGCTGTGGCAGGAATGGCTGCGCGCCAACGACCTCGAGTCCGCCGCCGCGGTGCGCCCCGGCATGCGCCTGCGGTTTCCCGAGCAAGCGCTGATCGATGCGCAACAGGCCCTGGCCCGCTCCGCGGCGCTCATCGAACGGGCCAATCGCCTAAGCGCCCGCATCTTCGCCGCCGCCGCCATCGGCCGCGCCGTGCATCTCCACAACCAGGCCCTGGAGGCCCGAGAGGGCGCGCGCTGGCCGGCCGCGCTGAAGCTCGCACGCCAGGCGGAGACCGAGGCCAAGCGTGCGGTCGCGCAATGCGAGGCCCAGCAGGATGTGGCGGCCGAAGCCGCCCTCGCCGAGCGCGAGGGCGGGGTGGAACGCCGCGGGGCCGGCGACGTGGTGTGGAAAACCGCACCCGTGGATAGCCTGCTGGTAGAGGGCGATCGCCTGCGCACCCTGGAAAACGCCTTCGCGGTGCTGCTGTTTCGCGACCAAAGCCGACTGCGGATGGACGAAAACTCCCAACTGCTGATTAAGCGAATGCGCTCCAATTTGCTCGAAAAGCGGGAACAGGCCCAGGTCAGCCTGATCTCCGGCGACTTGTTCGCCCTGCTCGGCGCCAACAAGGCCCGCAGCGCCTTCGACGTGGAATTACCCGGGGTGGAGCTGGACGGCGACTCCCGCGACTTTTTCGTGCGGCGCGACAAACAGACCACCAAGGTGGCCAACTACCAGGGCAACCTGGAACTCGCCTCCGACCAACAGCGCCTCACCCTGGAAGAGAATGAAGGGGTGGCGGTGAGCGAGGCCGGGTTCACGGACAAACGGGCGCTGCTGCCGCCCCCCGAGGGGCTGCACCCGGCGGCCGGCGAGCTGTTTTACCGCCTGCCGCTGGACCTCGCCTGGGCGCCCGTAGAGGCGGCGGGAAGCTATTGGGTGGAAATCAGCGACGATCCGGGCTTTCAAAAGGTTCGGCGCACCGAGACCGTCACCGACGCCGCCGAGCTACAGCTCGAAGACCTGCCCGAAGGGGCTTATTTCTGGCGCGTCATCGCGGTGGATGACGCCGGCTTTCCGGGTCCGCGCAGCGCCGCGGCGGGCTTTAGCCTGATCTTCGACCGTCAGCCGCCGTTACTCGCAGTGCGCCGCCCGGCGGCCGACGCCCGGGTGCGGACCACCCCGCTAGAGATCCGCGGCCTGACCGAGGCCGGGGCGCGGTTGACCCTGAACGGCGAACCCGTAACCTTAGAAGGCGACGGCGATTTCACACTCAGCCTGGGGTTGCAGCGGGGTGAAAACACCCTAATATTCCAAGCGATGGACGCCGCCGGCAACACCGCTGAGGTGCAGCGCCGGGTGACCTACGCCCCGGAACCCGACCTGTTTTTGGCGCCCGACCCCGAGATGCCGGGCGATTATGCAGCGGGCTTTTTCAGCCGCGGCACGGTATTCACCTGGCGCGGAACCAGCCTGCCCCGCGCTGCAATCGAGGCGACGGACGATCAGGGCAAAGCCCTGGCGGCCGCCACCGCAGACGCCCAAGGGCGCTTCAGCCTGAACCTGCCCGCGTCCGGTCCCGAGGGCCGCGCCGTCACCTTGCGCCTGACCTCGCCCAGCGGCCAAACCCTGGAGCAGGCGCTGCGCCTGCACCTCCGCGCCGAGCCGCCGCAGATCAGCCTCGACCCAGAGCCGCCGCGACTGACCCAGGCCCCCTCGCTTTTGTTGCGCGGTCAGGCAAAAGGCGCTAGCCTGCTAGCTATCAATGGCGAGCCCGCCGCCCTGCAAGAAGAGGGCTTTGAGCAGGCGTTAACGCTGGCGCCGGGGCCGAACCGAATCCTGATCGAGGCCTGCGACCGTGCGCGCAACTGCACCCGCACCGAACGCCTGACGACCTACGATCTGGCGCCGCCGCAGTGGCTCGACCACAAGCTGGAAGTCGCCGCCGACGGCAACACGGTGTTAGTCAGCGTACAGGCCGCCGACGACTCCGGGCTAGCCCGCGCCGCAGAATTCGAACTCGTGGCCGACGATTTCCAATATCGCGGCCATTTGCGCTTATCCGGGGCGGGTCTATACTTTGGGATAGTCGCCCTGCCCCCGGGGGTCGCGCCTCCAGGACGGTTGCAGCGCGTAATCCTGCGCGACTCAATGGGAAACCGTCTCGAATGGCGGCCCGACCCGGCCGCGCCGCCGCGATCCGCCAACCAGTAACTTAACCGATAAACGGAGTGCCGAGACCCATGTCCGATGTAACCGCGCCTCAGGTCCTGATCGTCGATGATGTGATGGAAAACATTCAAGTCGTCGCCGGCCACCTCAAGCGGGAGAATTACGACCTGTTATACGCCACCGACGGCAAGAGCGCACTAGAGACCCTAAGCACCGGCAACGTAGACCTGATCCTGCTCGACATCATGATGCCCGGCATGAGCGGCTTCGAGGTTTGCGAAAAGATCAAGCAGGATCCGCGCACCCGGGATATTCCGGTGATCTTCCTCACCGCCAAGGCCGAAGCGGACAGCATCATAAAAGGCTTCGAGACCGGCGGCGTGGACTACATCACCAAGCCCTTCAACCCGCCCGAGCTGCTGGCCCGGGTCCGCACCCACCTGCGCCTGCAACTCACGGAAAAGGAATTACGCGTCAACCTGGCCAGCCGCGACCGCTTCCTCTCCATCATTAGCCATCAGCTGACCGGCCCCTTCGCCGGCCTCAACGGCATGCTGAAGCAGTTGCTGCGCGGGCTCTCGGCCCTGAGCGCCGAGGAACTCGAAGAATTCCTGCAAATGGCGGCGGACACCTCCGACAACATCGCGCTGCTGCTTGAGAACCTGCTCTCCTGGTCGCACCTCAAGACCGGGATCCTAAGTTTTCAGGCCCAAGACGTGCCCGTCAGTCAGGCCCTGGAGGAGCAAATCCAACTCCAAACCGCGAACCTCGAAACCAAGGCGCTGACGATCAAGCTGGATGCGCCCCCCGACCTCACCGCCATCGCCGACCTTGAGATGTTCGAAACCATTATGGAAAACCTGATTACCAATGCCATTAAATACAGCCGCGAAGCCGGCGAAATCGATATATCGGCGGTCCGCGGCGAACAGGCCGACATCGTGCTTCGGGTCAAGGACCATGGCGTGGGCATGACCCCGCTGGACATGGAGAAACTGTTCCGACTGGAGCTGCTGCATAACACCCCCGGCACCCGCGGCGAGGCCGGCACCGGCCTGGGCCTGATCTTGAGCAAGGAGCTGGCGCGCCAGAACGGGGGGGGGCTCGCGATTTCGAGCGCCGAGAACATCGGCACCACCGCCGAGTTGCATCTCCCGGCCAAGGGTGCGGGCGCCTAGCCTGATCACGCCTTCTCGAACAGCCGCTTCTTTTCAATACGGCAGGATCAACACCGGACATGATGTACCAAAAAATAGATCTCATCGGCTTTCTCGACGAGCTGCGCGAGTTTTGTGACACTGGACAAAGCGGCAGCGCCATGTTCTTCAACCTGGATGGGGCCTGGGGGAAAATCGCAATCGATCGCGGCAACATCCTCAGCGTGCAATTCAAGGGCAACAAGAACCGCGAGGCCCTGCCGCTAATGAAGCGCCAGGACGAGCTGCAATACTTTTTTCGACGCGAACCGCCCAAGGGCGCCATGGCCAGCTCGGAGATGAGCACCGAAAGCTTTTTCGAGCACTTCAACATTTCGGTGATACCGCCCGAAATGCACCCGCCAAAGACCGCGCCAGACCGCGCCGGGCCGGCCGAAAGCCCGACCCGAGAGCAGGTGCAGCGGGTCAAAAAGAAGATCCTGGTGGCCGACGATAGCCGCATCGCCCGCAAGGTGATTTGCAACATCCTGTTGGAACAGGGCTTTAATGTCAGCGAGGCGCAAAACGGCTTTGAGGCCCTGGGCCAGTTGGAAAACGAGAACCCCGACCTGATGCTGCTCGATTTGATCATGCCGGGGGTGGACGGGTACAAGGTGCTGGAGTCCCTGCGCAGAAACAAACGCTACCTGGACATGCCGGTATTCATCCTCACCTCGCGCGACGGCCTAATGGACAAGCTTAAAGGCAAACTGAGCGATACCAACGAATACCTAACCAAACCGGTGGATGCGGACATCCTGCTGGAAAAGATCGCCAAGTACCTGGATTAAAACCAGGCCCCAAGCCCGGCTAAGGCCTCAACCTTCACGCGGTTTCCGCAACATCGGCGCAGGCGGGTTGGGCGCTAGGTCCTTAGGTAAGGGTTCAAAAATATCCTGGTGCAACTCGACCGCACACCTCTGGTCACGCGAACCCAAAACGCCAAGGCCGAACAGATGCCCAAGCCCCCGCCCGCAACCCCGCATAAAAAACCTTTGCGCCCTTTGCGTTCTTCCTTCGCGCCCTTTGCGTTATATTTTCATAGCCGGGGTTGGGGCTTCGTTCGCCCCGGCTAACCCCCCAGCCCCAAACGGTGAACAAAAATCTGAACAAAAATCTGCGTGTAGCCGCGTCCATCCGTGGTTCTCTAACAGCGACCGCCTACTGATTGAACCGCAGATAGACACAGATTAACACGGATAGCCGTAGCCGCTAGCGGGACACCGGGGCCGCCGCGCCCGGCTCGGGATCCGACCGGGCATCCCGCGCTTCGGGCTCGCCGTCGCCGGGCAGCGCACAACCGCGGGTCCCCACCGCAACGCCCGCCGCAGTGTTCGGGCATTCATCGGCGCTATCCGCAACCCCGTCGCCATCGCCATCCAGCTCGCAGCCGTTGCCGCTCACCCGCAAGCCGGGGCCGGTGTTGAGGCATTCATCCAGCGCATCCGCCACGCCGTCGGAATCAATATCCAATTCACAGCCCTGCGCGCCCACGGTCCGACCCGCCGGCGTGCCGGGGCAATGGTCTTGGCTGTCCGGCGTCCCGTCGTGGTCGCTATCCACTTCACAGCCCTGACCGTCCACCCGCACCCCGACGGGGGTCTCCGGGCAACGGTCTGCATGGTCCGGGATGCGGTCTTGGTCGGCGTCCGGCTCACAGCCCCGCGCATCCGCAGGCACGCCGACCGGGGGAACCCCGGGGCATTGATCGACGCTGTCCGGCACGCCATCGTGATCGCTGTCAAGCTCGCAGCCAGCGCCGTCGGTACGCAAGCCCGCAGGCGCTTGCCGGCACGGCGCCTCGGCATCCGCCCCCCCGGGCCCGGAATCCCCATCCCCCGCGGCCGACGCTGGCAGCGACCACAAAGCCAGAAACAGGAGGGGCAGGATGCGAAAGAAGCCGGTTTTCATCTTAGCCAAAGACCTCGTAGCCCTAAGGGCTGTTTGATAGGCGGGAATAGCTCACGATTCCGAGATCATACCACTATCGACCCGCCCTGCCATCGCACCGTCTTCGGAACCGAGTACCGCTGCGCCTCAGTATCGGAAACAACCCAGACGCTTTTAGAGCGCAGGGCACGCGGAGAGCCGCAGAGGGCGCAGAGGGCGCAGAGAGGCGTTTCAATTGAAGGGATAAGCGCCGCTCCCGCCATCCGTCGCTTCAGCGGCGAATGCCATTCGCTTGCCCACCCGCTGTATGACTGCGGGCTCGAAGCGCACACGCCTTGGCCCGGGCGCGTAACCGGAAACCCGCACAGCCCAAGGGCTGTACTCCAGGCGGCTAGGCGCGGCCTTGACCTTGCCCGCGCCTTCGGGCCGCGAGCGGTTTTTCCCGCTTCGCCCGTAAGGCTCAGAACTGCCGCACCTTGATGTTATAGATTTGAATCCGATACGCAATCTGCCGCGGGGTCATGCCCAGCAGCCGTGCGGCCTTGGCCTGCACCCAGCCGGCGCGCTCCAGCGCCGCGATCACGCGCTCGCGTTCGTCCATATTTTCGTCGTCCAGCGGGCCGTCATCCGCTTCAGGCGGCTCCAAAGGCTCTGCCGCCAGCGGCAGCAGCGGCGATTCCATGGCGGTGAGCAAGATCGCTTGGCTTGCGATGCGGCCGTCGCCGCTCATCACCGCGGCCCGCTCCAGGCAGTTCTCCAGCTCGCGCACATTGCCGGGCCAATCGTGGCGCATCAGCACCCGCACCGCGCTATCCTCCACCGTCAGCTCCCGCCCCTGCTTGGCGGCGATCTTGCGCACCAAGAACGTCACTAGGTCGGGGATGTCTTCCATGCGCTCGCGCAGCGGCGGCATGCGGATCGGCATAACGTTAAGCCGATAGTAAAGATCCTCGCGAAAGCTGCCGCCGCGCACGTCCTCTTCCAGGTCGCGGTTGGTGGCGGCAATCAGCCGAATGTCCACCTTGAGGGTGCGCGTGCCGCCCACCCGCTCCAGCTCGCCCTCTTGCAACACCCGCAGCAGCTTGGCCTGAAAGGCCGTTGACACCTCGCCGATTTCGTCCAAAAACAACGAACCGCCGTCGGCCTGCTCGAAACGCCCCTTGCGCTGCGACACCGCGCCGGTGAAGGCCCCCTTTTCGTGGCCGAAGAGTTCGGATTCGAGCAGGTTGTCCGGCAGCGCGGCGCAGTTGAGGCGAATAAAGGGGCCATGGGCGCGCGGCGAATTGTAGTGAATGGCGTTGGCCACGAGTTCCTTGCCGGTGCCGGATTCGCCGCGGATCAATACCGTGGTGTTCCACTTGGCCACCTGCCGCACCTGCTCGAACACGGTGCGAATGGGCTTGGCATGGCCCACCATATTGGCGAAACCGTGTTCGCCCTTGACCTTGCGCCGGAGCTGGTCGCGTTCCGCCTTCAGGGCCTTTTCGGAGCTGCGCACCTGCTGCGCCAGGCGCACGGTCTGGCCGATCAGGTTGGCCACCATCTCCAGCAGCCGGGCGCGTCCGCTCAGCAGCGCCTGACCCGCCGGCGGCTGGGCGGCGAACACCCCCACCGGTTCGCGACCCACCCGAATCGGCACCCCGATAAAGGGCAGCTCGGGATCATACAGGTTCAGCTTGTCTTGAAAGCGCGGCTCGTCCGCCAGGCGTTGCACGATGCGGGTCTGCCCCTCGGCCAGGATGGTGCCCACCACGCCCTCGCCCGGTTGATAGCGCACCTTTTCCAAGGGGCGAATGCCGCCTTGGTGCAGGGCGTTAATCTGTAACTCGCCGCTCTCCGTATCCACCAGGCTCACCATGCCATAGCTCAGCCCGCCCCGGTCGTGCAACAGCGATAGCACCTCGGCCAAGGTCTCGCGCAGATCCAGCGAACGGCTCAACACCTGACTCACCTCATACAGGGTGTTAAGCTGCTCCTCCAGGATCTCCTGGCGGTCGCTTTCCAGGGGCGTGTTGTCAAAACTCACTGCGTTGGACACGGTTTGCTCTCTCGTGACACGGGTCTATTCTTAGAATCGGTTGCGATCATCTCTGGCCTATCTCGGTTTCCGGCAAAGGCCTTGTCTTTGCATTGCGGAAGGATCTCGGTATTCGGCAATGGCGCCGACTGTGCGTTCCCGGCCATGCCTCACAGGCCCGAGCCGCGGCCCGGGAGTTCCACCCGAACCCGGCATCCATCCTCAAAATCCGGGTCCACCGTCAGCCCGCCGCCGTGGCGATTGGCGATCTCGCGCGCCAGCGCCAGGCCCATGCCGGCGCCTTTCTCGCCATGGCGCCAGGCGCTGTAGAAGGGCTCGAACACCTTAATCTGTTCCTCGCGCGGGATCCCGGGACCATTGTCCTGAATCTCCACCATCACCAGGCCGTCCTCTTCGCAGGTCAGAATGCGAATCTCCCGCGCATTGCTGCGGCTTCCCTCCAGCGCCCGAATGGCGTTATCCATAAGGTACTTAAACAGCCCGCGCAGTTGCTTGCCCACGCCGCTGACCGCCGGCACCACCGCCTCCGGCCGCCAATCGATCACGATGCCGTTCACCAGCAGCCGCTCGGTGACCAGTTGAATCACCTCGTGCAGGATCTCGTTCAGATTCACCGAGTTCTGGGCCTCGACCACGGTCTCGGGCAACACCGCCTGCATGGTCTCCAGGGTCTTGCGTCCCGAGTTCAGGATCTCGCTCAACATGCCGCGCAGGCTGGCGGGATCGCCGCCGCCGCTGTCGAGCATGCGGGTGGCGGCCTCGATCACGTTCAACGGCCCCTGGAGCTGGAACACCGCCGCCGCCAGGGCCTCGCGCATGCCCTCCGCCAGTTGCTGCTCGGCCAGCACCGCCCGCAGGTGCTGGAGCCGGGCGCGCTCCACCTCGCGCTTGCGGGCGGTGATTTCGTTGGCCAACAACAGCAGGCAGGGCTGGGCCTGATTGTCTTCGCTGAAGTAGGCGCTCACCGCATCGTTAAAACCGCACACCCAGGCCCCCGAGCAAGAAAACCAGCGCGGCCCGGCGCCGCCGGCCTGGTCCAGGCGCACCTCCTGATTGCGAAAGGGCCGCCCCAGCTCACAGGCCACGGATAGACTGAGTTCCGCCTGCTCCTCCAGGGCGCGGCGAAACACCGCGAAGGGCTCGCCGCCGAGGTCCGACTTCAGGCGCTGGTATTCCTGATTCTCCAGGATCACCCGCTGCTGCGTATCCAACAGCGCCACCACCACCGGCGCGGCGTTCAGCACCGACTGAAACAGCTCCTTTTGATAGCCGTTCTCGCGTTGCAGCCGATCCACCTCGGTGATGTCCCGGTGCATGCCCAAGTAATGGGACACCCGGCCCTCGCGATCCAACACCGGCGCGATATCCAGCTCGGCCAGATACTCGCTGCCGTCCTTGCGCCGATTCACCAGCACCCCGGACCAGTGGGCCGAGGCGCTAATGGTCTGCCACAGGTTTTGGTACACGGATTCTGGCGTGGTCTTATTCGAGAGCAGGGATTCGTTTTTGCCCACCGCCTCCCGCCGGTCATAACCGGTGAGCCGCTCGAAGGCGTGGTTGGCGTACAGAATGTTGGCCTTGCGGTCGGTCACCGACACCGCCACCGGGGCCTGATCCACCACCTCTTGAAACAGATGCGGCGGCAACCCCGAACCGCCGTTTCGCAGCATGAGGCTAAAGCTTTCCAACAGCTCCGGCGGCGTACCCGCGGGAGGGGCCGCCAGGAAATTCCCGATTACGTCCGCGATCATCGGTTGGTTGGTGGATTCGAGATTGTTCGCCGCCAATGGAGAAGTCTCCTAATAGGTCCCAGGGGCATCAAAAATGCCTATAACACATTTCTTGCAAAATATAGGCCAACAAGCCAGCGGGGCCAGACCGTTCCCCGTCCAGGTCGTTTGTCGGATTCATGACAAGGGATTCGCCCCGCCGCCGGCCTTGTCGGGATTTGAACAGCGCCCGCTGTCGGTGCGTTGGGCGCGCATCGCCCACCCTCGATAACCGCAAAGGCCTGACCGCGCACCGTAACGCACCACCCGCAGCCAGGTGCGTTACGCCTCGCTTGAGGCCTTCGGCGGCATCGCACTGCCGCCTGTAAGTCACGCATCACGCGCACAAATACCCGCACCCGAGGCCAACCCACCCGAGGCCGCCCGCACACGCCAAGGCGTGTACTCCAATAAAATAACCCCCCCCACTGCCTCATTCGAGCGCATAGCGCGCCAATATAGTGCATCGTTCAATGGCACAGAAGCTGCATTTGAATCCCCAAACACGCTTTCGGAGCATTTCGCATGGGCGAGTATCTTCTGATCATCCTGGCCACGGCATTGGTGAACAACGTGGTGCTGGTGAAGTTCCTGGGCCTCTGCCCTTTCATGGGGGTGTCCAACAAGCTGGACTCGGCCCTGGGCATGGGGCTGGCCACCACCTTTGTGCTGACCCTGGCCGCGGTGTCCGGTTGGTTCCTGGAGACCTTTGTGCTGCGCCCGCTAGGGGTCGAGTTCCTGCGCATCCTGACCTTCATCCTAGTGATCGCCGCGGTGGTGCAGTTCACCGAAATGGCGGTGCGCAAGATCTCGCCGCCGCTGTATCAGGTGCTCGGCATCTTCCTGCCGCTAATCACCACCAACTGCGCGGTGCTCGGCGTGGCCCTGCTGAACGTGCAGGAGGGGCACAGCTTTATTCAAAGCGTGCTCTATGGCTTCGGCTCGGCCCTGGGCTTCACCCTGGTGATGGTGATCTTCGCCGGCCTGCGCGAACGCCTGGCCCTGGCCCGAGTGCCCGAGACCTTCGAGGGCGCGCCCATTGCCTTCGTGGTGGCCGGCTTTCTGTCCCTGGCCTTTATGGGCTTCGCCGGCCTGACCACGGGGTAATCGATTATGTCAGGGTTTCCACTTATGCATAGCCTGCCACTGAGACACAGAGATTACAAAGCAGGGTTTTTGTTTGCAACAAACACGATTCAGGGCGCCGATTGCGAATCCGCCTCGGCTTCAACCGTGAATCCTCTCTGTGCCCGCTGTGTCTGTGCGGCGCAAACACCCTTCCAACAGGAGGCAAGCCCATGTTAGCTGCGATCTTTTGCCTATTGATCCTCGGTCTGACCCTGGGCTGGCTGCTGGGGTTGGCCTCCAAGCTGCTCGCGGTGGAAGGCAATCCGCTGGAGGAGGAGATTGAGGCCCTGTTGCCCGGCTCCCAATGCGGCCAGTGCGGCTACCCCGGCTGCTCGCCGGCGGCCGCCGCGGTGGCCAACGGCGAGGCCGCGGTGACCCTGTGTCCGCCCGGCGGCAAGGCCCTGGCCAAGGACCTGGCGGCGATTATGGGCGTTAGCGTAGACACCTCCGGCATGCAGGACAAGGCGCCGACCACCGCCTACATCGTGGAGGGGATGTGCATCGGCTGCACCAAGTGCTTCAAGCGCTGCCCCACGGACGCCATTATGGGCGGTCCCAAGCAAATCCATGCGGTGTTCGCCGACGCCTGCACCGGCTGCGAGCAGTGCGCCGAGGTCTGCCCCACTGAGTGCATCGAAATGCGTCCCATTCGGCCCACGGTGCAGACCTGGTATTGGCCCAACCCGGCGGCCCAAGCCGCCTGATCGGAGGAGCCCATGAAACTGTTTCGCATCCAGGGCGGAGTCCACCCGGACGACCGCAAGGCGCTGGCCGCGGGCGAGGCGATTCGCGACATCCCGCTGCCGCCCTTTCTCCATGTCCCGCTCCAGCAGCATATCGGGGCCGCGGCCCGGCCGGTGGTAAAAAAGGGGCAAAAGGTGCGCAAGGGCCAACTGATCGCCGACGCCGACGGCCCCATCTCCGCCCCGGTGCATGCCCCGACCTCCGGCACTGTGGTCGGCAAGAAGAAACACCCGGCCCACCACCCTTCGGGCCTGCCGGTGCTCTCCATCCTCATCGAACCCGACGGCGAAGACCGCTGGATCGACCTCGAACCCTGCGCGGACCCCTTCGCGCTGCCCCCCGCCGAGGTGGCCAAGCGCGTGGCCGGGGCCGGCATTGTGGGCATGGGCGGGGCCACCTTCCCCTCCGCGGTGAAGCTGAACCTGCGCGACCGCTTCGAGCTGGACACCCTGGTCATTAACGCCGCCGAGTGCGAACCCTATCTCACCTGCGACGACCGCCTGATGCGCGAGCAGGCGGCGGCGGTGCTCGACGGCGTGCGCATCATGGCCCACGCCCTGGGCGTGAAGAAGATCATCATCGGCATCGAGAACAACAAACCGGACGCCCAGCGCGCCATGCTTCAGGCCGCGGCGGAGTTCGAAGAGGTATTCGTGGTCGGGCTGCCCACCCGCTACCCCATGGGCTCGGAAAAGCACCTGGTGCAGGTGCTCACCGGCAAGGAGACCCCGGCCCGCAGCCTCACCGCCGAGTTGGGCGTGGTGGTGCATAACGTGGCCACCGCCTTTGCGGTGCATGAGGCCCTGCGCCATGGCAAGCCGTTGGTCTCGCGGGTAGTCACCCTGAGCGGCGAGGCCATGGCCCGCCCCGGCAATTACCGCGTAACCCTGGGCACGCCGGTCAGCTTCCTGCTGGAGCAGGCCGGCGGCTTCAAGATGAACCCGGCGCGATTGATTAGCGGCGGCCCCATGATGGGCCAGCCCCTGCCCGAGCCGCGCGCCCCGGTGATTAAGGGCAGCAACGGCATCCTGGCCCTGTCCGCGGCCGAGGCGGCGGACCACCCCGAGCAGCCGTGCATCCGCTGCGCGAGCTGTGTAAGCGCCTGCCCCTGCGGCCTGTTGCCGCTCGAAATGGCCGCCCACACCCGTGCGGGCGATCTCGAAGGCGCGGCCAAGGCCGGCCTCAAGGACTGCATCGCCTGCGGCTCCTGCGCCTACGTCTGCCCGGCCCATATCCCGCTGGTGCAATACTTTAATTACGCCAAGGGCGAGCTGACCACGCGCGAAAAGACCAAGCTCAGGCAGATGGAGACCAAGCGCCTGGCCGAGGCCCGCGCCGCGCGCATGGAAAAACAAAAGGCGGCCAAAAAGGCCGCCATGGCCGCGCGCAAGAAGGCCCAGGCGGAAAAGAAAAAGCGCGAGGCCGAGGCCAAGGCGGCCGAACCCGATAACGCCCAAGCGGAGGCCGAGGCATGAACACCCCCCCCATTAAGGCCTCGCCCCACGCCCACGCGGGTAACAGCATCGGCCGCAGCATGGGCCTGGTGATGCTGGCCCTGGTCCCGGCCACCCTGTTCGGCCTCTACAGCTTCGGCTGGCCGGCCATCAACCTATTCGCCGTAACCCTATTCTCAGTGGTGCTGGTGGAGGCCTGGTGCCTCAAGATCGCCGGCAAGCCCATCCAGCCCGGGCTAATGGACGGCTCGGCCCTGCTCACCGGCTGGATCCTGGCGCTGTCACTGCCCCCCTGGGCCCCCTGGTGGATCGGCGTCATCGGGGCCGTCATCGCCATCCTACTGGCCAAGCAGATCTTCGGCGGCCTGGGGCAAAACCTGTTCAACCCGGCCATGGCCGCGCGGGTGGCGCTGCTGATTTCGTTTCCGTTGGAAATGACCCTCTTTTTGGAACCGCGTCCGCTATTCAGCGACGCCGGCCCCGGTTTCCTGGAGGGCCTGTTCATCACCTTCGGCCACGGCTTCGAGGCCGACGCGGTCAGTTCCGCCTCCATCCTCGGGCATGTGCGCACCGAGCTGGGCCAGGGCGTCGCACTCAGCGAGGCCACCGCCGGCCAATACGACTTCTGGTCGTTGGCCGCAGGCTCCGTCACCGGCAGCCTGGGCGAAACCTCGGCCATTCTGCTGCTGCTCGGCGGCCTGTTCCTGCTCTACAAACGAGTCATCACCTGGTATATCCCGGTGGCCATGATGGGAACCCTGGCGCTGCTGGCCACGGTCTTCCATCTGATCCAGCCCGAGCAATCCCCGGGTCCGCTATACCACCTGGTCTCGGGCGCCACCCTGCTGGGGGCCTTCTTTATCGCCACCGACCCGGTGACCTCGCCGGTGTCCGTGCGCGGCCAGTTGATCTTCGGCGCCGGCTGCGGGGCGCTGATCTATATCATCCGTAGTTGGGCCGGCTACCCCGAGGGCGTGGCCTTCGCCATCCTGCTGATGAACGCCTGCACCCCGCTCATCGACCACTACGTTCGGCCCCGCATATACGGCCGCGACCGCAAGGGCCGGCCGCTTTCCTATGACGATTCCGGGGAGAAGCCCGCATGAGCGACGTCTCCGAACCCAGTTATCGCCAGCGCATCGGCTATCAGGCCGGTCTACTCGGCGGCTTCGCCACCCTAGCCGCCACCCTGCTGGTGGCCGGCAACCTAGTGACCCAGGGCCCCATCGCCGAAAACCAGCGGCGCGACCTGATACGCTCCCTAGAGCGGGTGATCCCGGCCGAGATCCACGACAACCAATTGCTCGATGCCCCCCTCACCGTCACCGGCCCCGCGGGCCAGGAGATGACCGTCTACCGCGCCATCCAGGGCGAAACCGTCACCGGCCTCGCCTATAAGGTCGCCGGCAACGGCTACGCCGGCCCCATCCATATCATTATGGGCGTAAAGCGCACCGGCGAGGTCCTGGGCGTGCGGGTGCTGGCCCATGCCGAGACCCCGGGCCTGGGCGACAAAATCGAGGTGGAGCGCGACGACTGGATTCTAAGCTTCGACGGCCTGCGCCTGGGCGAACCGCCCGAATCCGAATGGGCGGTAAAGAAAGACGGCGGCCGCTTCGACCAATTCACCGGCGCCACCATCACCCCCAGGGCCGTGGTCAACGCGGTCAAGGACGGCCTGGAATTCTTCGAGGCCAACAAGGGGCAGTTATTGGCCTCTGAAGGCGGGGTTGAAATTGAGCGTGGGGATTAGTGCTGAGGGCTGAGTGGTTAGTGCTTGGCGCTTGGTGCGGGTGCGGGTGCGTTAGGCGCGCCAACCACGAAGCTCGAATTCAACACCCGCAGCGCCGCGCGCCGAAACGCACCATCCCCGGCTGAAGGCTTGGTGCTTGGGGCTTGGCGATTCGCCGTATTTTCTGCGCCTCTGTGGCGGAAAACAATTCGATAGAGAGACGACACCATGTCCGCAGATTACAAACGCATTACCAAAGACGGCATTTGGGATAACAATGTGGTGTTTTCCCAGTTGCTCGCCTTGTGTCCCCTGTTGGCGGTTACCGGCACCGCGACCAACGGCCTGGGGATGGGGCTCGCGTCTATTGCGGTGATGGTGGCGGCGGGCTTTGCGGTGGCCCTGTTCCGCGGCATCATTACGCCCCAGGTGCGCATCCCGGTGTTTATTTTGATTATCGCCACCCTGGTGACCCTGGTGGATATGTTCATGAGCGCCTGGCTGCACGACCTGCATAAGGTGCTGGGGCTGTTCATCCCGCTAATCGTCACCAACTGCGCCATCCTCGGCCGGGCCGAAACCTTCTCCTCCCGCAACGGCCTACTGCCCTCGATGACCGACGGCCTGATGATGGGCCTCGGCTTCACCCTGGCCCTGGTGGCCCTGGGGGCCTTTCGCGAGGTGCTCGGCAGCGGCACCCTGTTCGCCAACGCCGCCCTGCTGCTGGGCGATGCCTTCTCCTTCATGGAACTGACCCTAATCCCCGAATACCGCGGCTTCCTGCTCATGATCCTGCCCCCGGGCGGCTTCATCGCCCTGGGCTTCATCCTCGCCGCCAAGCGGGTGATCGACCGCAAACTCACGGAGAGAAAGGGTCTGGCCGAAGCCGACGCACCGGCGGCGGCGACGGGTTAGACCGGAAACGCAGAATGCGCAGCGCTTTAGTTGCAAAATCGCAAACCGCTTCGCCTAACCCCGGCATTTAACCACTCAGGAACACCAATAAACAGCGAGCAATCACTGGCCTGCCTCCCCTCACCCTCAAGGTGAATCAGGGTGCGCATGCAGCGCATTAGAGATTGGTGTTTATTCGTGTCCATTCGTGGCTCAACTATTCTTTCTAGGCTTAAACACACCGGACTAAAACCCGGGCTCCGACATCCATAGAGGCGCATCCATGAACATCGGCGTAGCCTACGCAGGCAAGAATCGACAAGTCTGGCTCAAGCTCGACGTGCCCGACGGCAGCACCGTGGAACAGGCCATCGAACATTCCGGCGTGCTGAAGATGTTCCCCGAGATCGATTTGGGGAAGCACAAGGTAGGCATCTTCGGCAAGGTCATCAAGCTCGACGCAGCGGCCGAGGACGGCGCACGAATCGAAATCTATCGCCCCATCACCGCCGACCCGGAGACAGTGGAACGGCGCGACTGACCTGTGCCCGGACCTGGAGTACAGGCCTTGGCCTGTGAACGGCCCGCACAGCCCGAGGGCGGTACTCCAGCGGTCACTGAAGCTACAGCCATCGGCTCGGGCTGAGCACTGACTACGGACTACTGCGAACTAAGCGCCATACAACCCTCACGAAAGCTGAAACTTTAGCCGGGGTGACGCATCCGAGGGCGCTCCGCGCCCCGACTCGCGACGCGGAGCGCCGCCGGATCGGTGACGCCGCAAGAGCAGCGTCACCAAGCGCGGACACCATCAATGCCGATGAGTGCTTACCAGGCGACCCCCTCGCCCAGTCGGAACCGGAACACGAGCCTGATCAAAGGTGTCCTGGTAGAGCGGCCCGCTGCGGGCTGCCGGACCGGCAGTTGACGCTCGCGAAACGCCTGCTCTCTTAGCCCGCCTTCCTTAGCGCAACAACCGCCCTCAACAACCCCCGACAGGCCGATTTCAACGCCCCGATCACCCCCGGGCAACCCGACGAGGCTTGGGCCTGGCCTTGACTGCACCTACCGAAAGAGGGGATACTTCGGCGTAGGCGGTTGGGTTTTTTATCCTTTATTGCGGACGCAACGGCATTGCAATCCCCGAGAACAACGAACGGCCGGATACAAAAGACAACACATGACGATCACGGCCCACCACGCCAAATACGATGCCTATGACCTGACGCGCCAGGCGCCGCCCGGCGCGGCGGATCAGCTCTCCATGTCGCTATTCGACGCCTCGGTCGATCTGAACCCCCATCAGATCGAGGCGGCGATGTTCGCCTTGCAGTCCCCCCTTTCCGAAGGGGTGGTGCTGGCGGACGAGGTGGGCCTGGGCAAGACCATCGAGGCGGGCATCGTACTGTGCCAGCGGTGAGCCGAGCGCCGCCGGCGCCTGCTGGTGATCTGCCCGGCTGGGCCTTGATCATCGTTCCGGCCACCTTAGGCCGCTCACGACGAACGATCTGACGTAAGCGCTCGATTTTACAGGCTAAAGCGACCCATATAACACACCCATTACAGGGTATTGGCCGGAAGGATGACCAAGGCCTCCGGCTGCGATACGCAAGCAGTGGGCCACCGAAGGCCGGCGCAAGTTATGGCTCACTGCAACCCCCTTGCAAAACAGCCTAATGGAACTCTACGGACTGGCGAGCCTGATTGACGATCACATCTTCGGCGATCCCAACGCCTTCAGGTCCCAAATAGTGGATAGTGGATAGTGGATAGTGGATAGTGGATAGTGGATAGTGGATAGTGGATAGTGGATAGTGGGTAGTAAATAATAAGCGATCCTGTATGCCCCATCAATTATCAATTCAAAAAGAGGAATTATCAATTGTCAATTCTCAACTCTCAATTCAAAAGGCTTGTTGGCCTGCTAAAGGAGCTGTTCCAGCTAGACCAGCCAGACCTGGACTTCGGACTTTACCGCATTATGCATGCCCGCGCCGATGAGATCAGCCAGTTCCTTGACCGCGACTTGCTGCCCCAGGTGAAGGCCGCCTTCAGCCAGTACAAGACCGCGGACAAGGCCGAGCTGGAGAAGGAGCTGCTACAAGCCATCGAGCAGGCCAACGGCCTGGGCGTGGACCCGGAGACCACGGCCAAGGTGAAGGAGCTACGCCAGAAGATCGCCGAGCAGGGCGTCGATGTTACCGGCCTGGAACAGGAAGTCTACGACCACCTCTACAAGTTCTTCCGCCGCTATTACCACGAGGGCGACTTTCTCGCCAAGCGCGTCTACAAACCCGGGGTCTACGCCATTCCCTACGAGGGCGAGGAAGTCAAACTGCACTGGGCCAACAAGGACCAGTACTACATCAAAACCAGCGAGTACCTGCGTGACTACGCCTTTACCCTGAAGCCCGGCGCCGACGATCCCCTGCGCGTGCATTTCCGCCTTGTCGAGGCCGCTGAGGGCGAGCACGGCAATGTGAAGGAGGCCGAGGGCAAGAACCGCGTATTCATCCTGGCCGCCGAAGACTTCATTGCCGAAGAAGATGGCGAAAGTGGAAAAGAACTGGTGCTCAGGTTCGAGTATCGCCCCGCGACCCTGCACGATTGGAGCGAGGAAGCCAGGGCTAAGGCCACGGCGGCCGCTAAGAAGAAGCCGCCGGCCCAGAAAGACCTGCGCGAGGACGCGGTGCGCCGCGTGTTGGCGGTAGAGGACAACAGCCTCAAGCCCTGGCTGGCGGAGCTGACCAAGAAACACCTCAAGGCCGATGGCGAGCTGGCCGACTACAGCCGTCTAGCCGCCCACCTCAACCGCTACACCGCCCGTAATACCTTCGACTACTTTATCCACAAGGACCTGGGCGGCTTCCTGCGCCGGGAGCTGGACTTCTACATCAAGAACGAAGTCATGCATCTGGACGACATCGAAAGCGAAACCGTCCCGCGCGTGGAGCAGTACCTGTCCAAGATCAAGGTGATCCGCCAGATCGCCGGCAAGATCATCGCCTTCCTGGCGCAACTGGAGGATTTTCAGAAGAAGCTCTGGCTGAAGAAGAAGTTTGTCACCGAAACGTCGTACTGCATTCGTATCGGCTGCGTTCCGGAGGCGTTCTATCCGGAGATTGCCGCCAACGAAGCGTTGCGGCAGGAATGGGTCGAGCTACATGCCATTGATGAGCTTGAGGCGGATTTGACAACGGTGGCTTATAGCGAGCCGCTGACAGTGGAGTTTCTGAAGGCGCATCCGACGCTGATGATGGACAATAGACACTTTGATGACGGCTTTAATCAGCGGATGCTGGAAGTAATGGGTGACATTGACGAGCAGACCGATGGAGTTCTGTTTCATAGTGAGAACTTCCAAGCCTTATCGATGATGGACCTTACCTTACGTGAGTCTATAAAGTGTATCTTTATCGATCCCCCCTACAACACTGGCGGCGATGGATTCCCATATAAGGATACTTATCAACACTCCAGTTGGTTAACGATGATGCATAATCGATTGGGAGCTGGAGTGAACTTACTTTCGCACGACGGTATTTTCGCATCAAATATAGATGATATAGAGGTTCAGTCGCTCAAATTAATATTGAGAGATCGACTGGGCCAAGATAATGAAATCGGAAACCTCATATGGAAAGGTGCGACCGACAATAACCCTACGCGAATTGCAGTAGAACATGAATATATCGTTTTTCATGCGAAATCTAAAAGTGATGTGGCGAGGCATTGGAGTACTTCCGATAATGAAACCAAACAATTCATATTAGATGAGTTTGGAAAAATAAAAAGATCAAGTTCTTCGATGGAGGAGATTGAGCGGAAGTTTGCAGAATTCGCGTTGTCGAATAGGGAGAAGCTAGGAGATCTGTACCGGTATAGGAGAGTTGACCTTGATGGACCATATGTCGCTCGTCGTAATATGGAGAATCCCGGAAAAAGAGGATACGACTATGATGTAATTCATCCAGTTACGAACAAATCGTGTACCAAGCCGTATTGGGGATGGAGATTTCCTGAGTCTACTATGGAGAAATTCCTCGACGAGGGGAGAATAATATTTGGTGAAACGGAAGAAAAGATTCCCGAATTGAAGGTGTACCTTCGAGACGTACGATTTCCGCTTCGCAGCGTATTCTATCTTGATGCTAGAAAAGGGTCGAATGACTTAGATCGTTTGTTTGGTGCGAGGGACATATTTAGAAATCCAAAGCCCGTTGAACTCGCATCTTATTTATTGCCTTATGTCATATCAGAAAGATCAAACGTATTAGATTACTTTGCAGGGTCCGGCACGACTGGACATAGCTTAGTTAATCTCAATCGCGAAGATGGGGGAAGGCGCAAGTTCATTCTGGTAGAGATGGGGGAGTACTTCGATGCGATTCTTCTACCGCGCCTCAAGAAAATCACCTTTACACCAGAGTGGAAGGGCGGTAAGCCAAAGAGGCTCGCTACGGAAGAAGAAGCGAATCGCAGCCCCCGCATCGTGAAGGTGATCTGCCTGGAATCCTACGAAGACGCCCTCAACAACCTGGAACCACGCCGTACCGAGACGCAAAGCGACCTGTTGACCAGCCAGCAGGCGCAGGGCGCCGACGGTTTGCGCGAGCAGTACCTGCTGCGCTACTGGCTAGATGTTGAAACCCGCGGCCAACAGTCCCTGCTCAATATCGCCGCCTTTGCCGACCCCACCGCCTATCGGCTCAAGGTCAAGCGCCCCGGCAGCGAGGAAACCCGTGAGATCAATGTGGACCTGCTGGAAACCTTCAACTGGCTGATCGGCCTGACCGTGGAAACCATCGCCGCGCCTCAGACCGTCACGGCCCAATTCAAGCGCGACGACGATCCCGACCTGCCGAAGGAAAACCCGCGTCGCCTGCTGCTCGACGGCCGCATCCGCGAAGCCGACGACGGCCCCTGGTGGTTCCGCACTGTCACCGGCAACACGCCGGATGGCCGGAAGACGCTGGTGATCTGGCGCAAGCTCATTGGCGATCCCGAGCAGGACAATCTGGTGCTGGACGAATGGTTCAAGAAGCAGGGCTATTCCAGCAAGGACAGCGAATTCGATCTAATCTACGTCAACGGCGACAACAACCTGGAAAACCTGCGCCAGCCTGACGCCACCTGGAAGGTCCGCCTGATCGAGCAAGACTTCCACCGGCTGATGTTTGAAGAGGCGGAGGCCTGATTCCTATGTTGACTGAAATTTCCATTCGTAACTTCAAGAACCTGGGTCCGGTTGATTTTGAGCTGGGGGACCGCGTGGTTTTAGTAGGCCCCAATAACAGCGGCAAGACCTCCGCACTTCAGGCGCTCGCATTATGGGATATTGGTGTCAAACGCTGGCTGGAAAAGCGAGGCCTGCAATCAGGGCCCAGCAAGCGGCCTGGGGTCACGATCAATCGGCGTGACCTGATTGCCGTGCCGGTCCCAACGGCCAACCTTCTTTGGCGTGATCTCCATGTCATGGAGGCGGGGAACCGCAAGATTCGGATTGAGATTTTGGTTAAGGGGGTAAACAACGGCGCCGAATGGGAGTGCGGACTTGAGTTTGATTACGCAAATGAGGAATCGTTTTACTGCCGCCCACTTCGGCTGGACTACGTATCGAATGAACCGGATCGGATGCAAATTCCAGAGGTTGTCAAAGAGATCAATGTTGCCTATTTGCAACCCATGTCGGGACTTGGCGGAACCGAAACCCGGCTTGATGCTGGCGCGATCAATGTCCGGATGGGAGAAGGGCGTACCGCCGAAGTCTTGAGGAATCTTTGCTACCAGATTCGAGAGCGGGAAAGGGGTGATAAGGACTGGGCGGAGCTTGTGCAGTGCATTGAAGGCCTTTTCGGCGTAAGGCTCCTGGAGCCAGTTTATATTTCGGAACGGGGTGAAATTACACTTGCCTACAAGCAGCGAGAGGCGAAGCTTGACATTTCATCCTCCGGACGGGGGTTGCAGCAGACACTGTTGTTGATGGCGCACATGATGGTTAACCAGAAGACCGTGCTGTTGTTGGATGAACCGGACGCGCATCTGGAAATCTTGAGACAGAGGCAGATTTATCAATTGTTGTCTGATACAGCTACCCGCTATGGCAATCAGATTGTGGCGGCAAGTCATTCGGAAGTGATTCTTAACGAAGCAGCGGATCGGGATATCGTGATTGCCTTCGTGGGCAAGCCACACCGTATTGACGATCGAGGATCGCAAGTTCTCAAATCCTTGAAGGAGATTGGGTATGACCAGTATTATCAGGCGGAAACCACCGGTTGGGTTCTCTACCTGGAAGGTTCAACCGATCTTGCCATATTAAAAGCCTTCGCGGATGTTCTCGACCACAGTGCAAAAAAGGCTCTCGAAAAACCCTTTGTGCACTACGTACTCAATCAACCAAGAAAGGCTCAGGAGCATTTTTACGGACTACGGGAGGCGAAACCCGATCTTGTGGGTATCGCGGTTTACGATAGGCTCGAAAACTTACCTCCAAAGGATCCGAATATAAATCAAAGGATGTGGGGGAAGAGGGAAATAGAAAACTATCTCTGTGATCGCAACGTTCTTGTCGCCTGGGCGAGGTCAATGGCTGAGAGAGAGCATGGGCCATTATTCGCTGATAGCTGGGAGACGGTTATGGAAGAGACGATCACAGAAATGGAAAGCGCCCTCGAAACGCTTGGCAAACCGTCTCCTTGGGAGAATGACAGCAAGGTCACTGATGACTTTCTCGACCCGCTGTTTGCCAAGTTCTTTAAGAAACTGAGTTTGCCAAATCTAATGCGCAAAACTGACTATCACGAGTTGGCACGCTTTGTAAGCACGCATGACCTGGATGAAGAAGTCTCGCAGGTGCTGGATGAAATCGTGAAAGTGGCCGATTCGGCAAAAGCCGACGGCACAGAGGATTAAACTGAAAATGCCGCCTCGCAGACGCAACAACCGCCCGCAGGTGCCGTTCGCCTACAAGCTGGTGCTGAACCAGTGGCTGTTCAGCCTGTTTGGGCTGCCGTCCACGGATGGCTTTTTCACCTGGAACGGCAAGCGGCTGACGCTGCTGGAGGCCTTCAAACAGCGGTTTCAGTTGAGTGAGGATAGTGCTGGCGGGCTGGATGAAAACAACATCCACCGCTTCCACACGGCCCTGACCAACCAGACCGACCCGCTGCCAGAGCTGCCGGCCGATCTGTTGCTGGAGTATGACCAGAATATCGTCCGCCATACCCAGCGCCTGAACGAGCGCCGGCTGGCACGCGGCGAAGAAGCCATCGCCTGGAAGTACTTCCAGTACTTGTCGCTGCTGTTTACCGAAATCTATCTGGATCGCTATTTTTCCGATGCGGATACCTTGCTGGCCTCGATCAATGAACAGATCAAGCGCTACAACGCCGACAAGCCGGAACCGGATCAGGTCCCAAAGCTGGACCCGGAAGGCGATGTCGCCGGGCAGCTGAACAAGCTGGCCTTCTGGAGCGCCACGGGTTCGGGCAAGACGCTGATCATGCACGGCAATATCCTGCAATATCAGCATTACCTGACCAAGCACCGCCGTCGGCGTGAACTGAACCGCATTATCCTTCTGACGCCCAACGAAGGGCTGAGCCATCAGCACCTGCGAGAGTTTCAGGCCGCCGGGATCGAGGCGGAGCTGTTCGACAAGAACGGGCGCGGGCTGTTCGCCGGGCAGGCGGTCCAGATTATCGACATCAACAAGCTACGCGACGAGATGGGTGACAAGACCGTGGCCGTCGATGCCTTTGAGGACAACAATCTGGTGCTGATCGACGAGGGCCACCGGGGCACGAGCGGTGGCGAAAAGGGTGCCTGGATGCGCTTTCGCAACGCCCTGTGCGAGCAGGGCTTTTCTTTCGAGTATTCGGCGACCTTCGGCCAGGCGGTGAAGGGCAGCTCGCAACTGACGGCCCAGTACGCGCGCTGCGTGCTGTTCGACTACTCCTACAAGTATTTCTACGGCGACGGCTACGGCAAGGACTACCAGATCCTGAACCTGGACCCGGAGACCCAGGAAAACACCCTAGAGGTGTATCTGGCGGCCTGCCTGCTGTCGTTCTTCCAGCAGTTGCGCCTCTATGGTGAACAAGCTGTGGCGTGCCGGCCCTTCAATATCGAGAAGCCATTGTGGATCTTCGTAGGCGGCCGCGTGACCGCATCGTTATCAACCAAGGATGCCTCCGACATCATTGAGATCCTGCGCTTTCTGGCGCGCTTTCTCGGTGATCGCGCCGGGAGCGCGGCGCGCATTCGGCGGGTGCTGGAGGAAGGTCTGATTGCTGCCGACGGCCGCAACCTGTTTGCCCGGCGCTTTGCCTACCTCAACGGCCTGGGACTCTCCGCCGAGCAGCTATTCGAGGAGATTCAGGCCAGCCTGTTCAATGCGGCCGGCGGTGGCGCCTTGCATGTAGAGAACCTCAAGGGCGTGCCCGGGGAAATTGCCCTGCGTGTCGGCGACAATGATCCCTTTGGTGTAATCAATGTGGGCGATGACAGTAAGCTGTGCTCGCTTTGTGAGGCGGAGGACGGTCTGCTGGTCGGTGACCGGGGCTTCAAGGGCTCTCTGTTTCAGTCGATCAATGCCCAGGATTCCTCGGTCAATGTGCTGATTGGCTCCAAGAAATTCACCGAAGGTTGGAATAGCTGGCGGGTCAGCACCATGGGCCTGATGAATGTGGGTAGTACGGAGGGCTCGCAGATCATCCAGCTATTCGGTCGCGGCGTGCGCCTGAAAGGCCATGACGGCAGTCTGAAACGAAGCGCCAGGTTGAACCTGCCGGAGGATGTGGTGCGCCCGGCCCACCTGCCGACCCTCGAAACCCTGAATATCTTTGGGATTAAGGCCGACTACATGGCCCAGTTCCGCGAATTTCTCGAAGAGGAAGGACTGCCCTCGAATGAGGAGCGTATCGAGTTCCTGCTGCCCGTTATTCGTAACCTGGGCCAAAAACAGCTCAAGACCATCCGTCTGAAGAAGACCATCAACGGGGTGAGTACCGAGTTCGGCGATGCCTTCAAGAAACTCGGGCCGGCGCCGACACTGGCCCCGCCCGAGCCCGCCCAGGAGGCGGCCGCCCGGTATCTGCAAACCAATCCGGTTGTCCTTAACTGGTATCCGAAGATCCTGGCGCTGCGCTCCAGCGGTGTCGGCGCCGCGGAGGCGGATCGCCAGCCCGATCAGTGCGTGCTAACCCAGCGGCACATCGCCTTTCTCAACCTCGACGCGCTGTACTTCGAGCTGCAACGCTTCAAGGCCGAGCGCGCATGGCGCAATCTGAATCTGCCGCGACATATCCTCCCCGATTTACTGGCCGATTCGAGCTGGTATCGCCTCATGATTCCGGAGTCCGAGCTGGCCTTCGATTCCTTCGAGAAGATTCACCTGTGGCAGGAACTCGCCGCGGCGCTGCTCAAGAAGTACTGTGAGCGCTACTACGCCTTCCGCAAAAAGGAATGGGAGCTGCCGCACCTGGAATATCGCAACCTGGATGCCGGCGATCCGAACCTTCCCCTGGCCAATGAAGACCACCCCGAAGGGTACCATCGCATCCTGGTGGAGGAATCACAGACGGCTATTGTCGCAAAGCTGCAGGAACTCAAGGCGCAGATCGACGCCGGCGAGCTGAAGCCCTGGCAATTTGCCGGCTTGCAAGCCATTCCCTTCGGCCGACACCTTTACGAACCGCTGCTGCACCTAGCTGGTTCAGCGGTGGAGATCAGTCCCGTACCCCTGAACCAGGGCGAGCGGCGCTTCGTGGAAGACCTGAAGGACTACTGTGACTCGAAGCCTGCGTTACTGGAGGACAAGGAACTCTATCTGCTGCGCAACCTGAGCAAGGGCCGCGGCGTCGGCTTCTTCGAGGCGGGCAACTTCCACCCCGATTTTATCGTCTGGTTAATTGCTGAGGGTCAGGAGTACATCTCGTTCGTCGATCCCAAGGGGATTCGAAACCTCGGGGCCCAGGACCCCAAGATTCAGTTCTACAAGACGATCAAGGAGATCGAAGAGCGACTTGGCGATTCAGGCGTGACGCTGAACAGCTTCGTGATCGCCAACACACCGGCGCATGAAATGCATCTGTTTTGGGGTGTGGATAAAACGCAAATGGAAGCCTGGCATGTTCTGTTTCAGCAGGAAGATAAGGATCGTTATATTGAGATGCTGCTCACCAAGGCGCTTGCAAGTGGCGACGTTTCTGCGAAGGGATCTGTTTCCGGGTAACTTAGAACAACAATCTGTTTCGCATGCAAGCGGAAGGGGTGCGATTTCCGTCGCCCCAACGCGGATCGGGAACCCCCGATCCATTTGTCGATTATTCGGTTGAACGAATTAGCTGCTTTTTGTACGAGTCTTTGTTGGCTTAAATAGGAGCAATAGGCCCGAGTATTTTATTAATGTTCAAGCGCCTATTCGAGGCTTCGTCTACTATCAAAATAGCCGGCTCGTAGGCTCGCGTCTAATCTTGGATTCGTGTTTTTTCGTGTCCATTCGTGGTTGGACTGTTCTTTTTCGGTTTAAACAGGCCGGACTAAAGCCCGGGCTCGGAGCAGAGCGGGCTGCGGCGGGACTGGGCCTGCAACGCCTCCACAGTGGGTGCGCACCGCAAATCAAGGCCACGGGTCGATTGCGTTTGCGGTCTTCCCTTGGTAGCGTTGGACGCCGATCTATGACGAGGCGCAACCGCCCTCCCCGATTAGCAGTCCTTTGCGCCCGTGAGCCTAGGAGGAAAGCGGTTATGCTGCGATCACTCACGCCCGACCGAAGGTTAACCGCCCATGAACGAATCCGCCTTTACCTCTTTGCTCGATCAACTGGACCACGGCGTCTGGCAGTCGGCGGCCGATGGCCAAGGCCTGCTGATGGTGGACGACACAGGCCTGCAGGCGGGCCCCGCCCAGGCCCCGAACGTCATCATCCCGCCGCCGGACCCGAACACCCTAAGCGCCGAGGAGTTGAAACGCCAATCCCTGAGCGATGCGGGCCGCTTGTTGGCCGATTACTACCGCACCCATCCCTTGACCCGAAGCGGTTTTAACCGCCAAGTGGAGCGGCTGATCGAGCAACAGGGCGCGGCCGCCTTCGCCGCCCCGCAAGGCGCCCTGCCCCAGCGCACCTTGTTCGTGGACGGCGGGGAGGTTGTGGCCGAGCCCGCCTCCAGCCCCCGCCACCGCTACGGGGTGTTTTGCGAACTGGAGAGACCCCTGGAGGGCGCGGCCCTCGCGACGCGCCTGCACCAGTGGCTGCAACAGGGCACGGCCTACGAGCGGTACCTGAGCATGAACGTGTGCCGCTATAATTGCTGAGGGGGTCTTCCCGGCCCGGGGGATAGCGTCTTTTCTCGATACAGGCCAATCGACTCAATGATTCAAGGCGCCCCGGTGGAATCCAAGCGGGGTTACTGAAGCTCCAGCCATCGCCGTTGCGCCGCCGCGTAGACCAAAGACTCGGTCGTCGATCCGGCGGCCGAACTGCAAGTGACGATGAGGCTGACGGGGGTGCTTAGCCGGGCGGAGGCCGTGCCGTTTAGCGCAATGGCCGCGTTGCGATCACCTGAGACCTGACAGCGGTCGGCGCGGGCGGACGACCAGCGGATGGTCACCCGTTCGCCCCGCTGTAGCCGCTCTGGATCGGCGCTCAAGGACAAGCTCGGAAGCGCCTCGGGTTCGGCCCCCGCGCCGCTGACCACGAGCTGGTCCGAGGCCAGGGGCTCGTGCTTGAGCTGTTGGCCCTGGTACAGGGTCTTAAAGGCATCGACCTCGGGCAGGTGTTGATCGAGGTAAAGGTCTTGCACGAAACCATGGGCCAATGGCTGATACAGCAGATCGGCGGTGATGGTCAACGCTTCCGTCCCGCTCACCGGAACCCGGTAGGTGATTTCGTCGCGGCCCAAATTGAAATCGGGGTCGTCGTAGGCCTGGCCGTGGACCGCTACGTCGGCCGGGACCTGGCGCTTATCGAAGCCCTTGGGGGTCAGCCGGTTGTCCTTTAGGTATTGGGCCGCACGCAGCAGGGTGAAGGTGGTGTCGCCGTCCGAATCGCCCATAATCGTTTCATAGATCTGCACCTGATCGGGGCTGGTGATGAGCGGGTAATGGGGCTCCACCGCGGCGCGGTCGAGGTCGTTATCGGCCCCGGTGATGGAGCCGTCCGCATTCGGCCGCCCGGACTCGAACAGCACCTGGCCCGCGGGGTCGGTGACCTTGAAATGCAGCCAAATCCGGCGCGAGGGATAGGAGGTCGGCGCCTTGTGGCCGGACTCGTTGGTGATCCGCAACCGGGCCTCAAGTGCGCCATCGGCGACCTCGGCGGAGAGGATCTCCAGCCGGGCCGCGCCTTGCAGCATCGCGCGGGCGCGCTGGATCCCGAGATCCAGGTCGCCGGGGGCCGCCGCCACCCCGAGTTTGGCGGCATGATCGCGCAACAGGGTCAGCATCACCGTGTTGGCGCCGGCGAAGTGATGCTTGGCGAAACCCGCTTTCGGGTCCAGCCACATGGGGCGGTTGGAGACCGCGGCCGTGGCGGCGGGCAGGTGGCAACTCTGACAGCTCGCGGGGCTCGCGCCGTCGTCGGCGAACACCGAATGCTCCCATTCCGTGTAGGGCATTTGCTCGGGGAATTCCGCCTCCGGGGTGTCGCTCAGGATATTGCCCGCCTCGTCCACGAAGGGGGTCTTTAGGTTGTGACAGGTGGCGCACAGGGCGGAATCGGAGATTTGGGGGCCAAAGGCGGGCGTATAGCCGGTTTGAATAATCATGGGCTGGGGGAAGATGTCCTGGAAAGGCCCGTAGAGCGTGCGGTTCGGATTGATTTCGTAATGGCCCGAAAACCCCGCCAGGGTCCCTAGCGTCGGGCTGTCTTCGATTTGGTGGCACAGGGTGCAGCTTACGCCGTCCGACGCCGCAGGGTGCCACGGACTGCTCGGATCCAGGATGCCATTGGGTCCCAGGAGTTCGATCTCCGCGCCTTGGTTTCGCACGATTTCGTAGTTGGCCATGGGCGCATGGCATTGGGTGCATTTGTCGTTAATCACCGGGGCCAGGTGCGGGTTGCGCGCCAACTCGGCGGCCACCTTCGCCTTCCAAAAGGGGTCCTTGGCTGCGTTGGCCATCATCGACCCGCCCCAGTCGCGCACGATGGAAACGTCGTCGCCGGCGGCGTCTCGCAGGTTGTCATGGCACAGGGTGCAATTCCCGGAGCCAAGAAAATGCGCGGTGCTGAAAAAGGCATCCTCGCCCGCCGCCAGGGGTGTGACCAAACAGCCGATTAACGCTAAAGCCAACCGAGGCTTGCGGTGCTGATATATGCTCAAAACAAAACCCTCTGCGTTATCTTGTTGAAGAACCCGAGCCGGGCGCGAATCTTGGCCTAACCATGACCGCCAATCGCCTTAGCTGATAGACCCGCTCGCGGGCGGCGCCTGGTGCTCGGCGTCGGTGAGGGTCTGATAGGCGTCGGGGTGGTGGAGATTGAATTCGCGGACGTGCTGCAAGTAGTCCGGGCTGAAGCCTTCCTGGCGCACCTGCCGAATTAGCTCTCCGAACTCGGGGGATTTCTTCACCTCGGTGGAGGCGGCCACCCGCGGGAGTTGATAGTCGGCCACGATGCGGGCCCCGCGGCGGACATGCTCGCCGCGGTCATCGGTGTAGTATTGGGATAACACCAAAATGCGGGTGCCGAGGTAGATGGCCTCTTCCAGGTCGTGGGTGACGAAGAACACGGTCATGCGCACCTCGTCCCACAGCTCCAGCAGAAACACCTGCATCTCCTCTCGGGTGTCCGGGTCCAAGGCCCCGAAGGGCTCGTCCATTAGCAGGATGCGCGGCTTCATGATCAGGGATTGGGCGATGGCCACCCGCTGCTGCATGCCGCCGGATAGCTCATGCGGATACTTGTCGCCGTGGGCGGCGAGGCGCACCCGCTCCAGGTAGTGCAGGGCCTCCTTGCGGAATTCGGCCTTGCGCCGCCAGCCCTCGCGCAGGCCGGCCTTGAGCTTGAGCCCGAGCGTCACGTTCTGCAGCACGGTCTGGTGCGGGAACAGGGAGTAGCGCTGGAACACGATGCCGCGATTGGGGTCGGGGAAGCCCAAGGGCTGGCCGTCGAGCAACAGCCGGCCCGCGCTGGGGAACTCTTGCCCCAGCACCAGGCGCAGCAGGGTGGACTTGCCGGAGCCGCTGGGGCCCACCAGGGTGCAGAGTTCGCCGGCGCGCACATTAAGGTCCACGTTATCCAGGATCACCTTATCATCGTAGGCCTTATCCACATCGATGATCTGCAATAGGGGGGTGTCGTTCGCGCTCAATCCTTTACCTCCAGGTACCATTTGAATTTCCAGCGCAGCAAGGCGCGCAACATCCAATCCATGGCGAATCCAAGCAGGGTGATCCACAGCACATAGGGCAGAATCACGTCCATGGCGAGATACCGCCGCACCAGAAAGATGCGGTAGCCCAGGCCCTCGGTGGCGGCGATGGCCTCGGCCGCGATGAGGAACAGCCAGGCCGCGCCCAGGGCCAGGCGCACCGTATCAATCAGCCGCGGCAGCACCTGCGGCAGGGCCAGGCGGTAGACGATGTCCAGTTGGCTGGCCCCCAGGGTCAGGGCCTTGGCGATCTGCTCCCGGGGCAGCTTGAGGGTGGCCAGGTAGATGTCGCGGGTAATCATCGGGAAGGTGCCGAGAAAGATCAAGGCCGTCTTGGCCACCTCATCCACCCCCAGGGCGATGAACAGGATCGGCAGGATGGCCAGCGGCGGGATCATGGCGACGAAGGTGATGAAGGGCGCCAGGCCGGAACGCAGGGCCGGGAAGAGCCCCATGTTGAGCCCCAGCAACAGCCCCAGCACCGCCGCCAGACCGGCCCCCAACAGCAGCCGTTGCAGGCTCGCCAGGGTATCGACCCACATCAGATAGTCGCCGCTGCGGCGGTCTTCGGTAAAGGCCATGCGGTCCACCGCATCGGCCATTTGGCTGAAGGTGGGCAGGATCTTGTCGCTGGGGTTCTCCTGGTGGCGGATGTCGGAGAACACCAGGTAGAGCCCGATGCACAGCAAGAAGGGGAGCGCCACTAGGAACCAGCGCAACGCCCCGTTGCCGGGGCGGGCGTGGATCCCCCACAGGCGCGGGACCTGCGGGCTCATTCGGCGGCGGCCTCCATGAAGTCGGCATTGAAGCGCAGCTTCACATTGCTTTCGTCACCGATCACCGAGCCGTCGGGGAAGGCGATGCCCACATAGTCCGGCGAGTCGGCGCCAGCGCCGAACAGGCCCTTGTCGAAGGAGAACTGGCGCACATGCTCCATGGTCTCCTTGAGCTGGTCGCCGCGGGCGAATTCGGCGGCCTCGTCGGCGTCGTAGAACATGGCGGTGGTCTTGAGCTGATCCCGGAATTCCGCCTCGCCGGCCCCGGCGGTCTCGGCCATCATGGCGATGGCCTGCCGGGCCTCGGCGTGGTCGCCGGACATCACGTCCATCACCTCGTACCAGGCCCCCGCTAGAGCCCGCTTCAGGGTGTCCGGGGCGTCGCTGCGCACCACCAGCAGGTCGATGATTTCGCCGGGGATTTGCGAGGAATCGAACACCAGCTTGGCCCCCGGCGCCTTCTTGACCTGTTGCAGCGGCGGGTTCCAGGTGGCCACGGCCCCGTTCGGGTCGGAGGCGAACAGGGCCGCGATGTCGGCGTCGCTGGTGTTCAGGGGCTTGAGATCACGCTCGGACAGGCCGTTCATTTCCAGCGCCCGCGCCAGCATGTAGTGGGACACCGAGAGTTCCACCAAATTGATGGTGCGGCCCTTGAGATCCTTCACCGAGTCGCCGTTCTTGATCACGATACCGTCATTGCCGTTGGAGAAGTCGCCGACGATTAAGGCCGTGCTGTCGATGCCGCCCGCCGCGGGGATGGTGAGGGCGTCCATGTTGGTCATGGTGCAGGCGTCGAACTCGCCCGCGGTGTAGAGGTTGATGGATTCAATGTAGTCGTTGACCAGGGTCAGCTCGATTTCGATGCCTTCCTGATCGGCCCATTTCCTCAAAATGCCGCTCTGCTCGGCGTAGTCCCAGGGCTCCCAGCCGGTGTAGTGGGACCAGGCCACGCGAAACTGCTCGGCGGCGGACAGGTTGCCGGCCAGTAGGGCCAGGAGCGAAATTAGCAGGAATCTTTTCATTTTTGCATACCCAGTTGGGGTTGAACCCGGGGGACGCGGATCGCGTCGGTTTGCATACCCAGGCGGGGTTGAGCCGGGGGGCGCGGATCGCGCCCGCCCCCCGAATGGGACATCTGCCAAAGAAGGCCTGGAATGTTAAACACCAGTCTGGCCCGGCACGTTCAAACTGCCGTTTGACACCCCGGTCGCGGGGCGGCGCCTTGCAGGCCGCCCCTTGGCCGTTTTGGGTCAGAAGTCGAAGTCACCCGCATTGATGGCTTCCACCGGCACCTTCATCAGGCGAAACTCCACGCGCATGTTCTGGCGCGCCTCCTGTTGGGTGCTCGGCTTGGCCACCTCCGGCTCGCGCGCGCCGACCCCCGCCGGCTGGATTTGGGAGTTTTCCAGGCGATAGCCCTTGCCACTGGCATAATCCACGATGGCCGTTTTCACCGCCTGCGCCCGGTCTTGGGACAATTGCTCCAGGGCTCGGAGGGTGCGCATGGGATCATTCTGCACCCCGCCGCTGAAGGTTCCGGCCTTTACCGCCTGATGCACCGCGTCGGGGTCCGCCAGGTCGAAGGGCTCGCCGTTGAGGGCGTATTGGTAATCGCCGCTGGCGCCGCTGCGAGTCAAGATCCCCTTGGTCATGCCGGCTTCGACCACATAGCGGAGCATCAAGGTGGGGTCCGCATGGCCGCCGATGGCGATCACCGCATTGCCGAAGGTGGAGGCCGCCTCCACCGCGCGTTGGAAGTCGTCGCCATACTGCGCGGCGCTGAACTCGGATTGATTCGGCTCGAAGTTCACGGTGAAGGTCAGGATGATGTTTTCTTCGGCGGCCTCGCGCTGCACGGGATCATCCGGAAACAGGTCCGAGGGGCTCATTTCGGCGAACTTGGCCGCGGGTGCGGCGGTCTGCGCCGGGGCCTGGATGGATCCGAGGGAGGCCACCTTCGCGTAATCCAGCCCGGCGTTGGCGATCTTGCCCGCCGAGTCGGCGAAACCCCGCTCTTCGGCCAGCTTCAGCGCGGCCTCGGTCTTGGGCCCGAAGCCCGAGAGGTTGCCCGCATCGGTAAAGAAGCTGACATTGCCCGGCAGTCCCACGAAGGAGGCATCGGCGATCAGGCCGTGGGCGTCCTCTTCCAGGGTCGGCAGCACGTCTTTACCGAAAATGTCCTGGGCCATTTGCAGCACCTTGCGATATTCGGCGCTACCGCCCTTCTCGAACGCCTTCTTCAGCGCCACCAATTCTTCACTGGCCTTCAGGTAGCCCGAGGCGAAGCGTTCCACCTGGTCCCGGTTGGCCTCGAAGTAGTCCTTGCGCACCGCATAGACGTCGGCGATGGAGCGGCTCATTTGGGCCGTGGAGACCAGCACCCGGGCGTCTTTCACGGTGCCGTCCTGGCCGGTTCCGCGGTCGTTCAGGCCGCCGGTGAGGGCGAACATATCGGGGGAGATCACCAGGCAGGCGTCCACGCTGGGATCGTCGCGAAAGCGCGCGGCGGCCCCGCCGGGTCCGGTGAGGTCGTCCACCCACACCACGTCCACGTTATTCCAGGACAGGCGCGCCGCTTGCAGCACGTCATCCAACATGCCCACATGGGGCCCGCCCCGTTGCAGCACGATCTTCTTGCCTTCGAGGTCGCCCAGGGTCTTGATCTCGCCCCGCGACACCAGGTGGTCGCCGGCGGACCAGGTGAGTTGCAGGAACATCACCGGCGCGGTGCGCGGGTCTTGGGACAGCACCTCGGAGGCCATGCCGATCATGCGCACGGTGCCGCGCAGGAAGGGCGATTCGCCCTTCAGATAGCGCTGCACCTGGGCCGCGAAGTCGTCGCCGGAGACCAGGTTCACCTGGAGGCCCAGTTTGCCGTAGATGGAATCGGGCTTGGTTTCGAGCCCGCCGTTGGCCATAAAGGTGGCCACGTCGCCGCCCCAGGTCAGGTAGGGGGCCTGCAAGGCGCCGCCTTCCTGTACCGGCCCCACGGACACCTGGCCCACCAGGTCGGAAAAGGCGCGCGCCGCCTGCACCGGCGAGGCGGCCAGCATCAGCACCGCCAGCCCGAATACGGCGCAGGCCGTCGAGCGGAAGAGTCTGCCCATTGTTCTCATGATTTATTCTCCGTTTTCGATGATCGTCAGGGTTGTTGAAGGTCTTGGTCTGCTTTTTTCTGCTTCTTAAAGCCGCGGCCCGGCGCCCGGACCGGGCGTGCGAAACGCGCCACGCCCTGCTGAAATATAGTACATCACAGCAAGATTGCGGATTTTTTTCCCCGCGGTCGCCTCCGTATGACGAGCACGCCTAGGCGCAAATAACGCAAACAACACCAGACTTAGGAGCGCAGAGGGCGCGAAGGAGGTTTTGCTTGATCGCCCCCGTGTTCCGTTGGTCCCCAAGGTCCTTGGGAACAAGCATGAAATCGCAATACCTCATCGCAATACCTCTCTGCGCGCCCCGCGGTTCTTCGCGGGCTCTGCGTTCCGAGCGCGTCCGGGTTGTTTCCGGCACTTAGCCGCGGCTGTACTAGTTGGCGCCCATCACGCCCTTCGCTTTTTCGGTCAAATCCCGCGCCGTCTCGCCAGCCTTCGCCTTGTACTGATCATACAACACCAAGGCCTTGCCGGCGGCGGAGTTCGGCGGCAGCAGGTCCGGCTCGCTGGCGATGGTCTTGAGCAACACCGTGAGCCGCAGGTCGGCTTGTTCTTTGTTCACAATCAGGCCCACCCAGGTCACCAGGGTGGTCACGGTCTTGGCCCCGATGCCCCAAACGCCCGGGCTCACCGGCGCCTCGATGACATCGTACACCGACTCGCCGCCGATCTTGGCATTGGCCAACCTTTCGTTAACGAAGTCGATGAACTCCAGGTTATCCGCCTCATGCACCAGCCTTAGCAGGGGGTTATCGGGGTTGGGCATCATCACGAAACAGACCGCGTCCCGGGCCTTGGATGTCAGGCGGTGCAGCTCGGCGGCGACGTCTTGTTCGTAGACCAACTCCACGCCCTGCAACCGCGGGTCGAGCCTTTGCAGATAGGCGAAGGTCTTGGCGGTGCCGCTCTTCTCGCCGCCCACCGAGACCTTGAGGGGGGTTTCTCGCGAATCGGTGAAGTCGTGCAGCGAGCGCGCCCGGCCCTCGGTGTTCACCGCGCACAGCAAGGCCTCGGGGGCGATTTTGCCGATCAGGGTCAGCTTGTCCGCCGCGCCCGCCTCCATCGCCAGGGCCGCCACGTCCCATTGCGACAGCGCCACCGTGAGTTCGCCCGCGGCCACCTCCTCCACGTTCTGTTGGCTCCCTTGAGAGATTTTGGCCCTTGCACTGTAGCCATGCGACTGAAGCTTCCTGTCCAGCGCGGGCACGATACTGTTGGTGTATTCCCCCACCAGGCTGGCCGCGCCGATCGTCAGTTCGGCGGACCAGGCGGAGAGGGTGAAGGACGCGCACAACACCGCAGTCGCCATCCGAAGAGCAGAGTTCATACCTTGGCCTCTTGTTGTGGATAAATGAGCCGCCCTCGCCGCTCAGGCAAGGGGCGATAGGAAGGAGTATCCGAGGCCCCGCCGAGTTGGTCAAGTGACCCCGGTCACACTGTGGCCAATCACACCCTTTTTGCATCTAAAAATCACCCAAAGGGCGTGAATAACCCCCGGTATTTAGCCAAGCAAGGCGCATGCCGAACGGCTCAATGCGGCGTAAACACGGCCATACCGCCCCCGTCGCCCCCATCGGCCCGTCTTCAAGTTTCGGCGTATCCTATGAAGACGAACGCTCCGCATAGGATGTGCCGAGTGCAACGAGGCGCATCACAACCCGCCGGAGCCGATGCGCCTCGCAAAGCTCGGCGCATCCTATGAAGACGAACGCTCCGCATAGGATGTGCCGAGTGCAACGAGGCGCATCACAACCCGCCGGAGCCGATGCGCCTCGCAAAGCTCGGCGCATCC
>JAABTK010000001.1:91700-114926 GCA_011389885.1 Gammaproteobacteria bacterium | reverse complement strand
CACGACGAACGATCTGACGTAAGCGCTCGATTTTACAGGCTAAAGCGACCCATATAACGCACCCATTACAGGGTATTGGCCGGAAGGGTGACCAAGGCCCTCGCGCCATCTGCTGGAACAGGGCGATATAGCCGAAGGCCTGGCCGCCGCCAGCGCCATCGGCGATGACCAGGTTACAGATGCAGGCGCACGGTTATGTGACCCCGGAATCCTTCACCCACGGGGCCTCCGAGCAACGCGTGCGTTGGTTCAAGGCCGGCTACGACAAGGGCGCGCTGGAGGCCTGCGACACCTTCGCCGCAACGCGCCTCTGACCCCCGGGCCACGGCAAGGCGTCAGCCCGCCGGCCCCAGCCCCCGGATAGACCTGGCGCGTCGGCGCTCAACCAACGGAAACACGCCACAAATGCACACGCCCTATTGGCGGTCGGCCGACCTTCGGTCTACACTCCCAAGACCATCCCCCCAAAACAAGAGAGCCGACTATGAAACCAACCCCTTTCGCCCTCGCCGCCGGCCTCGGCCTCCTGCTGCTCGCCCCCTATAGCCACGCGGACGACGCCAAAGACGACGCCTGGGAGCAATACAAAAGGTCCATCGAACGCGAACGTGAACACAGCAAAGAAGAGCAGGAGGAAACCCGAGAGGACCGCAAATCCCAGCAGGAACAGGCGCGCGAGGACCGCAAGGCGGAACAAGAGCACGCCCGCGAAGCGCGCAAGGCGCAACAGGAGGCGGAACGCGAAGACCGCACAGATCAGGAAGATTACGGGCGCAAAGCGGACGCCTACTGGGGAGAAGTGGCGGACGATGCGGCCGAGGACGAGCGCCAAGAGCCCGCCGACGAGCGCCAGAAGTGGCTGGCGGAAATGGAACGCGAGCGCCAACAAATGAACCGCCAACAACGCGAGCGCTGGGATCGCAAGGTCGAACAGCGCTGGCAGAAGGAATTGGAGCGGCGGACGCAGACCGGAGCGGGCGCCCCCACAGCGGCCGAGCGCCAAGCCTGGACGGCGCGAGAATACCGCCGCTACAAGCTCCGCCAGTTGGGGATCAACGACCCGGCCGCCTCCTACGACGACGTGGCGGACGAGCTTCGCGGGCGTTAACGCCCGGCTCTTGGGGACGCAGAGGGCGCAGAGAAGAAAAGGTTTTTTCTTAGCGCCCTTTGCGTCTTGGCGAGAGCGGGCCTTCGGCGCCGATCGACTTCTGCCAGGAATAGGGTGTGCCGAAGAACGGGCGCATCGCCCGGGCTCGTGCGGGACCGAGGCGAAGCGGGCCATTGAACCGCGAATGGACGCGAATAGGCGCGAATAGGCGCGAATACCCACTTCGCTAAAGGCGGAAGCTGACGCGCCTTGCGGGACCCGGCTAGACCATGATGCGGTCCCGCCCCGCACCGGGGAAGGAACCCTTCATGCAACCAACCGCCCATGGGCGCCCCAGTTTTTAACCAAACCCCCTCCGCGCGCTTTGCGGTCCGAAACGCGCCCGGAGGCTCGACACCCCGCGTTGCAGCGGCCGCTTCGCGGCCTCAAACCACCAGCCGATGGCCGTTTTCCTTGAGCCATCGGCGGTGGGCGCGATACGCGGGGCAGGCCGACTCCACCAGGCGCCAAAAGGCTGGCGAGTGGTTCGGCTGGGCCAGGTGGCACACCTCATGCGCGACCACATAATCGACCACCGCGCGCGGCGCGGCCAATAGCAGCCAGTTGTATTGCAACACGCCCTTGCCGGTGCAATGGCCCCATTGGCTTTTGGTGCGCCGCACCCGCACCTCGGTGAAGCCCAGGCCCATGCGGTTCGCCAGGCCTTGGCTGGCGGCGGTGAAGTGTTCGCGCGCCTGCTCGCGATACCATTGGTGAATGCGCCGTTGCAGCGCGGGCTGGCGTTGGGACTCAGACCAGCGGGGGTCCGTCGGGACCAATAGCCGCCCGCCTTGGCGCTGCACCCCGCCCTTGAGGCCCGGCGCCAGCTCCAGCGCCAGCGCCTCGCCCAACAGCGGCAGGCGCTCGCCCTGGCGATAGCGGGGCGCCGGGATCTCTTGCGCCCGCTGCTGAAACAGCGCCAGTTTGCGCTGCACCCAGTCCTGTTTTTGCGCCACGAATTGCAGGATCACCGCCTCGGACACCCCCGCTGGCGCCGCCACCTGCACCCCTTCGATCGACACGCTAATGCCAATGGTGCGCCGGCGGGCGCTGTAGCGCAGGCTATAATCAAACCCCGGCCCCTGGCATATTAACTGGCTGCTTTTCCGCGGCACGAATCGGTCCCCTTGGTAGTTAGCGGTTTTTTTCCTCGCCCTCAGGTTCCAGCACAGGCGCCAAGGCGCGCACTCCGTGGGGCTTCCTCGTCCCGCCGGGGCGTGGCGGCGCCTGGAGGTTCAGTCGCCCTGGCGCGCCTGCATGTATTGTTCGAATAGCCAGGGGGCCTGGTCGCGCAGTCGGCGACGGGTGGCCAGCAGCTCTTGATCGCAGGAGAAACCGCCCCGGCTCAAGCGCAGGCAGAGGCCGAAGCTTTCCGGCCAGGGCGCCGGCTCTGGGTCCGGCTTCGGGTCCGGCTTCGGGTCGGCGCCCGGCGGGAGCACAGCCGACAGGCCGCGGGCGAGGGCCGGCTTACGGATCAACAGCCAGGCCGGGAAGTCGCTTACCGGCGGTTCGGCGTCCAGCTCAAGGAAGGCCTGCCACAGCCTCAGCCATTCCCCCGGGGCCAGGCCCGCCAGGCGCTCCGCGGCGGGCGCGTCGAGCCAACAGAGGCGAAACCAGTGCAGCAGGAACTCCGGCTCGCGCCGCAGGCGCATCGCGGCGTGGCCAGCGCGCAACAGGAGTTCCGGCTGGCGCGTCCAAGCGGGCGCTGCGCTGACGGCATCCAGCACCTCTCGCCAAGCCGCGGCCTGTCCGGCACTGTAGCTGGCGTGGAGTCGCGGGCGCTGCGAATCAAAGGGCCGAGCCCCGAGCGCTTGGGTCAGCCGCCGCCAAAAGGGGATCAAATAGTCGCGGCCGCCGTCAAGGTGCTGTTGGGCCAAGGGCGCCAGTTCGTCTTCCAGGCGCGCCAACAGGGCCTCGGCCTCCCAGGGACCGGCCTCCAGCTCGCGCCGCGCGGCCAGCAGGCGCTCGAAGGCCCCGAGTTGCGGATGCCCAGCATCGGCTCGGGTGAGTTTGGTTAAGGCCTCCGCGGCCGCCTGCGGCCGCCCCGCAAGCAGTGCCCCGGTGACCTCGGCGGCCAATACCGAGCTGGCGTTGTCCATAAAGAGGTCCATTTGGGCCTGGTGGTCGGCCCGCAGATAGCGCGTCCGCAACAGCCGGTCCAAGGTCTCGTCGGCGCTGAAGCGCAACGGCGGCCCCTCGCCGCGCCAAGGTTGGAACACCTGCGTCTCCGGGGCCAAACCCAGGGCCGCTGCGTAGTCTCCGGCCGCGCTCAATTGCGCCTGAATCCGCTCCGGGTCGCCGAACAGTGCGGCGTCGAGAAGCGGCAGCTCGCCGTTGCGCCAGGCCTCGTAGTCCTCGTAGAACAGCCGCGACTCGGCCAACAGCCAGTCCAAAGGCGCATAGCCGTTTTGCTCCAACAGCAGGCGGTCCACCTGCTGTTGAATCGCGGGATCGAAGCGTAGCGGGGTCGTTTTCAAATTCATCGGAAAAACCAGAACGCAAAGGGCGTAAAGAAGGCGCAAGGCCCGCAAGGTTGGATTGTTTTCATCGCCAACGGCCACCCAAAGCCAATGGCCGGGGGCGCGCCTTTGCCCATCCCCCGCAGACCACAGGCGACTAACCACCCATTTGAACCACAGATAAACACGGATGGACGCAGATAGCCGGATTTGGGCCTTTGGCGGTTGGGCTTGGGGGCTTCATTCGCCTAAGCACCAACCACTGACCACTGACCACTGACCACTAACAACCAACCACTAACCACGAATGGGCAAAGGCCCCCGATGGCGGCGAAAACCCTCAATCCTCCAGCGGTGCGAACAGCTCTTCGATTTCTTCGTCGCGCCAGCGCGGGCCGCTTTCGGCGGCCTCGTCGAGGATGCCGTCGGCCAGGTCCTGCTTGCTGCGCTGGAGTTCGGCGATTTTTTCCTCCACCGTGCCCTCGGTGAGCATTTTGTACACGAACACCGGCTTGTCCTGGCCAATGCGGTGGGCGCGGTCGGTGGCTTGGCGCTCCACTGCGGGGTTCCACCAGGGGTCGTAGTGGATCACGGTGTCGGCGGCGGTGAGGTTGAGCCCCATGCCGCCGGCCTTGAGGCTGATCAGGAACAGCGGGGCCGCGCCGTTTTGGAAGCGGTCCACCTGCCCTTCGCGGTCGCGGGTATGGCCGGTGAGTTTGGCATAGGGGATGTTGCGCCTTTGCACTTGGGTCTCGATCAGCGCCAGCATTTCAGTGAACTGGGAAAACAGCAGCACCCGCCGGCCCTCGTCGATCATCTCGGGCAACAGGTCCATTAGCATGTTCAGCTTGGCCGACTGGCTGACCTTGTGCGCCTGTTCGAGCTTCACCAGGCGCGGATCGCAGCAGACTTGGCGCAGCTTAAGCAGTGCGTCGAGGATTACGATGCTGCTGGCGCCCACGCCCTTGGCCTCGATCTCTTCGCGCACCCGCAGGTGCACCGAGGTGCGAATGGTCTCATAGAGGTCGCGCTGTTGGCCGTGCAGTTGCACGCTGCGGATCATTTCGGTCTTGGGCGGCAGTTCCTGCAGCACCTTTTCCTTGGTGCGGCGCAGCAGAAAGGGGCGCACGCGGCGCGCGAGGCGCTGCCGGCGGCGGTCGTCGCCGTCCTTTTCGATCGGGTTGCGGAACAGCCTGCGGAATTGGCGCTGGTTGCCGAGAAAACCGGGCAACAGGAAATCGAACAGCGACCACAGCTCGCCCAGGTGGTTCTCCAGCGGGGTGCCAGTGAGGCAGAGGCGGTGCCGGGCCGAGAGTTCGCGCACGGCGCGACTGGCCTTGGACTTGGGGTTTTTAATCACATGCGCCTCGTCGAGGATCAGCAGGTGATACTCGTGGGAGGCCAGCACCTCTTCGTCGCGCATCAGCAGCGGGTAGGTGGTAATCACGAGGTCGTGCCGCGGAATCTCGCGAAACAGCGCCTTGCGCCCGGCGCCGTGCAGCACCAGCACCTTGAGTTCGGGCGCGAACTGCTCGGCCTCACGCCGCCAGTTGCTCACCAGGCTGGTGGGCGCGATCACCAGAGTGGGCTGGCCGGCCCGCCCGGCGGCCTTTTCCAGGGCCAGGTGAGCCAGCGCCTGCACCGTCTTGCCCAGGCCCATATCGTCGGCCAATACGCCGCCGAGGTCATATTCGCGTAGAAACTGCAACCACGCCAGGCCCTCCTTTTGATACGGCCGCAGCTCGGCGCGAAAGCTGGCCGGGGGGGTGGCCGGCGGGATCCTATCCACGCACCGCAGGCGCTCCACCATCTCCAGCGGGGCGAGCGTGCCCTCCCAGCGGATCGGGGTATCGGGGTCGGCGGCCAGCTCGGCCAGGCGCAGGCCGCGAAAGCGGTCCAAGGCCAAGCCGTCCTGCGCCTCGCGGGCGCCGCCCTGATAGTATTCGTACAGCACATCAAGAATGCCGCGCATGCGCCCGAACGGCAGCGCCACCCGGCGCCCGTCATCCAGCGTCAGCAGCAGCTGGTCGTCGTCGGCGCGGCGGCGCAGGGCCGCGGGGCCGAAGGCGTCGGGCTCGTCGCGCAGGAAATCCAGCAGCAGCGGCAGCAGATTCACCGCCCCACCGTCCACCTCCAGGGTCAGGCCGAAATCGAACCAATCCTTGCCCCGGCGACGCCGATAGCGCGCCCCCAACCCGCCGGCGGGGTACAGCCGGGCCCGGAAGCCGGGGTCCACCTCCAGCCGCCACCCGGCGCGCTCCAAGGCCACCCGAGCGCTGGCCTGCAGCTCATACCAAAACGCCTCATCGGGGCTCCAAAACACCGCCTCCTCGCCCTCCCAATCCAACAACGGCCGCAGCCCGTACTCGGCCAATTGCTCGCGGGCGTCGTCCTCCAGGCCTGAATCGCGCTCGATGACATACACCCGGTCGCCGTCGAGCCGCGTATCCTCGTAGGGACCGAGCAGCAGGTGGGAACCATAGGCAAAGGCCAGGCGAGCCAGGTTGCGGTAGGCCCCGCCCGCCTCCGGGTAATGGGTGAACAGCAGCAGTTGCGGGCGCGGCTCCTCCTCGCGCACCGCCTGCACCTCGAAACGGCGCAAACGGGGCAACGGCTGGTCGGGGAAGCGCTCTTCCAACTCCTCTTCGAAGGCCGCCACCTCGTCCGGCGCCACCCCCTCCTGCAACTTCAGCCAACCGGCCAGCTCGCCGGGCAGGTCGGATTTCAGCGGCCCGCACTCCCCGCGCGCCCGGTCCAGATACCAGGTTCGACGGTCGAAGCTGAGCAGCTCGGCCTCGGGTTCGATGACCCAGCGCGGAAACTGCCAGCCATCGGCCTCCACCTGCCAACAAAAACGCGCCGCGCGCCGGGCGCCGAGGGCCAGGGGCGCCTGCGCGTGGTTGAGAAAGGCGCGCCCGGTCTTCAGCATGTCCCGCAACAGCCCCGCCCCCTTGGAACCGCGCAAGGGATAGCGCTCAATCCAGCTCAACAACTCAAGCCCGGCGAGACGCTCCACCAGCTTCACGTCCGCCGGGTTCAAAAAGGACGGCGGCGGCGCGCTGCCGAAACGGCGCGGCACATAATCGCGCAAATCGTCATAACCCACGGCCGCGGGGCGACCGGTCATCAGGCGCACCTGGGGGCGATCCGTAAAGTCGGCGCCGAAATGGATCAAATACAGCAGGCGGCGCTCCGTCGCCTGCGGGGCGCCTGCGGCGGACTGGGCGGCCGCAGGCGGCGCGGCAGCCTCCTCGGCCTCTTGCCCCAGGGCCCGCAACAGCGCCGCCGCGATATGCACGCAGCCGGTGCGCTGGCGACAGGTGCATTCCCCCGTCACCGCGATCGCGCCGTCCGCCGAGGGCTCGCAGCGCACATAGACCCGCAACGCCGACGGCGCGGTCGGCAACTGAATGAGCGCAGTGACCAGCCCGCCGTCGCGCCGCACGTCCGAGCGGAACGTCCGCTGTTTCAGAAACGCCTCGGCCTGCGTCAATAGATCGACGCCTAACGCGCTTTCGAGATCTTCGGGGGTGAACAGCATCCAGGGGTCCGCGAGCGATAAAACCGACTAGTGTAACCAAAGCCGGGGCGAAACACGAAAAATCGAGCTAGTACAGCCGCGCCTAAGAATAGGAAACAACCCCGGCGCCCTCGGAACGCAGAGCACGCAGAGCACGCAGAGCACGCGGAGAACCGCAGAGGGCGCAGAGAAGAAAACATTTTTTCCTTAGCGCCCTTTGCGTCTTAGCGAGAGAGGGCCTTCGGCGCCGATCGACGCGTGCCGGGAATAGGCTGCGCCGAGGAACGAGGCGCATCGCTCGCTCGACGGACCTGGTGCGCATGGAAGAGGGGCGCTACAGACCGGTCTTGGACCGCGTGGACTTGGCCGAAGTCTTGCGTCAGATTCGCGAAGAAGCGACCCGCCTGGCGGAAATCAGGGACGTGCGCCTGGCGACGCCGTCAGCGGCGCAGCCGGCCTGCATCCTTAGCGAAAAGAATTTGGTGCAAGACCTGCTGGGGAATTTGACCACGAATGCCATCGAGGCCTACCCCGTCGGCGCGGTGGTGACCCTGGATTACCGCCAGGAAGGCGGGCGCTGCGTGATCGAGGGGCATAACCCCGGCGTAATCCCGGAGCAGGTCCGGGGCCGGCTCTTCGAGCCCTACGCCACCACCAAGGAGGGCGGCGCCGAGTTGGGCGCCTATGCCGCGCGGCTGCTGGCCCGCACCCTCGGCGGCGACATTGACTTCACCACCTCGGAGGCCGCTGGAACGCGATTGCGGGTGCGCCTGCCCATGGAGACCCCGGGCGACTAAGGGGCTGTCTGAGGGCCGGGGTTCATTTGCCCTTGAGGTAAAGCGCATCGCTAAAGGAATACACCCATTCAGGCCGAAAGCACACCAGCACAGTGATGGCCCAGCCGTTGATGAAGGCCTCGGGCAGGGCGATCAGGGGCAGAAACGGCAGATACACCGCCCGCACCTCGGCGAAGGTGAAGGCCTCGGCGGAGCTAAGCAACAGCGCGGCCAGCAAACCGCTCACCAGCGCCGTGAGGCCGGCGGTGAGGAAGCCGTTGCCGAGCACGAAGATAAAGAAATTCTTGGGCAGCAAAGAGCGCACCAGCACCAGGGAGAATTGACTAATGGTGGCGGGGGCCACGGCCAGCAGCAGGGAGTTGACCGCGAACATCTCCCACTCGGCGCGCCCATTGAGGGTGAGCGCGACCAGCGCCAGGGCCGCCGACAGCACCGCCAGCGACCAGCCGAACATCAGGGTCAAGGTGGTCATGCCGAGCAGGTGGAACACCAGCTCGGGTCCGGCCTGGGCGCGCATGTGCCACAGCCCGATCAGCACCACTGTGGCGCCGAGGAAGACATTGAACCGGTCCAGGTGCATGAGCCTGCGCCAGGGGGCCAGGCGCAACGCATTCACAAACATCAGCCCATACAAGCCGCCCAGCCACAGCAGGGCCTGGTCGGAAAAGATGCCGGCGCCAATCTCCACGCCCTTTGCCCCCGTCAATCCGCAGATTCAAAAACCGGGACTCGACGACCGCCGCCGAGCCCGCACCCGTTCAGATTCGCAGTTTACTGCGAGCGCCGCAAAGAAAAAACGCAATTCGGGTTTTACAATCCCGCGCCGCCCAGCTACCCTAAACGGCTTTTCATCTTTCGGAGAGGCCGCGGGTGAACCCCCCATCCCAACTCGGTTTTTTGGTCCGCCCCGGCGGGCGCTTGCAGGGCCTTTTGCGCACGCCCGGCGACAAGTCCATTTCCCACCGCGCCATTATGCTCGGCTCGCTGGCCACGGGCATCACCCGGGTGAGCGGCTTCCTGGAGGGCGCGGACGCCTTGGCCACCCTCGATGCCTTCCGCGCCATGGGCGTGGAAATCGAGGGTCCGCAAGCCGGCCGCGTGACCATTCACGGGGTCGGCCTGCACGGCCTGCTGCCGCCCGTCCATGCGCTGAATTTGGGCAATTCGGGCACCTCCATACGGCTTTTGAGCGGCCTGCTCGCAGGCCAGACCTTCGACTCGACCCTAATGGGCGATCGCTCCCTCTCCACCCGTCCCATGCGCCGGGTCACCGATCCGCTGCGGCAGATGGGGGCGCGCATCGACACCAACGCGCAGGGCACGGCCCCGCTGCATATCCATACCGGCGCGCAGCTGCGGGGCATCGACTATGCCCTGCCGGTGGCCAGCGCCCAGGTCAAATCCGCGCTGTTGCTGGCCGGGCTGTACGCCATGGGCGAGACCTGCATCACCGAACCGGCGGCGACCCGCGATCACACCGAACGCATGCTCGAAGGCTTTGGCTACGCCGTGCAACGCGACGCCGGGCGCGTCTGTCTGCGCGGCGGCGGCGACCTGAAGGCGTGCGAAATCGAGGTGCCGGCGGACATCTCCTCGGCCGCGTTCTTCTTGGTCGGCGCCAGCATCGCGCCCGGATCGGACCTGACGCTGGAGCATGTGGGCATCAACCCCACCCGTGACGGCGTGCTGCACATCCTGCGCGCCATGGGGGCCGACATCGAACTGCTGAATCGGCGCTTTGCGGGCGGCGAGCCGGTGGCGGACCTGCGCGTGCGGTCCGCACCGCTCAAGGGCATTCGCATCCCCGAGGCGCTGGTGCCGCTAGCAATCGATGAATTCCCCGCCATCTTTGTGGCCGCGGCCTGCGCCGAGGGCGAGACCGTGCTCACCGGGGCGCAAGAGCTGCGCGTAAAGGAGAGCGACCGCATTCAAGTCATGGCCGACGGGCTTCAGGCCCTGGGCGCGGACGCCCGCCCCACGCCCGATGGCCTGCGCATCCGGGGCGGCCCCCTAGGCGGCGGCCGGGTGGACAGCCACGGCGACCACCGCATCGCCATGGCCTTCGCCATGGCCGCGCTGCGCGCCGCGGCTGACATTCGCATCGACGATTGCCGCAACGTGGACACCTCTTTCCCCGGCTTTGCGGACCTCGCGGCCCGGGCCGGCCTGAACATCAGCACCCGGGACACGGCATGAACCCACGCGCGCCAGTGATCACCATCGACGGCCCCAGCGGCTCCGGCAAGGGCACCATCGCGGCCCTGGTGGCGCAACGTCTCGGCTGGCATGTGCTCGATAGCGGGGCCCTGTACCGCCTAGCCGGCCTGGGCGCCGAGCGCCGGGGGCTGGACCCCGCCGATGCGGCGGCGCTGGCCGACTACGCCCGCGGCATGCGCGCGGATTTTCGCGACGGCAAGGTGTGGCTCGACGGCGCCGACGTATCCCAGGCCATCCGCACCGAGCAGGCCGGCAATGCGGCCTCGCGCGTGGCGGCGATCCCCGCGGTGCGGGCGGCCTTATTGGAGTGGCAGCGCGCTTGCGCCCGCCCGCCGGGCCTGGTGGCCGACGGACGCGACATGGGCAGCGTGGTGTTTCCGCACGCGCCGGTGAAAATATTTCTCGACGCAAGCCCCGAGGAACGCGCGCAAAGGCGTCATAAACAGTTGAAGGAGAAAGGATTCGATGTTAAATTCTCCGACCTTGTCGCAGAACTGCGAGAACGCGACGAACGGGACCGGAATCGTCCGGTCGCTCCGCTGAAGGCGCCGGTCGCTGCGCTGGAGGTGGAGTCTTCCGATTTGACGATCGAAGAGGTGCTGGAAACGGTGCTGGCCGAAGTGCGCCGCGCCCTCCCCCGCCTTGATGTTTAAGGCGATTGCTAGAAAGTTTCATACCGGATTGCGGCGGGTTTTTGTTCGACGCATCCATGCGCCTCACCCTTCGGGGCTGGCGCGAAAATCCGCTCCCGGCGGGTTTTTGTTCGTATTCAAGGCGCGTCAACCCGCGCATAGCGGGCTGTGCAGGGGTTGACGCAACGCGGATGACGGGCAAAAAGACCAGCAAGAGGCAGTATGGGATTTGACAGAAATCGCCCAATAATAGGCGCCCGCCGCCGCTGCGGCGGGCACATGTGCAACCAGTTGACCGTCTGGCGTCCCCCGCGGGATACCCGGACGACATAGCGGCCTGAACTCAGGATATCCACTCTCATGACCGAAAGCTTTGCAGAACTGTTCGAAGAAAGCGTAGCCAATACGCAACTCCGCCCCGGCGCCATCGTCATCGGCACCGTGATGGACATTACCGACGACACCGTGATCGTCAACGCCGGATTAAAATCCGAGGGCGTCATCCCCCGCTACCAATTCATCAACTCCAGCGGCGAGATGGAGGTGGAGGTGGGCGACCAGGTCGAGGTCGCCCTCGACGCCGTGGAAGACGGCTGGGGCGCCACCCGCCTGTCGCGCGAAAAGGCCAAGCGCCATCAGGCTTGGCAGTTCTTGGAAAAAGCTTTCGAGGCCGATGAAATCGTCACCGGCCGCATTAACGGCAAGGTCAAGGGCGGCTTCACCGTAGAGCTGGGTGAGGTGCGCGCCTTCTTGCCGGGTTCGCTGGTGGACGTGCGCCCGGTGCGCGACACCGCCTACCTGGAAGGCAAGGACCTGGAGTTCAAGGTCATTAAGCTCGATCGCCGCCGCAACAACGTGGTGGTGTCGCGCCGCGCAGTAGTGGAAAAGGAATACAGCGCCGAGCGCGAAAAGCTGCTGGAGAGCCTGGAAGAGGGCATGGAGGTCAAGGGCATCGTCAAAAACCTTACCGACTACGGGGCCTTCGTCGATCTGGGCGGCCTAGACGGCCTGCTGCACATCACCGACATGGCCTGGCGGCGCGTCAAGCACCCCTCAGAGGTGGTGGAGATCGGCGACGAAATCACGGTCAAGGTGCTCAAGTTCGACCGCGAGAAACAGCGCGTGTCGCTGGGCCTCAAGCAGATGGGCGACGACCCCTGGATCAACCTCTCCCGCCGCTACCCCGAGCACACCCGCATCTTCGGCAAGGTCACCAACCTGGCCGACTACGGCTGCTTTGTAGAAATCGAAGAGGGCGTGGAAGGCCTGGTGCATGTGTCCGAAATGGACTGGACCAACAAGAACATCCACCCCTCCAAGGTGGTCGCCATGGGGCAGGATGTCGAGGTGGTGGTGCTGGACATCGACGAAGAGCGCCGCCGCATCTCCCTGGGCATGAAGCAGTGCCAGAACAACCCCTGGGAAGACTTCGCCGAGAACAACAAGAAGAACGACCACGTCAGCGGCAAGATCAAATCCATCACCGACTTCGGCATCTTCATCGGCCTCGACGGCGGTATCGACGGCCTGGTGCATCTGTCCGACATCTCCTGGGACCTGCCTGGCGAAGAGGCCGTGCGCGGTTACAAAAAGGGCCAGGAAGTGGAGACCGTGGTGCTGTCCGTGGACCCCGAGCGGGAGCGCATCTCCCTGGGCATTAAGCAGCTCGATAAAGACCCCTTCTCCAGCTACCTCGGCGCCCACCCTAAGGGCTCGGTAGTGGACGGCGTGGTCAAAGAGGTGGACGCCAAGGGCGCCGTGATCACCCTCGACGAGGGCATCGAAGGCTACCTGCGCGCCTCCGAGCTGTCGCGCGACCGGGTGGAGGACGCCCGCTCCGTGCTCAAAGAGGGCGCGGCGGTGAACGCCAAGTTCATTGGCGTGGATCGCAAGAACCGCACCATCTCCCTGTCCATTAAGGCCAAGGACGTGGAAGAGGAGAAGCAGGCGATTCAGAGCTATGCCCCGGGCAAGGGTCCGGGCGCCGCCACCACCCTGGGCGATCTGCTGAAAGAGCAGATGGACGAGCAGAACAAATAATCGTCGGTTCCGCCGCTCAGGCTCGCCCCGCGCCCGATCACTCGGGCGCGAGGCCCCGCGAAAAAAAGGCTGGAGCCAGGCTCCAGGTTCGTGACATGCACGCTTCGGCTCGGCCCGCGGGTTCTTCTGCGCGGCCGGTTCGAGCCAGGGAATCATTCGAATGACCAAATCCGAACTGATCGAAGTCATTACGAAAAATCAACACCACCTCCGCCAAGCCGATGTGGAAGAGGCCGTAAAGTGCATCATCGAGCAGATGAGCGAGGCCCTCGCCAGTGGCGAGCGGATCGAGATTCGGGGATTCGGCAGCTTCTCCCTGCATTATCGGCCGCCGCGTCAGGGGCGCAATCCCAAGACCGGGGAAACCGTGGCCCTCGCGGGCAAGTATGTGCCCCACTTTAAGCCCGGCAAGGAGCTGCGCGAGCGCGTAAACGGACAAGACGACTAACGCCTTCGGCCGCCCCCCCCGGGCGGCCGTTCCTACCTATCTCTTCCGCCCCGCGGCATGCCCCGCCCGCCTCTCCCCCTGCCCTACCGCCAAGATAGCGCGGCCCTCTTCGACGCCTTCGCCCGCCGTCCCTGGTCGATTTTTCTCGACAGCGGCCACCCGTTCGACCCCCGCGGCCGATTCGACTTCATCGCCGCCGAGCCGACGGCCACGCTGTGGCAGCGTGACGCTATGGCCTGGATCGACCAGGGCGCCGGGGTCCGCCCCGAGGCGCTGGCCCCGTTGGACGCGGTTCGCCGGCTGATGCCGCGCCCCGGCCCCGCGGCGGGGCCCGATTTCCGCGGCGGCCTCCTGGGCTATTTCGGCTACGACCTGGCCCCGCAGATCGATGCCCGGCTGCCCGCCCCGGCCGACCCCGAGCCGAGCGCCTGGCCGGACATGGCCCTGGGTCTCTACCCTTGGCTGTTGCGGGTGGATCATCACAAGCGCCAAACCCAGTTGCTGGACAGCGGCATCGCCGCCATCCCCGAGCCTCAGTGGCAGCGCTTGATTCAGGTCTTTTCACGGCCGACGCCGCGGCCGACGCCCGCCCCCTTGCGCGGCGTCGGCCCCGTGCAATCGCCGCTCGAGCGTCCCGCCTACGCCCGCGCCTTCGCCCGCATTCAGCGCTACCTGCGCGCCGGCGACTGCTACCAAGTCAACCTCGCGCGCGGTTTTCGCCAGCAGACCGCCGGCGACGCCTGGAGCGGCTACCTGAGATTGCGCCGCCGTCGCCCCGCCCCCTTCGGGGCCTTTTTCGCCACCCCCTGGGGCGAGGTGCTCAGCAACTCCCCCGAGCGCTTTCTACAGGTGCGCGCCGGGCGGGTGCTCACCAGCCCCATTAAGGGCACCCGGCCGCGCGGCGCCGACCCGCAGCACGACCGCGCGCTGGCGCAAGAACTCCTGGCCAGCGCCAAGGACCGGGCCGAAAACCTAATGATTACGGACCTGTTGCGCAACGACCTAGGCAAGGTCTGCGCACCCGGGAGCATTCGGGCGGAGGCCTTTTGCGCCCTAGAGAGCTTTCCCACGGTGCATCACCTAGTGAGCCGAATCAGCGGCCGCCTGCGCCCCGAAAACGATGCCCTGAGCCTGCTCGCCGGGGCCTTTCCGGGCGGCTCCATCACCGGCGCCCCCAAGCGGCGGGCGATGGAAATCATCGCCGAACTAGAGCCCGAGGCGCGCACCCTGTACTGCGGGGCCATCGGCTACCTGGGCCTGAACGGCGATATGGACCTCAACATCGCCATTCGCACCCTGACCCACGCCCACGGCGAGGCCCGCTATTGGGCCGGCGGCGGCATCGTAATGGATTCGGACTGCGATCAGGAATTCGAGGAGACCCAACACAAGGCCCGGGCCTTTAGCGAGCTGTTGCAGGGCTAACGGTCATGGAGCGATGCACCACCCCGGGAAATGAATCAGCCCAAGGAGTGGCAGTCCTTCAAGGACTGCCACTCCTCGGTTGATTCAGTGCGGGGCGAGACCGCCCAAGCGGATCAGAACCCGCCCCATCCCGAAACAAAACGGGGCCGCCCGGCTGTGCGCCGAGCGGCCCCGTTTCCGGCTGCATTCGGCCAGCGGCCGTGTTTAGCTCATCTGCTTTTCCCGAATTTCGTCCAGCGTCTTGCAGTCGATGCACAGGGTGGCGGTGGGGCGGGCTTCGAGCCGACGAATGCCGATCTCCACCCCGCAGGACTCGCAGAACCCGTATTCATGGGCGTTGAGCAGCTTGATGGTTTCGTCGATTTTCTTAATCAGCTTGCGCTCGCGGTCTCGCGTGCGCAGTTCCAGACTGAATTCCGACTCCTGGGTCGCCCGGTCGTTGGGGTCGGGGAAATTCGATGCCTCGTCCTTCATGTGGTGGACGGTGCGGTCCACCTCCTCCAGCAACTCCCGGCGCCAGGCATTGAGGATGCGGCGGAAGTGCGCCTCTTGCGCGTCGTTCATGTACTCCTCGCCCTCTTCCGCTTGGTAGGGCTGGAAGTCGAACGGGCCGTTCGTTGGAGGCTGTTCGGTTTTATTGTCGGCCATTCATAGGCTCCTGTTAACCTAATGCTACAGGGGCGGTATCTATACCAGAAAGGTTCTTCACAGGCAACAAGACACCGCCGAAATGCCCGCCTGCGCAGTCCAGGGCGTCTCGTCTTTCGCCATGCTTAGAGTATAGTCCGCAATCCGAGTTCCGGCGCAATGCGTGTTTGCGCTGGCCAGCGATGATACCGCCGTTTTAAACTGGCGTCTGCGCACAGATGCCCGCGGCCGCCGCTTAATGCGTCGCGGCGCGCCTTCAACCACCCGAGCCAGAGGATCATTGCCGTTCAGTCATGAGCACGTCCAGCTTTCTTCGCGTTTTCATCGCCGCTGTGGTGGTGCTGGGGTTTTTGGCGGTGCTGTTGCTGGGGCTGGTCACCGCGGACCTGTTTCTTTCCGTTTGGGAGCGGCTGGAGAAGCTGCCGCTGTGGCTGTCCTTGACCGCCGCCGGCATCGGCCTGGGCTTCTCGTCCGTGGCCGGCTGGTTGCTTTTTCGGCTGTTGCGCGGGGGCAAGCAGGGGCCGACCGCGCGCCCCGAGCCGCCGCCTCCGCCCACCGAGGAGCAGCTGGCGGAGCGGGTGCAGCAGGCCGATTCATTGGGGGTGGACACCGCCGAGGCGCGGGCCGAGCTGGAGCAGCTCAAGCGCCGCCGCAGCGCAGGAGAAATCCACATCGCGCTGTTCGGCGAAATCAGCAGCGGCAAGTCTTCGCTAATCCAGGCCCTGCTGCCCGGGGCCGAGACTCAGGTGGGCGTGAGCGGCGGCACCACGCGGGCAATCCATCAATTTCAGTGGCAAAGCCCGGCCGGGGATCGCCTGGTGGTGAGCGACATGCCGGGGCTGTCCGAGGTGGGCCGCGGGCTGGACGAGCTGGCGCGGGACGAGGCCCTGCGCGCCCACGGGGTGATCTACCTCTGTGACGGCGACCTGACCCGCGACCAATGGGCCGAGCTGCAATTGCTGCTGGAGCTGCAAAAACCCTTGATCCTGGCGGTGAACAAGATCGACCGCCTGAACGCCGAGCAGCAAGCGCAGGTGCTCGGCCGGCTGCGCGAACGCTTCCAGGACAGCAGCACGGTGCAGGTGATCGCGATTAGCGCCGGCGGCCGGCGCGAGGCCCTGCGCATCCTGCCCGATGGCCGCGAAGAGCTGGTGATGCGCCCCATTCCGCCGCGCATCGAGGCACTGCAACAGGCCATTCAGCGCATTATCGACCGCGACCCGCAGGCCCTGGAGAAGCTGCGCGACAGCGCGGTGTTCGTGCTCACCGCCCGCCAGTTGGACCGCGCCCTGGCGGACAAGCGCCGCGAGCGGGCGGCGCAGACCGTGACCAGCTATTCGCGCAAGGCGATGGCGGGGGCCATGGCGGCCATGGCCCCGGGCGCCGACCTACTCATCCAGGGCTACCTGGGCACGCAGATGGTGCGCCAATTGGCGGAGATCTATAACATCCCGGTGCGGCAGGTGGACACCGACCTGCTGCTGGAATTGGCGCAAAAATACGTGCGCAAGAGCACCACCCTGATTTTGGCCATCGCCGGCAACGGGCTCAAGGCCTTCCCCGGCGTCGGCACCCTGGCCGGCGGCGTGCTGCACGCCATCGCCTACGGCATGTTGTTCGACGCCCTGGGCCGGGCCATCGCCGGCTCCCTGGAGAGCCGCGGCGAGCTGCATCCGGTGCAGGCCGCGGCCCAATTCAAGGACAACCTGGGCGACAACCTGGAGGGCTCGGCCCGGCGTTTTGCCGAAATCGCCCTAGTGGAACTGCGGGAGCGCAAAGGTGAGCGATAAGAAAGACCTCAAACAACGCCTGACCCAGGGTTGGGAGCAAACCGGCGATCGTTTGCAACAACTGACCCAGGGCTGGGAGCACACCGGAGATCGCCTGCAACAGTTCTGGAAGGGCTGGTTCCCCGCCCAACCGCAGGCGGACCCCGAAGACCCGCCCCCGGGCGGCGACCAACACCTGGCGTTAGCGCGGGAATCGCTGCGCGAATTGTTGGAAGACCAGCGCATCCCGGCCCAGGTGCGCGAGGCCCTGGCCGAGGACTACGCCGAGGTGCAGCAAATGCTGGAGCGGCTGGAAAACGGCCAGCTCCAGATCGCCGCCTTCGGCCGCGTCAGCGTGGGCAAGTCCGCGCTGTTGAATGCCCTGCTCGGCGAACAGCGCTTCAGCACCAGCCCGCTGCACGGCGAGACCAAGGCCGCCCAGCGCGGCCACTGGCAGGAGTACCAGGCGCATGGCGTGTTCCTGGTGGACACCCCGGGGATTAACGAAGTGGACGGCGAGGGCCGCGAGATTCTGGCCCGCGAGGTGGCCGCGCGCTCGGACCTGGTGCTGTTCGTGGTGGACGGCGACATCACCGACACCGAGCACCAGGCCCTGCGCGAGCTGGCGGCCCAGGATCGCCCCATCGTACTGGTGTTGAACAAGCTCGACCGCTATAGCGCAAACGACCGCGCGATCCTGTTCGACTCCCTGCGTCACCACACCGGCGACGTGATCGATTCGCGCAACATCCTCGGCGCCGCCGCCGAGCCCGCCGAGCGCTTGGTGATCTTGGTGGACGAAGACGGTAACGAAATCGAGGAACTGCGCATCCCCAAGCCCGATATCGCCGCGCTCAAGGCGCATCTGTGGGATCTGCTGGAAAGCGAAGGCAAGACCCTGGCCGCCCTCAATGCCTCGCTGTTCGCCGGCCAACTCAGCGACAAGGTCAGCGCCCGGGTGCTGGAGGCCAAGCGCCAGCTCGGCGAGACCCTAATCCGCAAATACAGCGCGGCCAAGGGCGTGGCGGTGGCCTTCAACCCGATCCCGGTGGCCGATCTGGTGACCGCCGCCGCGATGGACATCTCACTGGTAATGCATCTGTCCAGGCTCTACGGCCTGCCCCTGAGTCGCAGCGAGGCGGGCGAACTGGTGACGAGCATCGGCGGCCAAATGCTGCTGCTGATGGGCACCACCTGGGCGGTGAACCTGATCTCCTCCGCCCTGAAGCTAGGCACCACTGGCCTATCGACAGTGGTCACCGGCGGGGCCCAGGCCGCGGTGGCCTACTACAGCACCTATGTCGTGGGCGAAGCCGCAGAGCGCTACCTGGCCCAGGGCAAGTCCTGGGGCGAAGGCGGCCCCAAGTTCGTGGTGCGCCAAATCCTCGACAGCCTCGACCGCCAGTCGGTCATCGACCAGGCCAAGGGCGACATTCGGGTGCGGCTGGAGGGCCGCAGTGAATAAGGCAGGCCATGAAAACAAGCTCCAGCTTCGCGTCCGCTGCGCCTCCTTTGCGTTGTAAATGCCCATGACAAAGCCCGCTCTCCCGGCATCCAAACAAGCCGTGGTGATCGGCGGCGGCTTCGGCGGCCTGGCCGCGGCCTTGCGGCTGCGCGCGCTGGGGCATCGGGTCACGCTGCTGGAGCGCAATCCGAGCCTGGGCGGCCGCGCCCAGCGCTATGCCCGGGATGGCTTCATCCACGACGCCGGGCCCACCGTGGTCACCGCGCCCCAGTTGTTCGACGAGCTGTTCGCCTTGTTCGACCAGCGCCTGGCGGATCGGGTGGAGCTGATCCCCCTCGACCACTGGTACCGGTTTCGCTTTCACGACGGCGGCACATTCGGCTATGGGCAGGATCTGCAACGACTTCAGGCCGATTTGGAGGCCTTCGCCCCCGGCGCATCCGAGGGCTACCGGCAATTGCTCGAACAGGCGCGCCGAATGTTCGAGCTGGGCTTCCTGGGCCTGGCGGACCAGCCCTTCCACCGCCTCTCCAGCATGCTCAAATTGGCCCCGGCGCTGCTGCGGGAGCAGGCCTATCGCAGCGTCTACGGCCTGGTGGGGCATTACGTCAAGGACCAACGCCTGCGCCGCGCCTTCAGCACCGCGCCCTTGTTGGTGGGCGGCCACCCCGGACGCACCACGGCGATCTATCTGCTCATTCACTACCTGGAGCGCCACTGGGGCGTGCATTACCCCAAGGGCGGGGTCTATGCGCTGGTGGAGGCCCTGGAGGCGCTGGCCCGGGACGCCGGCGTGGAGATCCGCTGCAACACCACGGTAGAACGCATCCGCAGCGCGAAGAGCGGCCGACTCCAGGGGCTGCGTTTGGCAGACGGCGGCGAGATCCCCGCCGAGCTGGCGGTGTCCGATGCCGATCCCGCCTGGCTCTACGCTCGATTGGAACGGCCGCGGCGCTGGACCCCCAAGCGCCTGCACCGCCTGCACTACTCCATGGGCCTGTGCGTGCTCTATTTCGGCGCCACCCGCAGCTATCCCGCGGTGCAGCAGCACAGCATCTACCTGGGCCCCCGCTTCACCGGGCTGCTGGACGAGATCTTCGACGGCCCCGCCCTGCCCGCCGATTTCAACCTCTATTTACATCGCCCCACCGCCACCGATCCCGGCATGGCCCCGCCGGGCTGCGACAGCTTCTACGCCCTGGTCCCGGTCCCCAACCTGCGCGCCGGCACCCGCTGGGACCAGGCCGGACCCGCCCTGGAGGAACAAATCCTGGATCGCCTGGAACAGACCTTCTTGCCCGGACTGCGCCAATGCCTGCATCATCGCTTCATGCTCACCCCGGAAGACTTCGCCGAGCGCTATTTGAGCCGCCACGGGGCGGGCTTCTCCATCGCCCCGGTGCTCACCCAGTCCGCCTGGTTCCGCTTCCACAACCGTTCGGAAGAGGTGGACGGGCTCTATTTGACGGGCGCCGGGACCCACCCCGGGGCCGGCATCCCGGGCGTGCTCAGCTCCGCCAAGGTCATCGAGAGGCTGCTGCGTGAATCCTAAAACCGCCTTCGAGCTGTTGCGCCGCCGGGGCAAGAGCTTCGCCTGGGCCAGCCGCCTGCTGCCGGCCGGGCGTCGCCTCGGCGTGGTGCGGCTGTACGCCTTCTGTCGCCAAGCGGACGACCTGGCCGACGAACTGCCGCCGGAACAGGCCGAGGCCCGCCTGGATGCGTTACTGGCCGACCTGCACGCCGGCCGCAGCGCGGACCCGATACTGGCGGACTTCCTCGACCTCTCCCACCGCCACCGACTCCCCCGGGCGGCGGCGTTACACCTGTTACAGGCCCTGCGCGCGGACTGCCGCCCCCGTGTGCTGGGGCAAGAAGACGCGCTGCTGCGCTATGCCTACGGCGTGGCCGGGACCGTGGGCCTGTTGATCTCGCCGCTGATCGGGGTGGAAGACCCCGCGGCGGCGCCCTTCGCGGTGGACCTGGGCGTGGCCATGCAGCTCACCAATATCGCCCGCGACGTGTTGGAAGACGCCCGCCGCGGCCGCCGTTACCTGCCGCTGCCGGCCGAGCTGGACTGCACCCCGCAGGCCATCGCCCGGGGCGACCCCGAGGCCCGCCGCATGGCCTGGGGCGCGATTCAAGACCTGCTGCTGCTGGCGGAACCCTATTATCAAAGCGCCGAATTCGGGATGCATTTCATCCCCGCCCGCGAACGCCTCGCCATCCTCACCGCCGCCCGGGTCTACCGCGCCATCGGCGGGCGCATCCAGGCCCTCGGCCCCGCAGGCTATTGGGCGCAACGCGCACGGGTCGCCGCCCCCAGCAAGGCCCGCATCAGCCTGCAAGCGGCGCGGGACCTGCCCCGACTGCCCGCCGGCGAGCGCCACGATCCGGCCCTGCACCGCGCCCTTACCGGACTGCCCGGCTGTGTCCCGGCCTGAGCTGATCATCCTCGGCGGCGGCTGCGCCGGGCTCTCCCTGGGTGCGGCCCTGGCTGCATCGAGGCCGCCGCTGCATACCCTGATCCTAGAGCCCCGGGCAGACTACACCGACGACCGCACCTGGGGCTACTGGGCCGGCGGCGAACTCGCCGCCGGCCCGTTCGAGGGCCTGGAACGACGACGCTGGTCGGCCTGGGAGGTGCGCGCCGAGGGCGAACGCCTAGTGCATCGCAGTCGGCGCTACAGCTACCGCGCCCTCGGCGGCGGCGATTTCTACCGCACCGCCCGACAACGCATTCGCAACGCGGACGGCGTGCGGCTGAAGACCGGGGTCTCGGTGCAGGCCATCGCGCCCGAAAACGGGGGCTTCTCGGTGCGCACCGAAACGACGGGCCACCGCTGCGACCTATTGGCGGACACCCGCCCGCTGAGCGCGGCATACCGGTCCGCCCCCGGCCTGGTGCAACACTTCCTGGGCCAGGAGATCGAGACCGCAGGCCCCGTATTCGACCCCGACTGCGTAACCCTAATGGACTTCGAGGCCCCGCAGGCGGGCGCGATCCATTTCCTCTACCTCCTGCCCTACAGCGCCCGCCGGGCGCTGGTCGTAGACACCTGGCTGTCCGCCGCGCCCTTCGAGCCCGCTCACTACCGCGCCGGGATCAGCGACTATTTGGCCCAACGTTTTGGCCTTCGCCAGCACCGAGTGCTGCGCGAAGAGTCGGGCCAAATCCCCATGAGCCTGCTGCGTCACCGCCGCCGCCGCGCACCGGGCTGGGTCCGCCTAGGCGGGCGGGGCGGCGCGGTGAAGGCCTCCAGCGGCTACGCCTTTCAGGCCATACAGCGCCAAGTGCAGGGGTTCGCGCAGGCCCTCGCCGCCGACCCCCAAGGCGCCCTGCCGCCGCCGGCCCGAGCGGGCCACTTGGAGTGGCTGGACCGCATCTTTCTGCTGCGCCTGCTGCATGAGCCCGCGGCGGCCCCGGGGCTTTTCGCGCGGCTGTTTCGCCGCGTGGAGCCCGACGCCCTCGTGCGCTTTCTGGCCGAACGGCCGCGGCCCACGGACCTGCTAGCGGTAATGGGGGCGCTGGACGCCGGCCCCATGCTCGCAACCGCAATAAAAGGGTGGCGACAATGGGTGTAGCGCCCGCCGGGCTTGGCGACCGCGAACCCCTGTTCCTGATCGCGGCCTGGGGCGCCATCGCCCTATGGCACGCCCTCGGCCCGCTGCCCTGGGCGGCCCAACTGTGGCTGTTGGCGCTATTGGCCGCCGCCGGCCTGCCCCACGGCGGCCTGGACCTGGCGCTCATCCGGCAACTGCCGGCCCGCCGCAGCCTGATCCTGCTCGGCTATACCGCCCTGGCCGCGCTGGTGATCCTTTTGTGGGTGCTCTGGCCCGCCCCCAGCCTCGTCGCCTTCCTGCTGGTCAGCTGGCTCCACTTCGGGGTCAGCGACCGCCTGCAACCGCACGGCTGGCGGGCCTGGCCGGAGGCCGTCGCCCGTGGCGGCCTGCCGCTGACCTTGACCGCGTCCTGCTATCCGGATCAAGTGGCCATGCTGTTCGGGATACTGGTCCCGCCCCCAGCGGCGGCGCCAATCGCCGCCGCCTTGGCCGCCGGCCTTTGGGCCGCCGGCGGCGCGACCCTGGCCTGGGGCCTCTCGCTGGCGCGGCGACCACCCCCCCACTGGCCCAAGACCCTGTTCGAATTGAGCACCCTCGGCGCGCTATTCTGCCTGTTGCCGCCCCTGCCCGCCTTCGGGATCTATTTCGCCTTCCTGCACGCCGCCCGATCCTACCGGCGGGCCTCCTCCCGGACCACAGACCCCAGGCGCCTGCGACGCCTGGGCTACGCCGCCGCCGGATTGACCCTAATCCCCGCCCTCGCCGCCTTGGCCTGGCTAACCGGGTCCGCGCAGCCGCCAACCGAGGCCGTCGTTCGCGTCGTCTTCATCGGCCTCGCCGCCCTCACCTGGCCCCATGTACTGCTGCACGCCAGCATAAACCCGGCCCGACCCCAGGCCCCGCGCCCAACATGACGCGGGCGGAGACCCTCGCATGGTTCCCACGCTCCAGCGTGGTAACCCATCCCGGGGCGCTCCAGCGCCGATGGCCGGGCAGGACTCGGCCGCTGCCGGACACCTTCGGCGCAGAGCGCCTAAAGCTGCATTCCCACGCTGGAGCGTGGGAACGATAATGATGCTGGAGCGTGGGAACGATGAT
>JAABTK010000001.1:0-91636 GCA_011389885.1 Gammaproteobacteria bacterium | reverse complement strand
AGGACTCGGCCGCTGCCGGACACCTTCGGCGCAGAGCGCCTAAAGCTGCATTCCCACGCTGGAGCGTGGGAACGATAATGATGCTGGAGCGTGGGAACGATAATGACGCTGGGGCGTCGCATGGTTCCCACGCTCCAGCGTGGTAACCCATCCCGGGGCGCTCCAGCGCCGATGGCCGGGCAGGACTCGGCCGCTGCCGGACACCTTCGGCGCAGAGCGCCTAAAGCTGCATTCCCACGCTGGAGCGTGGGAACGATGATGACGCTGGGGCGTGGGAACGATGATGACGCTGGGGCGTGGGAACGATGATGAAAAACCTCCGCGTTCTTTGCGTCTCTTCCGCGCCCTCTGCGTTCCAATCCGCCGTCGGTTTATTTGTCGAGCTTGGATTCATGCTCATGGCTTTCCAGGTCCGGCACCGGGTCTACGCCCCCTTCATGGAAGGGGTGGCAACGCAGGATGCGTTTGGCGCCCATCCAGGTTCCGCGCAGCGCGCCGTAGCGCTCTATGGCCTCTTGGGTGTAGGCGGAGCAGGTGGGGTAATAGCGGCAGTTGTTGCCCAAAAAGGGGCTCAGCACCGCGCTATAGATCCGAATGAAGCCGATTAAAACGCGTTTCAGCATGCGCCACTCCCCCCGGCCCACTCCCGACTGGAGTGCGTGTGTTTGTTGGTTATCATGCCAGCGCCTTTCCGCGCAGGCCGCGCGCCAGGGTGGACAGCAGATAGGCCGCGCCGGCCAGCAGGATGATGACGGCCCCGGCGGGCAGGTCGAAATCATAGGCCAGCCATAGGCCCAGGCCGGTGAAGAGCATGCCCAGCAGCGTGGCCAAGACCATCATCCGCCCCAGGGTATGCACATATTGGCGGGCGATGGCCGCTGGCAGGGTGAGCAGCGCGATCACCAGGATCAGCCCCACCACCTGGATCAGCAGCACCACGGTCACCGCCACCATGCATAGCAGCAGGAGATAGAAAAAGGTCACCGGCACCCCGCGCAGGCGGGCGAACTCCTCGTCGAAGCAGACCGCCAGGAACTGGCGATAGAACAGCACCACGGTAACGATTAGCGCCACATCCAGGCCACCCATGAGCCAGACATGGTCGCGGGTGACCATTAGGATATTGCCGAACAGATAGCTCATCAGGTTGACGTTGTAACCCGGCGTTTGGGAGATGAACAGCACCCCCACCGCCATGCCCACGGCCCACAAGGCCCCGATCAGGGTGTCCTCGCCCTCCTTCCACCGCAGGCTCACCCAGCCGATTAACAGCGCCGCCAGCAGTGCTGTGATCAGCGCCCCGCCCATGGGGTTGAGCCCCAGGAAAAAGGCAATGCCCATGCCGCCGAGCACCGTATGCGAAATGCCCCCGGCCAGATAGCCGATGCGCTTCACCACCACATAGCTGCCTACCACGCCGCAGCCCAGGCTGGCCAACAGCCCGGCGGCTAGGGCGTTTTGCAGGAAGCCGTATTCGGCGAGGGCGGCGAGGAAGTCAGTCATGAGTCAAGCCACGCGGTCTTACCCGCATTATTCCGCCCCCCGAGCCGATTCACCGGCCCCGGCCGATCCAGCTCGAAGGACTCGAAAACGCGGAAATGCTGGATTTTTATCGATTCATACATGGCCTAGCGCCCATGGCTTAAAACCCTGCGATGTGAACTTAGTTTCTCGTCATCACTTGGCAAAGGCGTTGCCTTTGTGTTTAGTGTTTAGTGGTCAGTGGTTAGAACTCACCACTCACCACTCAGAACTCACCACTCAATCAATGCTCATGCAGGTGCTCTACCATGCGCACGTCGGTGTCGTATAGGTCTTGGATCACTTGGCCGTCGATGTCTGCGGTTTCGTGGCACATTAGGGTGCGGTTGAGGCAGGCCACGCGGTCTACATAGCCGGAGATGAAGGCTACGTCGTGGGACACTAGCAGGATGGTCATGCGTTGGTTGAGGCCGCGCAGCAGGTCGAAGATGTCGGTCTCCATGCGTTGATCGATGTTGGCGGTGGGTTCGTCCAGGATTAGGATGCGCGGCTCGGCCGCCAGCGCGCGGGCCACTAGCACCCGTTGCAATTGGCCGCCGGAGAGGGTGCGCAGTTGGCGCTTGGCTAGGTCGTCCACCTCGGTCTCGGCCATGGAGCGGCGGGCGATCTCGCGGTCCTGCGGGCGGTAACGCCCGGGCCTCAGGCCGGCGGGGATGCGGGCGCTGAGCACGGTCTCCTCCACGGTGATGGGGAAGTCGCGGCTGAAGGCGGGGTACTGGGGCACATAGCCGAGGTCGGACTTGGCCTGGCGCGGCGGGCGGCCAAACACCGTCACCGCGCCGGAGTCGGGGCGAAGCAGGCCGAGGATGATCTTTAATAGGGTGCTTTTGCCGCCGGCGTTGGGGCCCACCAGGCCGAGGAATTCGCCCGCCGCCACCTGGAGGTTGACGCCTTGCAGCACCGGCGGGCCGTCGTAGGCGAAGCCTACGTCTTTAACCTCCACCGCTGGGGACGCCGTTTGGCTCACGGGGCGCCCCCGGCGATGGCGCGGGCGATGGCGCGCATATTCTCCAAATAGTCCGCGGCCAGCGGGTCGAGCGTGGCCACCCGCGCATCCACCGCCTGCGCCAGGGCGCGCGCCTGCTGCTGACCGAATTGTTGCTGCACGAAGATGACGTCGATTTCCGCCGCCCGGGCGCGGTCGATCAGCCGCGCCAAGGACTTCGCCCCCGGCTCCTTGCCTTCCTGCTCAATGGGGATCTGTTGCAGCCCGTAGGCGTCGGCGAAATAGCCCCAGGAGGGATGGAACACCATAAAGCGCTGCACGCCGCTGTGTTCGATGGTGGCGCGAATCTCTGCATCCAGGGCGGCAAGGTCCGCGTCCAGGGCCTTTAGGTTGTCATCAAAGCGCCCCGCCCGCTCGGGCCAAAGCCCCCGCAGGCGCTCGGCCAGCTTGGCGGCCATGGTGCGCATTAGCGGCGGCGAGAGCCAGATGTGGGGGTCCATGCGCCCGGCCTCGCGGTCCTCGTCGTGACCGCCATGGCCGTCATGCCCGTCTTGGTGAGCATGCCCCTCAATGGGGCGCAGCTCGATGCCCTCCCGTGCATCCGCCAGCGGCAGATTCGGGTTTTCGGCCCGAATGCGCGGCAGCCAAATCTGTTCGAAGGGTACGCCAATACGGTAATAGAGCGCCGCCCGCTCCAGTTCGGCCATGCGCCGCGGGTTCGGCTCGTAGGTGGCGGGACTCTGGCCCGGACCCACCATCACCGACACCTCCAGCGCATCACCCGCCAGGCGTTCCACCAGGAATTTTTGCGGCAGGATGCTCACCATCACCTTGGGGGCGGCCTGAACCGCGGGCAGGCTCAATAGGAGCAGCAGGGACAACAGGGTCTTCAATGGGATTCATCTCCGGCGGTGTTTCGACGCCGGGGATTCTAACACGGGGCGGGGGATGGAAGAGGGGACGCGGGATGGCCGTTGCGGCCATCCCGCGCAAAGGGTCAAGCAATCACAGCGCCCCGCGTTCCTCGCGCTTGATGTCCGCGGTGCGCTCCAGGGCCTGCTCCAAGGTGACCTGTTCGCCCTTCGGCTTGAAGCCGCGGATGGCTTCGTAGACGGTGAACACCTTGTGCCCCGAGGCCATCTTCTTCAGGTCCTGTTTGTCGAGTCCGCCCTCGTCCATCAGCTCGTTCCAGGCCACGCCCTCGCGCAAGGGAATCAGGTTGAAGACGATCCCTTCCAGCTCTACCTGCATCGGCTGCGTGATATTCACCACAAAGAGGATGGCGAGCATGTCCGGCGCAAAATCGGCCTTGTACATCGCCACCAGGGCCGGGAGGTCTTGCAGTCGATCCAGGGAGCCGGACAGCAGAATCAGCTTATCGTCCCTGGACAGCAGCACGGCCTGCTCCATTACGATCGCCGGCGGCCTGCGGTTGCCCTTGGCGTCGCCCGGCTCGCCCTCCACCAGCGCCAGCCGCCCGCGAAACCCCATTACGCCCGGATCTTCCGCGGCGTCCACGAAGGCGATATTCAACAAAAGCCCTTTGTCTTGGTATTCTTTTATGACCATTTTGGTTACCTGGTTGACGGTTTTAGACGCTGTAAAAAAGCAATTAATAGGCCAATCTATGCGGTAAACTATAACCCTATGATTTAATTGACAACTTCACCCGGAGATCCAAACCCTCGCCTGCGGCGGAAAAAAGACCATTGTCTGCAAGCGGACATTCAGCCGCCGCATCGCATCGGACACGCGCCAACGCCCTTGGGTGCGCTGGCGCGGGTGCGTTAGAATGGGCGCGCTCTTCGCTCCCGCTGAGGCGCATCCCGCGCCCGAGGTTTTTCGCCCGTCATGGATAAAAAGAATTTCCTAATCATCCTCGCCCTGAGCCTGATCGCTCTGGCGGTGGCCATTTTAGCCCCCGGCGGACGGGATCCGGACCCGAACCCCAAGCTGCCGTGGGACGTGCAGGTGGACGCCCAGGGCAACTCCCAGGTGTTCGGCATCACCTTGGGCCAGACGACGCTGAAGCAGGTGCAGGACCTGTTGCAAGAGGAGGGAACCATTAACCTCTTCCGTTCGCCTGCGGGCGTGTTTTCGGTGGAGGCCTATTTCCAGCGCATTTACCTCAGCGGGCTGCGGGCGGATTTCGTGCTCACCCTGGCGGTGGACGAGGCCGATGCGGAGGCCATGTTCAAGCGCGGGCTGCGGATCAGCGAATTGGGCAGCGGCACCCAGAAGATAACCCTTAGCGAGGCGGACGAAAGGGTCCTCGGCGGGACGCCGGTGGAGCATCTCACCTATCTGCCGGCGGCGAACCTGCCGCCCGAGCTGCTCGCCAGTCGTTTCGGCGAACCCGCACGCCGCACGCCGGACGGCGATGTGGTGCATTGGCTGTATCCGGAAAAGGGTCTGGACATCATCTATAGCCCGAATGGCGATGAGGTGCTGCAATACGTTTCTCCGGCGCGCTTCGACGAGCTGATGGCCCCCCTGATCGAGACGCGGTGAGCGCCGCTTTGCGCCGGCCCCGGGATCTCAGACGCAGTGAGGCGTTTCGATTTGCGGTCCGCGCACACGCGCCTAAGCACCAACCACCCAGTTGAACCACAGATCAACACGGATGGACACAGATAGCCGGGCTGTGGGGCATCAACAACGCTTGGGGGCTCCGCTCGTCCCGGCTAAAGCCTCGACCGCCGTTGGGGGCGGTTTTGGAGGTTGCGGCTTTGGCTGGGCTTGGGGGCTTCGTTCGCCTGGCCACTGACCACCAAGGGCGCCTTCAATGGGTACGGCGTTGATAGATGCCGACCAAGGCCAATGACCGGGAGAGCGCGGGAGAGCGCAGGCAGGGCACGCGAACAACCGCACAGCCCGAGGGCTGTACTCCAGGCGGCTAGGCGAGGCTGGAGCAGCGGACAGGCATTCCCGCCCTGGGGCACAACACAAGCAAGGAAAGATTCCTCCGCGCGCTCTGCGGTCCTCTGCGCCCTTTGCGTTCCTAAAAACCGTTGTTTCCGTTATTGACGCGCAGGACGTACTCGGGCGCCGGCTTCAGGGGTTGCCATCTGGCCCCGGGGGCTTTTCGGAGGCCTCCTCGGCCCCTTGCTCTTCGCCCTTGGGCCGCGGCGTCGATGGCGGCAGGTCGTCGTCCATCAGGATCCGGCTGGCCTCGCCTTCCATGTCGTCGAACTGGCCGCTCTTGGCGGCCCAGAAGAAGACCCCCACGGCCAGTAGGCCGAGCAGGAGCATGCCGGGGATCAGACCATAAATCACATCCATAAGGACCAGACCTCAATATTGCCGTCTTTGACCGCGAAACAAGGTGCGAATGCGGGCGGCGTTGCCGATCACCAGCAGCGAGCTAATGGGCATGGATACCGCGGCCACCAGCGGGGTGATCAGGGCCGCCATTGCCAGGGGCACCATAATTACATTATAGGTAATGGATATTGCGATATTCTGCCGAATGGTTCGCAAGGTCCGTCGGGAGAGTCTAGCCGCCATTCCCACTTTTTCCAATTCGCCGCTCATCAGTACGATATCCGCACTGGCGATGGAGACATCGGTGCCGGACCCCAGGGCCACGCCCACGTCGGCGCGCACCAGCGCCGGGGCGTCATTGATGCCGTCGCCAACCATGGCCACGCGGCCGCCGCCAGCCTGCAAGTCTCGGATTAAGGCGTCTTTTTGCTCCGGCAACACCTCGGCGATCACCTCCATGCCGCCCAGCCGCGCGGCGATGGCCCGGGCCGCCGCCCAGCGGTCGCCGCTCAATAGGGTGACGCGAATGCCCTGGGCCTTGAGGCCGGCGATCAACTCCGGGGCGTCGCTGCGTATCCGATCTTCCACCGCCAGCACCGCGATCTCGCGCCCGCCGGCCGCGCAGTGCAGCACCGAGGAGCCGTCCGCCTCGATGCGCGCGGCGGCCGATTCCAACGCGGGCTCTAGGCGCACGCCCTGGCGCACCAGCCAAGCCTTGGAGCCCGCCGCCCAGGACTCGCCATCCAGGCGCGCCGCCACCCCGAAGCCGGGCTCGTAAACAAACCCATCCAGCCGGCGTCTATGGCCCTTGCCGACGCCGGCGGCGTCCGCCAGTCGCAGCACCGCGGCCGCCAGCGGGTGCTCCGAGCGGCGCTCCAGGGCCGAAAGCCCCGACACCAGCGGGCGCAGGCTCGGCGGCAAACCCTCGTCGGCCGCGCACCAACGCACCTCCGGGGTCTCGATGGCGACCACCGTCAGGCGCCCCTCCGTGAGGGTGCCGGTCTTGTCGAACACAAAGTGATTGATCCCGGAAAGGGTTTCCAGCACCTCCCCGTTTTTCACCAACACCCCGTGCCGGGCCCCCGAACCGGAGGCCACGGCGATGGACATCGGGGTGGCCAGGCCGAAGGCGCACGGACAGGTGATGATTAACACCGCGGTGGCGGCCATCAGGGCCTTTTCGAAGTCGTCGCCCACCCAGAACAGGAACGCCGCCGTGGACAGACCCAAGGTGGCCAAAACGAACCAAGGCACGATGCGATCAGCCATGCACTGAATCGGCGCCTTGCTGGCCTGGGCCTCCTCCACCAAGCGGATGATGCGGCCCAACGCGGTATCCTTGAGCAATCCCTCCACCCGCACATAGAGGGCGCCGGGGCCATTTATGGTGCCGGCACAGACCGCTTCGCCCGGGGCCTTATCCACCGGGGCCGATTCGCCGCTGAGCATGGCCTCGTCCACCGCGCTGACGCCGTCGAGCACCACGCCGTCCGCGGGCACGCGCTCACCGGGGCGGATCAGGATGGTGTCGCCGGGGCGCACGGAGCGGATCGGGGCGGGTTTTTCTTCGCCATCGCGGACCACGGTGGCCACCCGGGGTTGCAGGTCGAGCAGGCGTTGGGTCGAGGCCACGGCCTGACGCTTGGAAATGGACTCCAAATAGCGGCCCACCAGGATCACGAACAGGAAATTAACCACCGTGTCGTAATACACCTCGCCGACCACCGAGCCGGTGAGGGTCACATAGAGCGAATACAGATAGGTGATCGTGGCCCCGATGGCGATCGGCAGGTCCATGCCGAGGTGCAGGTGGCGCAGCCCGCTCCAAGCCCCGCGGAAGAAGGGCTGGCCGGAATAGATTAAGGTCGGGGTGGCGAGGGCGAACCCGACCCAATGGAACAGGGTGCGGTACTCGCCTTGATCCGCGCCGGTATACAGGGCGATGGAGATCCACAGCAGGTTCATCATCGCGAACCCGGCCCAGCCCATGCGATACAGCAGGTCCCGATTCTGCCGCTGCAAGGCCCCTTCGGCGGCCTCGGGATCGAAGGGCGCGGCGGCATAGCCGATTCGGCCCAAGGCTTGCAGGATTTCGGACAGCCGAATGCGGGTGTTATCCCACCGCAGCCGCAACCGCTTGCCGGTGAGGTTCACTCGGCCCTCCAGCACGCCGGGGAGGCCGCGCAGGGTGTTTTCGATCAACCACACGCAGGCGGCGCAGTGGATGCCCTCCACCAGCAGGTTGATCTCCCGCTGCTCGCCCAGGTCATGCACAAACTCCTCTTGCACCTCGTCCATGTCGTACAGCGCGAGTTCCTTGGGGATCTCCGGCGGCGGCCCCAGCAGCAGGCCCTCCGGGGTGCGGCGGTAGAAACCGTCGAGCCCGGCGGCATAGATGGCCTCGCACACCGACTTGCAGCCGATGCAGCAAAACGGCTGCGGCTGGTCATGGATTACCGCGGTCACCGGCTCATCCGGGGGGACCGGCAAGCCGCAGTGGAAACACTGCACGCCCGGGGCCTGATTGGCGCCCATGCCCTCAGTTCACGCCGGCGCTCAGCCGGTAGGGGGCGTTGAGTTCCTGCTCGCCGTTTTTCACCGAAATCAGAATATCCCAAACCCCGAGCAGCGGAAAGGCGATATCCGCCTCGTAATAACCCGCGCGCACCGCCCGCATGGGCGCGGAAAAATCGTGCTCGGCGCCGGAGGGGCGATAGGCGTAGAACACCACGTCATCGGGCGTCACCGGGGCGCCCGCGGCGTCCTTCACCTCGAAACCGAACAGGGCCGGCTGCCCGACCTCGGTGCGCTTGGGCGGCCTGACGCGCATCTCCCAGTCCGGGCGCGCGGCCCGCCGCTTGAGCATATTCTGTTCGTAATCCTGCCCGCGCTCATAGTAGTCTTCCACCACTAGGCTCGGGTTTTTGGTTACGGCCAAATAGATCATCACCATATTGGCGCACACGAACACCACCAGCAGGCCCAGCCAGCCGCGCACCCACGGACTCTTCCACGCGGATTGCTTTTCACTCATAACCCTATACCTCGAACAGCCCGAACTCGGCGCCTGCGCCGAAACCCGATTTTATAATAAAAAAAGGGCGGTCTCCCGGACCGCCCCTTGCCCGACCCCGCGGCGCGGCGTCACCTCGGCCCGATAAACACGCTCTCGCGCTGGGTTGCGTAGGCCTCGCCGGCCTGGGTCTCGGTAGTGGCGTGGAACAGGATCGGCGCCGATTCCGACTCCAGGCTGGCCCGCGGGACCCGAATCGTAAGGGTCTTAGCCGCAACCTTATTGTGCGGGGCCTCGATCATCGCCAGGCCCCCGGCCACCTCATTGCCGGTCAGATCCTTCATCACCAAGCCCTGCGGGCCTTCCACCGTGATCCGAATCTGTAAATCCTCGCTCATCTTGTTCAGCAGCTTGATGGTGTACTTGTTTTGGATCGAACCATCGGACATGGCCACGAACAACGGCTGGCGCTCGTGCAGCACCTTCATTTGAATGGCATCCAACCCCAGCAGGCCGTAGATAATACCAGACAACGCCAAGGTCAGAATGGTTCCGTAAACCCACACCCGCGGATGTTTATAAATCGGCCGGTCCTCCTTGCCCTCCAGTTCATCCAGGGACGCGTAGCGGATCAGCCCGGTGGGGCGATCCAGCTTTTCCATCACCACATCGCAGGCGTCGATACAGAGGGCGCACATAATACACCCTTCATGCTGCCCGTTGCGGATATCCACCCCGGTGGGACAGACCGCCACGCACTGATTGCAATCCACGCAATCGCCCTGCTCCGCATTCTTTTTCTTGCCTTTCACCGCCCGGCCGCGGGGCTCGCCGCGATAGAAATCGTAGGTGGGCACGGCGGTGGTGCGATCAATCATCACCCCTTGAATGCGCGCATAGGGGCACAGCCAGAAGCAGGCCTGTTCGCGCAAAAACCCGGCCAACACATAGGTGCCGGCGATGAACAGCAGAATGGTCCCGGCGGCCACCGGCGATAGGTCGAAGGTGAAGATATCGCCCCACAACTGGTAAACATCGGTGAACCAAGCCACGAACGAAATGCCGGTGAGCGCCGAAATCAGCAACCACAGGAAATGCTTAATCGCCTTCACCCGCAGCTTGTCGAGCGTCCAGGGGGCCTTTTCCAGCTTGCGGCGCTTTTGCGGATTGCCCTCCAGCTTTTCCTCAATCCAGGTAAAGGCGTCGGTCCAAACGGTCTGAAAACAAAAGAAACCGCAGTACACTCGCCCCGCCACAGTGGTGACCACCGCCAGCAGAATGGCGAAAAACAGCAGGGTGAGCGACAGCATCCAAAAATCCTGGGGCAGCACGGTGACCCCAAAGATATGGAACTGGCGCTCTGGAATATCGAACAACACCGCTTGGCGCTCGCCCCAGCGCAAATAGGGCCCGAGAAAAAACACCACCCAAGTCGCCGCGGCGAGGCGCTTGAGGTTGCGCCACTTGCCCGGGATACGCTTGGCGTGGATGGTTTCTTCGCCGGTATTGATATGCCATTGCTCGGCCTCGGCATATAGCTCGTCCACCGCCGCGTCGTGCTTGTTTCGCTGGTTATCGCTCAAGGAAGTTCTCCTGCTCAGGGGCGGTCTGGACGCTTCCCCACGGGCTCAAGGGGCCGCCGCGCGAACCGTATTCGCCGCGAAAAGATAAGAGGCTGCCCGAGACTGGCAGAATCGACTGCGGAAAGGCCCTTTGGGTTGGATTTTGGTCCATTTTCGTCAAATAGACCCGCTATTCGACTTAAATGCACAAAAAATCGGCCGCCAAATGGCCTCCCCTCGCTACGCCTGCCATTTTTCGGACAGCGCCTAAGTCTACGCAATGACTTGCAGGGAAAAAATGCGATTTCTCAATTCTCAGCTTCAGGGCCGGCCCCCGCGTCGCCCCGGCGAACACCCAAAAAAAGGGGGGATTTGCATCCCCCCTTCCTTAACCCATTCGACCCTAAGTCGGGCTATTTGTTCTGGTCTTTGTTCATCAATTGAAGCACCTTGTAGACCAAAAACCCCAGCACGATGACCGAGCCGACTATGGTGATAATGGCGCCCCAGAACACGGCATCCTGATTCATGATAACCCCCTTAGCTTGGTAAAGGCCGCGGGGGCCTGGCGCCCCCGCGTTCCATAGGCTGCGTTATTGACCGCCGCCTAGGGTGTGGACATACACTGCCAGTTTCTTTACATCGCTGTCGTCCAGGCGATCCTTAAAGGCTGGCATTTGGGCCTCGCGAGTCTGCGGATCATTGGGATCGTTCACCCCGTGGCGAATGGTGTATTCCGCGGAATCCAACTGGGTCTCGCCCGCTTCCGGCAGGAACCGCCAAATGCCGTCGGTGAGGTTCGCCGAGCCTAAGGCATGCATGCCCTTGGCGTCCATCCCGTGGCACGCGATGCAGCCCTTTTGCTGGAACAGGGTCTTGCCGGCCGGGTCATCCTTGCCCTGACTGAGAGTCAGCGTGTACTGGGCCAGGGTGTTGATCTCCTCGTCGGAGAGGATCTTGGCATGCGCGGTCATCACCCCGGCGCGGCCGTTGTTGATGCTCTGCATGATGGTGTCGATTTGACCGCCATACAGCCAGTTGTCGTCGGCCAACACCGGAAAGGCGATGTTGCCCGCGCCGCCGGCGCCGTGACAGGCGGCGCAATTGTCGCCGAACAGCACCTTGGCCGAGCGCTGGATGTACTCCTGAAGCTCGCTGTCCTCGAGAATGGCCGCCGCATTCATGCCGGCGATCTTATTCTCGTAGGGGGCGCGCATCTTCTCCACCTCGGCCACCGCCTCGTTATACTCATCCATCTGGCTCCAGCCCAAGAGGCCTTGAGTCGGCTCCTGGCCGATGGGCCACATGGGATACAGAAAGCCATAACCGACAAACCACGCCAGAGAGGCCCACAACGCGATCATCCACCACTTGGGTGGCGGGTTAGAGAGTTCACGCAGGTTTTCATCCCAAACGTGTCCGGTGTTGTTTTCACCCGGAAAAGGATTATTTTCCGCCATTGTTGTCTCCGATATCTGAGGTTTCGTCGTCGTCCAGCGGGATGTTCTTCTTGGATTCGAATTTTTCCCGGTTCTTCGGACGCAGCACATGGACGTAGAGCACCACCATCAGCAGGAAGATAACCACGGTGAGGATGGTCCCCACCCAATCACTCGTGGTCATCGCCTCCCAGTCGGTATGGAAGTACTCGGCCAAACTACTCACGGTAAACCTTGCTCTCGTCAAGCTCGGCCATGGTGCCGAGCACTTGGAGATAGGCCACCATCGCATCCTCTTCGGTCTTGCCGGCCAACTGTTCGCTCGCGCCCTGGATGTCGCTATCGAGGTAAGGCACGCCGAGGGTCTGCATGGCCCTCATGCGGGTCTCGATATCGTAGTCGTCCAGCATGGTCTCCATCAGCCAGGGGTAATTCGGCATCACCGACTCGGGCACCAACGAGCGCGGGGCCCGCAGGTGCTTGCGATGCCAGTCATCGGAGTACTTGCCGCCGAGGCGGGCCAGGTCCGGCCCGGTGCGCTTGGAACCCCATTGGAAGGGGTGGTCGTACATCGACTCGGAGGCCAGCGAGTAATGGCCGTAGCGCTCTTTCTCATCGCGGAACGGACGCACCATCTGCGAGTGGCAGGTGTAGCACCCCTCGCGCAGGTACATGTCGCGCCCGGCCAGCTCTAGCGCGGTGTACGGGCGAATGCCGTCGCCCGCGTCCCAATCGGCCAGGGTCTGGCCGGCCTCGCGCTGCCAGATCAGCTCGTTGTGCTGGTTATGCTCCATGGTGCTCTTCATGGTGAACAAGGGCACGATCTCGACGATGCCGCCCACGGACAGCGCCATGGCCAGGACGATGAGGAGGGCCCAAATATTGACCTCCATTTTCTCCTGGAAACTTTTAGGCTTCGTGTTTTCTGCCATTTTCTTTCTCCCCCGATCAGATAGCGGATGCACGGGCCTGCTGCAGCGAGCCCTCGGACACTGATTTGCGCACGGTCATGATTACGTTGATCAGCATCAACACCGCACCCAGCAGGAAGATCATGCCGCCGATGGCGCGCATGGCGTAGTACGGATGCATGGCTTCCACCGACTCGGCGAAGGTGTAGGCCAGGGTGCCGTACTCGTCATAGGCCCGCCACATCAGACCCTGCATGATGCCGGAGACCCACATGGCGACGATGTAAATCACCGCGCCGATGGTGGCGGTCCAGAAGTGGGCGTTGATCAGCGCCGGCGACGCCATCTTGGTGTGGTAGGTGCGCTCGATCATGTGATAGATCGCGCCCATGCCGACCATGGCCACCCAGCCTAAGGCGCCGGAGTGGACATGACCCACGGTCCAGTCGGTGTAGTGAGACAGCGCGTTGACGGTCTTTAGCGACATCACCGGGCCTTCGAAGGTGGACATGGCGTAGAAGGCCAGGGACATGATCAGGAAGCGCAGGATGTAATCGTCACGCAGTTTGTCCCAAGCCCCGGAGAGGGTCATCATGCCGTTCACGGCCCCGCCCCAGGAGGGGATGATCATGGCCAGGGAGACGGCGGCGCCGAGGGAGCCGGTCCAGTCGGGCAGCGCGGTGTATTGCAGGTGATGGGCGCCCAGCCAGACGTAACCGAACATCAGGGCCCAGAAGTGGATTACCGACAGGCGGTAGGAGTACACCGGACGACCGGCCTGCTTGGGCACGAAGTAGTACATGATGCCGAGGAAGCCGGCGGTGAGGTAGAAGCCCACGGCGTTATGGCCCCACCACCACTGGATCATGGCGTCCTGCACCCCGGAGAAGATCGAGTAGGAGTCGAACAGGGACACCGGGATGGCCAGGCTGTTCACCACATGCAGGTAGGTGATCATCACCATCATGCCCAGGAAGAACCAGTTGGACACATAGATGTGCGAGGTCTTGCGGGTGGCGATGGTCATCAGGAAGTTGAAGGTGTAGGCCAACCACACCACCGCGATGGCGATGTCGATGGGCCACTCCAGCTCCGCGTATTCCTTGCCGCCGGTGAGGCCGAGGGGCAGGGTGATGACGGCGGACACGATGATCGCGTTCCAGCCCCAGAACACGAACCAAGCGAGCTTGTCGCTCCAGAGGCGAACGCCGCAGGTGCGCTGAACGGTGTAGAAGGCCGCAGCCATGAGCACGCAGCCGCCGAAGGCGAAGATGACTGCGTTGGTATGCAACGGGCGCAAACGCCCGAACGAGATGTAAGGACTATCGAAGTTCAGTACAGGCCACGCCAGTTCTGACGCGATGTACACCCCGACCAAGGCGCCTACCACAAGATAGACGACCGCCATGACGGAGAACCAACGTACAACCTCGAAGTTGTACTTTTGTTCAGCTGTGGCGTCCATGAACCCCCCTTTTATTTCTAAAGTTGAACACAACACCCAAAGGATTGAAGAGCCTGCCTCGAATCCCTGCCGAGGCAGGGTCTAAGGTGCGGCATATCACATACTTCCGGCCTTGATTTGTCAAGAACGCGGGATTGGGGAAATCCCGCCCCCGCCGCGGCTTGTAACGCTAATCGCTTGATTATTCGTTAGTTAATGGCCTATTTCCATAAACTGAAAAAATCGGGCGATAGAATATTTTAATCATCTAAGCGGTCTGTCGGCGCCCCGGGGGCTTGAAACCGGCCCACCGAGGCCGAATCTCTGTTGGGTTGAATGACGTTTTCCGGCCGCGGGCGATAACCGAGTCTTTCACCGCGTAATGGCCCTCGCCACGGCGCCCGCCCGCGGCGACCACGGGGGCCGCCGGGGTCAGCTGAGGATCGAGTCGATTGAGTAGCCGTCGCGCTCCAGGATCACCCGCAGGCGCTTCAGGGCGTCGATTTGGATCTGGCGCACCCGCTCCCGGGTGACCCCGAGTTCCAGCGCCACCTGTTCGAGGGTCGAGGTCTCGTAGCCGCACAGCCCGAAACGGCGCATCATCACCTGTTGCTGCTTTTCGCTGAGCTTGCCCAGCCATTCGTCTATATCGCCCTTGAGGCGATCAAATTGCAGGTGCTCGAAGGGATCCGTGGCCTGTTGGTCGGGGATGCTGTCCAGCAGCGGGCGTTCCGCGTCCTTGCCCAGGGGCGAATCGACCGAGGTGATGCGCTCATTGAGGCCGAGCATGCGCTTGACCTCGTTGATCGGCCGATCCAGCAAGCCGGCGATTTCCTCCGCGGTGGGCTCGTGATCCACCGTCTGCGCCAACCGGCGCGCGGCCCGCAGGCAGCCGTTGATTTCCTTGACCACATGGATCGGCAACCGAATGGTGCGGGTCTGGTTCATGATGGCCCGCTCGATGCTTTGGCGGATCCACCAGGTGGCGTAGGTGGAGAAGCGAAACCCCCGTTCGGGGTCGAACTTCCCCACCGCCCGAATCAACCCCAAATTGCCCTCTTCGATTAAGTCGAGCAGGGCCAGGCCGCGATTCATGTAGCGCCGGGATATCTTCACCACCAAGCGCAGATTGCATTCGATCATCTGCTGGCGCGCCTGCATATCGCCCTTTTGGGCGCGCCGCGCCAAGGCCACCTCTTCGCTGGCCGTGAGCAGCGTCGAGGCCCCGATTTCGTTCAAATACAGGCGCGTGGCATCGAGCTGCACCCCGGGGTCCGGCGCCAACAGCGGGTCCGCCATATCGGCTGGCTCCGCCGCCTCCCGAGGCGTCTCGGCCGCATCCGGATCGAGCCGCTCGCCTGCGCTTTCGGGTTCGGGCATCGCCGCCTCGGACTCCGCCAAGGGCTTTGCTCTGGTTTTCTTCGGCATCGGTTCTCGCTTTCCGCCAGGGCCTAGGGGGCTTGCGGGGATTGGCCGGGCGCCCGCCAATCGGCTGGCCGCTCAGCGGTCATCCGGGCCGAGAAGGCCGAGCGGGTCCACCGGATCTCCGGCCAGGCGGATCTCAAAATGCAAGAGCCCTGAACCGGCCTTCGGGTCCGCGCCCATTTCCGCGATCTTCGCCCCCTTTTCCACCCATTCACCCTCATCCACCAGCAGCGCCCGATTCATCGAATAGGCGCTCAGGTACTCCTCATTATGCTTGATAATCACCACCGGACCCAATCGGGAAATCCCCTCATTGCTGTACACCACCTCGCCCGCCTCGGCGGCGCGCACCGCCTGCCCCGGCTGGCCCGCGATGCGGATGCCCTTGACCAGCTTCTGGGTGTCGAACCGCTCCACCACCTCGCCATCCGCCGGCCAGGCCCAGTGCAGGGGTCCCTTGGGAAAGACGTGCGGGGTTTGAGGTTTATCCGTCGGCGGCGGGGGCGCCTCGGCCACGGTTGGCTCGCCTTGCGGGGCGGACGCCGCGGGCTCGGCGACCGGCGGCGCACTCGCGGCGCTTGACGGGGCGACCGCCGCCTCGGGCGCACGCTCGCGCTTGGGGGGCGCGGGCGCCAAGGCGACCAGGGTGGTCTCGGAGGTCAATTGCGATGGCGGGGCGACCCGCTCGGGGCTGCCCGGGTCTGCGGTCTTGGGCGTCGAGGCGGCCAGACGGCTGTGTGCGGCGTACCCCGGGGGCGGGGTCAGGTTCAGCTTCTGGCCGGCGTAAATGGTGTAAGGCGCGCGAATGCCGTTCCATTCCGCCAGCCTTCGATAATCCAGGCCCTGGCCCCAGGCGATGGAATACAGCGTATCGCCGCTCTGCACCTGGTAGCCTTCAGGCTGCCGCTGCGGGGCCGCGGGCGGCGGCCCGGGGCGGACCCGCGCCGGGGCCGTCCGCGCATCGCCGATGCTGACCACCGGCGCCGGCGGCTGGGCCGTGCAACCGACCAGCCAAGCCGCAACCGCCGCCCCGGCGAACCAAGACAAGCGCCGTATCGAAATCGCACCCCTAATCTGCATCCGTCTTCTCCCGTAAACTCAACTCAAGAGAAGGAAGTATATTTTTCCTTGGGTTAAGGCGCAAACTTAAAGCGCTTTCCGCCCGCTTGCGGGGGCCGATTTTGGCCCGCAACGAATCCGCTAAGCGGCATACAGGCGCCACAGCACCAGCCCCGCCACCGCCAGCGCCACCATCGCCCAGCCGATGCCGTCGATGTACTTGCGCAACACCGGCTCCATGCGCGGCCCGCCCCAAGCCATCAACCCCGCCACCATGAAGAAACGGGCGCCGCGCCCCACCACCGAGGCCAACACGAAGGGCAGTAAGGGCATGAAGATGACCCCGGCGGAGATGGTGAACACCTTGTAGGGGATCGGCGAGAAGCCGGCTAGGAACACCGCCCAAAACCCCCACTGCTCGAACCAGGCATGGGCCAGCAGATAGCGGTCGTAGTAGCCCCATTCATGCAGCAGCGGCTCCACCATCTCGAAGGCGAATACGCCGATGAGGTAGCCGGCCACCCCGCCGGCCACCGAGGTGAGCGTGGTGAGCAGCGCCAAGGCCCAGGCCCGGTGGGGCTTGGCCAGCACCATGGGGGCCAGCATCACGTCCGGCGGAATCGGGAAAAAGGACGACTCGGCAAAGCTCAGGCCGCCGAGGTAATAAGGCGCATGGGCATGCCCGGAGAGGCGCAGCACCCAGTCGTAGAGTCGCGAAAAAATCTGCATTAGTCCAACCCATCCATCAAAGGAACAAACACCACCTTGCCCAGGAACTCCTCTTGCCAGCCGGGGCCGTCGCGCCGAATGCGCAGCAAATCCTGATTGCCCCGCGGGCCGACGGGGATCACCATCCGCCCCTCGGGGGACAATTGCGCCACCAGCGCCGCGGGCACGCTGTGCGGCGCCGCGGTGACCAGAATGCCGTCGAAGGGCGCGCGCTGCGGCAGCCCCAGGCCGCCGTCGGAGTAGTAAAGATCCGCATTTTGGATGCCGAGTTCGGCCAGTCGCCGCCGGGCCTGGTCCTTGAGCCAGCGGATCCGCTCCACGCTGTAGACCCGCCCCGCCAACGGGGCCAGCACCGCGGTTTGATAGCCCGACCCGGTGCCGACCTCCAGCACCTTGTCGAGCGGGCCGTCTTTCAGCAACGCCTGGGTCATTAGGGCCACGATATAGGGTTGCGAAATGGTCTGCCCGCCGCCGATGGGCAAGGCGGTGTCTTCGTAGGCGCGGCTGCCCAGCGCCTCGTCCATAAAGATATGGCGCGGGGTTTGGCGCATCGCCTCCAACACCCGCTCATCACGGATGCCCCCGGCGCGCAGGCGCTGAATCAGGCGCTCGCGGGTGCGCATGGAGGTCATGCCAATGCCTTGCAGCCGCGAGTTCATGCCCCGCCCGCCGCGCTCAGCCAGTCGCCCAGGGCCGGCAACGCGGCATGCCGAGTCAGGTCCACCTGCAACGGGGTCACCGAAACCCAGCCCTCGCGCACCGCGTAGAAATCGGTCTCCGGACCCGCGTCCTGCTCCGCCCCCGCGGGTCCGATCCAGTAGATCCGCTTGCCGCGCGGGTCGGTGCTCTCCACCACTGGCTCGGCCTTGTGGCGGTGCCCGAGGCGGGTGGCGCGATAGCCCTTCAGCTCGGCATAGGGCAGGTCCGGCACGTTCACGTTCAGGATGCTGTCCGCCGGCAGCGGGGCCTGCTGCAAACGCAGCACCAGCTCGCGCGCCACCCGCCCCGCGGTCTCGAAATGCCGCGGCCGATGCGAGGCCAAGGAGACGGCCATCGCCGGCAGGCCGAGAAAGCGCCCCTCGGTGGCCGCCGCCACCGTGCCGGAGTAGAGCACGTCGTCGCCCATGTTGGCCCCGGCGTTAATCCCGGCCACCACCATATCGGGCTCCTCCTGCAACAGGCCGGTGACGGCCAGATGCACGCAGTCGGTGGGCGTGCCGTCCACCCGAATGAAGCCGTTCTCCGCCTCGCGGGCGCGGATCGGCAGATCCAGGGTCAGGGAATTGCTCGCCCCGGAGCGATCCCGCTCGGGGGCGATCACCGTAATCCGGGCCATCGGCTCCAGGGCGGCCGCCAGCGCCGCCAGGCCCGGGGCCTGATAGCCGTCGTCATTACTCAACAAGATATACATGGGTTTGGGGCTTCGATTGCGCAGGAACCGGCGCAACTATACTAGAAAAAGACCGGCGTGCGCAGTTTCGGCGACAGTCGCCGGTCTATTCGGAAAATCGCTGCTGCAGCGCCGCATAGAGTTGAATGATATCGAAACGGATGGCGTTGGAGAGGTGGCGCAGATCCCGCTTCAACAGCCGGCGGGCCTCCTCGGCATCGCCCTGCTCACGGTGCGTCACGATATTGGCCGCGCAGATGTGAAAGTCGGCGTGGTCCTGCATCAGGGTCTTGAACTCGGGGAGTTCGTCCAACCCCTCGGCCCCCTGAATCAGCAACCAATTGCCCAGCAGGCAGTAGTCGTCCTGGGCCGCCTCCATGGCCGACATCTCCACCGGCTCTCCGGCCAGATGGGCCTCCAGCCGCGCCACCCACTCCTGGTGCAGCGAAATCGCCCGCTGCATCTCAAGCCCGTGCGCGCCCGGGGCCTCGGTCTCCGCCTCCTCGCCGCTGGCCATTTGATTCAGGAGGCGAAAGAAACCGCCGAAGTTGCGCAACATGCCGTGGTGCTTATGGCGATCCACATAGCGCGCATAGTCGCGGTCCGTGACCTTGATATGCTGTTGCAGCCACTCGTTGAGGAAGCGCAGCAAATCGATGCTGATGGGCTTGCCGGCATCATAGTCCTCGGCGGCCTGGCGGATCTTGGCCTCAAAGCTGCGATGCGAGCGTTGATGCTGTTCGAGCTTAGGGTAGTCGAAGGAGCGCATCAGCACCTCTTCGGCCGAGAAGTGGGTGCGGGTGTAGGTGTGCAGATCCTCGATCAGCCCCTGCACCGCCTCCTGCTCGCGATGCCCTAGCAGCGCCTGCCACAGCATGTTGATCCGATCCACCAGGAAACGGTGCTGCTCGTCCACCTCGCCGAGGCCGAGGCTCAGGTCGTCGCCCCAGACCACTAGGTTGCGTTCATTGGTCGATTCCGCGGTCATTTTACCGGCCTCCTTCGGGTTTTCGTGCGGCCGGCTCGCCCGCAAGATGCCGCCTCAGGGGCTGTCTGAGAATGGGAACCGTAGCGAGGGGATGCCATTTTGAAGCCGATTTATGGTTCATTTGAGGCGAATAGCGGGGGCTATTTAACGAAAATGAACGCAAAACCCGACCAAAAGGGCATTTCCGCAGTCGATTCCCCCATTCTCAGACAGCCTCTCAGTGCGGGGCGATAACCGACAAAAAAGGGGACGCCATGCGCCCCCTTTGCGCCTCTGAAGCTTAACGCTTGCGCAGCTCGGCCCACTGGTCGTGATCGGGGTGCGGGCTGTAGGCCCCGTCTGCATCATGGTGCTCGCGACCGATCACCGGCGGATTGAAGGCGCAAATCAGGCGCATGTCCGCCTTCCCCCCGCGCAGCAGGTGCTCGTCGTGCTGATCGAGCAGGTACAGGGTGCCGTCCTTGATCGGGTGGACCTCTCCGGTCTTGAGGTCTTCAATCTCGCCATCGCCGGCCACGCAGTACACCGCCTCGATGTGGTTTTTGTACCAAATATGGGTCTCGGTGCCGGCCTTAATGATGGTCTCGTGAAACGAGAACCCGGCCCCGTCGCCATCGAGCACGAAGCGGCGGCTGACCCAATGGCCGTTTTCGGCCTGGACCTCGCGTTCGCTGCCCTGGATCTCTTCAAGGGTGCGTATGATCATGCCCCGCCTCCGGTCAGCGCCTGTTGCTTGCGTTCCAATAGATCCGCGATGGCCTTGTCGATGATGCCCAGGCCCTCGCGCAGGATTTCTTCCTCAATGGTCAACGCCGGCAGGAACTTGACCACGCTGTCGTCGGCCCCGGCCAGTTCGATGATCAGCTTGTTTTCAAAGGCTTCTTTGGAGATTTCCCCGGCGAAACCGGAGCGCTCGAAGTCCAGCCCCCACACCATGCCGCGACCGCGCAGCTCGATCTCCAGATCGGCATATTTCTCCACGATCTTGGTCAACTCTTCCTGCATGATTTGGCCCTTGTATTGGATCTGCTCGGAGAAGTCGCCGTTCTCCCAATAGCTCAGGGCCTCGGCGGCCGCCACGAAGGCCAGGTTGTTGCCGCGAAAGGTGCCGGTATGCTCGCCCGGCTGCCATTGGTCCAGCTCCGGACGCATCAGCAACAGCGCCATGGGCAGGCCGCCGCCGATGGACTTCGACAAGGTGACCATGTCGGGCTTAATGCCGGCCTCCTCAAAGCTGAAGAAGGTCCCGGTGCGACCGTTGCCCACCTGAATGTCATCGATAATCAACAGGATATCGTACTCGTGACACAGCTCGGACAGCTCCCGCAGCCACTCGGCGCTGGCCACGTTGATGCCGCCCTCGCCCTGCACCGTTTCCGTGATAATGGCCGCCGGCAGGTCGATGCCGCTGGAGCCGTCGGCCAGGAATTTGCGCAGGTAATCGATGGTGTTTACGTCCGGCCCGAAGTAGCCGTCGAAGGGCGCCGAATCGGCGTTGTTGCGTGCGCCGTAGGACTCGTCGCGATAGAAATCGTTGCCGGTCACCGCCAGCGCGCCCATGGTCAGGCCGTGGTAGCCGTTGGTGAAGGCGATCACGTTCGAACGCCGCTTCACCATGCGCGCCAGCTTCAAGGCGGTTTCCACCGCGTTGGTGCCGGTGGGGCCGGTGAACTGGATTTTGTAGCTGAGGTTGCGCGGGGTGAGGATCACGTCGCGGAACTTCTGCAGGAAGTGCTTCTTGGCCACGGTGGCCTTGTCGAGCGCATGCACGATGCCGTCGCGCTTGAGGTACTCGATCATCGCCTCGGAGATGAGCGGGTTGTTATGCCCGTAGTTCAGCGACCCGGCGCCGGCGAAAAAATCGATGTAGCGGTTGCCTTGGTCGTCGTAAATGAACGAGCCCTTGGCGACGTCGAAGATGGCGGGGAAGGAACGCACATAACCGCGGACCTCCGACTCGAGTTCTTCAAAGATTCTCATGCTTATTCTCCTGGTTTTATTGACTCTCGCCGAGCGGGGCCACAGGCCCGATGCGCAACAGCTCTTCGCTCTCGTGCTCCAGCTCGCCGAAGGCGGAGGCGGGCAGGAACTCGGTCACATCCAGCGGGTAGTTCCACTTTTTGGCAAAGCTCTCGAACAGCGCGCGGGAGGGCGCGTTGGAGGGGCCTACGGTGGTCTCGATGAACTCCACCCCTTGGCACTCGGGGCGCGACATCACCGAAGACAGCATCATCCGCGCCACGCCCTTGCCGCGCAGGGCGGCATCCACCGCCACCTGCCAAATGAACAGCACCTGCGGCGCGTCGGGCCGCAGATAGGCGGAGAGGAAGCCCCGCGGCTGCCCGCCGTGTTCCGCCACCACGCAGGTGTCGGCGAAATGGGTGGTCAGCAGGTAGTAGTTATACACCGAGTTGAGGTCCAGCGGCGGACTGTTGGCGATCAGGCGATAGATCCCCAGCCCCTCTTCCGGTTTGGGCTTGCGTAGCAGAATGTCCGTATCGTTGGTTTTGTATGACATCTTATCCTCTTGAGTCGTTTGCTATCGTTTAGTGGCATAAATAATAGTACACTAATATTCTCGATGCAACCGAGGCGCACGGGATTGAAGAAAAACACCTTGTATATCATCCAGTTATGACATAATCATTACCTTTTCAGGATTAAGAAAGCATGCAGAACCACCAAAAAGTGCTGGTCGCCTTGCGGCAGATCATTCGGGCAATTGATTTGCACTCTAAGAAACTGGAGCGCGAATCCGGCCTCACCGGGCCGCAGTTGCTGATTCTGCACATGATTCGAGAGGCCGGCAGCCTGTCCGTGGGGGCGCTGGCCCGCTCGGTCAGTCTCAGCCAGGCCACCGTCACCTCCATCCTCGATCGGCTGGAACGCAAGCGTTTTCTCACCCGCACCCGCGACAGCGCCGACAAGCGCAAGGTGCTGGTGGCCTTGTCGCCCCTCGGCGAAGAGACCCTAGACCGGGCGCCGACCCTGCTGCAAAAGGAGTTTATTCAGTGCTTTAATGAACTCGCCGAATGGGAGCAGACCTTGCTCTTGTCCTCGCTGCAACGGGTGGCGGAGATGATGAACATCCACGAGCTGGAGACCACCCCGTTTCTTGAAGAGACGGCCGCAACCACCCTCCACCCCCTGGGCGACAAGAATAGCCCGAGCGGTGAAAATCTCAAAGGAGATTCATCAAGGGGCAAATAAAACGGCTGGCGGAATCCCTGATGCCCCGCTTGCGGAGGTCGAGGCTTTAAGCCCAACGGAGGCCGAGGCTTTAGCCGGTGATGCCCCCAAACCCGGCTATCCGCGTCCATCCGTGTTTAGTGGTTCAACTCGGTGGTTGGTGGCTGGTGGTTGGCGCTTAGGCGAACAAAGCCCCAAGCCCGGCTAAAGCGCGGACGGACCAAGGCGCTCCCGGGTCTAGTCGCGCCCCCGCAAGGCGGCGTCAGGTTTCGCCTGTAGCGAAGCGGGTATTCGCGTCCATTCGCGGTTCAATGGCCCATTTCGCCTCGGTCCCGCACGGACCCAAGCGATGCTGGCACAAGTCGATCGGCAACGAAGGCCCCCTCTCGCCAAGACGCAAAGGGCGCTAAGGAAAAACCTTTGCCGCTCGGCACCCTCTGCGGTTCTCCGCGCGCCCTGCGTTCCGACAGCGCCTGGGGTTTTAGGCGCAGGCGTACCAGGCGGCCCCAGGGCGCCTTACAACTCGCGGGTGGCCAGGAACGCGATCTCGGGCCAGCGCTCCCGGGTCAGGTCCAGGTTCACGCGGGTCGGGGCCAGATAGACCAGCTGATCGTCGCCGTCGAGGGCGAGGCTCTCAAAGGCCTTTTCCTTAAAACGCTCCAGCAGCTTGGCGTCGCCGCAGCGCACCCAGCGCGCGGTGGAGACGCTGATCGGCTCCACGATGGCCTCCACGTTGTATTCGTCCTTCAGGCGCTGGGCCGCCACCTCGAACTGGAGCACGCCCACCGCGCCCAGGATCATGTCGTTGTTCTTCAACGGCCGAAAGACCTGGGTGGCGCCCTCCTCACAGAGCTGGAGCACGCCCTTTTGCAGCGCCTTCATGCGCAGCGGGTCCTTTAGCACCACGCGCCGAAAAAGCTCCGGCGCGAAATAGGGGATGCCCTCGTACTTCAGCTCTTCGCCAGCGGTGAAGGTGTCGCCGATTTGGATGGTGCCGTGGTTGTGCAGGCCGATAATGTCCCCCGGCCAGGCCTCTTCCACATGCCGCCGCTCGTCGGCCTGAAAGGTGATGGCGTTGCTGATTTGCACCGTCTTGCCGATGCGCACATGGCGCATCTTCATGCCCTTGGTGTAGCAACCGGAACAGACGCGCATAAACGCCACCCGGTCGCGGTGGGCCGGGTCCATGTTGGCCTGGATCTTGAAAATAAAGCCGCTGAACTGATCCTCCGACGGCCTCACCTCGCGCTGATTGGTCTCCCGCGGACGCGGCGGCGGGGCGAATTCCACGAAGGCGTCGAGCAACTCCTTAATGCCAAAGTTGTTAATCGCCGAGCCGAAGAACACCGGGGTCTGCTCGCCGTGCATATAGGCCTCGCGATCCAGCCCGTGGCTGGCCCCGCGCACCAGCTCGATCTCCTCGCGCAGCTCCTCGGCCTGGTCGCCCGCCACCTCGTCCAGCCGCGGGTTGCCCAACCCCTGAATCAGCTCGCCCTCCTGCACCCGGCCGCCATGGGTGGGCGAAAACAGATAGGTGGTCTCGTTGCGCAGGTCGAACACGCCCTTAAAGCGCTTGCCCATGCCGATCGGCCAGGTCACCGGGGCGCACTGAATCTTCAGCACGTCCTCCACCTCGTCCAGGATCTCCATCGGGTCCCGGCCCTCGCGGTCGAGCTTGTTGACGAAGGTCAGGATCGGCGTGGTGCGCAGGCGGCAGACCTCCATCAGCTTAATGGTGCGCTCCTCTACGCCCTTGGCCACGTCGATCACCATCAGCGCCGAGTCCACCGCGGTGAGGGTGCGGTAGGTGTCTTCGGAGAAATCTTCATGGCCCGGGGTGTCGAGCAGGTTGAGCACCGCGTCGCCGTGGGGGAACTGCATCACCGAGGACGTGACCGAAATGCCGCGCTCCTTTTCCATCGCCATCCAGTCGGAGGTGGCGTGACGGGCGGACTTGCGCCCCTTGACGGTGCCGGCCATTTGAATGGCGCCCCCGTAGAGGAGCAGCTTTTCGGTCACCGTGGTCTTGCCGGCGTCGGGATGGGATATGATGGCAAAGGTGCGGCGGCGTTTGAGCTGATCAAGCAACTGTGACATAAAGAGGCTGTTCCAGGTTGCGAAAACCGGCCATTATAGCCCCTTGAACGGACCCGCAACCATCCCGCATTTCGGGCCACGGACAAAAAAAAGCCCCGGCAGCAAGGTCCGCGCTGCAGGGGCCGAGTCGTCGCCGGGCTTGGTTGGCAATGCGCAAATCCGTAAGCTCTTCCTGACGAGGGGGTTGGGGGTCTGTCCGTTGGCATCCGTGTAGGCGACGGTAGTTAGTTTGCATCACAAAACCGACCCAAACTGTGACGCCGTTCACATTCCCATGTAGGAAAAATCTGAACTTTACGGAGAACCCATGAGCACGCTCTACCCCCGCATTCAACCCAATCGCAGCACCGAGCTGGCGGTGGACGCCCGACATCGGCTCTATTTAGAGGAAAGCGGCAATCCCCACGGCGTGCCCGTGGTATTCCTCCATGGCGGCCCGGGCGCCGGCTGCGAGCCCTACCACCGCCGCTTTTTCGACCCGGAACGCTACCGCATCGTCCTCTTCGACCAGCGCGGCTCGGGCCGCTCGCGCCCCCACGCGGAACTGCGCGACAACACCACCTGGCACTTGACGGCGGACCTGGAGCGGATCCGCGAACACCTCGGCATCGAGCGCTGGGTGGTGTTCGGCGGCTCCTGGGGCTCCACCCTGGCCCTGGCCTATGCCGAGACTCACCCCGAGCGGGTGCTGGGGCTGATCCTGCGCGGCATCTTTCTGTGCCGGCCGAAAGAGATCCACTGGTTCTACCAAGCGGGCGCCAGCCGCATCTACCCCGACTATTGGCAGGACTTCCTGGCCCCGATCCCGCAGGCCGAGCGCGGCGACCTGGTAAGCGCCTACCATCGCCGCCTCACCGGCGACAACGAGGTGGCGCGCATGGCCGCCGCCAAGGCCTGGTCGCAATGGGAAGGCCGTTGCGCCAACCTGCTACAGAACCCAGCCGTGGTGAATCACTTCGAGGACCCGCACACGGCCCTCAGCCTGGCGCGCATCGAAAACCACTATTTCGTCCACAACGCCTTTCTCGAACCCGAGCAACTGATCGAACAGGCCCCGCGACTCAAGCCCATCCCCGGAGTGATCGTACAGGGACGCTACGACATGGTGTGCCCCATCGAATCGGCCTGGGAGCTGCACCGGGCCTGGCCCGAGGCCGAACTGCAAATCGTACCCGACGCCGGCCACTCGGCGGCGGAACCGGGGATCCTCAAGGCCCTGGCGGAGGCGGCGGACCGATTCGCGCGGGAGTTGGGATGATCGGGCTGTTACAGCGGGTCAGCGAGGCCGCGGTAACCGTGGACGGCGCCGCCGTGGGGGCCATCGAGCGCGGCCTGATGGTGTTAGTCGGCGTGCAGCGGGGCGACGACGAGGCCAAGGCGCGGCGGCTGCTGGAACGCCTGCTGGGGTATCGGGTATTTCCGGACGACACCGGCCGAATGAACCGCAGCCTGCGCGACATCCGCGGCGGACTGCTGCTGGCTCCCCAATTCACCCTGCCGGCGGACACCAAAAAGGGCGCGCGCCCCGGATTCTCCGCCGCCGCGGACCCGGCCACGGGCGAACGCCTATTCGATTACCTCTGCGCGCAGGCCCGCCAAGAATTCCCCAACGTGCAAACCGGCATCTTCGGCGCAGACATGCAAATCCGCCTAATCAACGACGGCCCCGTCACCTTTTGGCTGGAGACCTGATCCAGCGAGGCCGCTGATAGCTTACGACCATAGCAAATCACCGGGGGAGCGCCCCTGCCCATGAAGACGCGGAAGACGCGGAATTAGACTTGAAATCAATCCTTCCCGCGTACTTCAGCGAATCCCCGAAACCCTGTGCGGCATGCAGCGTGATTTTAAAGGCATGATAGATCAGGGCGTCACCATACCCCTGATCTTGACGGCTTGAGTGGACCGCCAATCGCCCCGAAAGAATGAAAGGGACATCGCCATAAACACCCAATGAAATACCTACAGGCAACTCATCGCCGGGTACAGAGTGGGCGCTCAAGGAGTAATACCCGATAATGCTGCTGCCCGGCAATACATAGACTCGCGTCAGACTACGCTTTTGATCCGGATTGGCAAACTCCTGCAAATAACGGTTTAACGCATCGACACCGCAATCGAGGCCTTTTCGGTCATGTTAGCGCCCCTGATGGGCACGCGGTGAAAGGTTGATGGATCTTTGAGTTTTTTATGAGAGAACCAGAGGCCGCTCATGCTTCACCGCCGGGCGGTTGAGGCCGACAACGGGCCGGCAAGGGGTGGCGATTCCCCCCTCCGGGCGAAGGGGGGGGGCCGGTGAATGGATGCGGTTTCGGTGGTTCCGAAGAACGCGCTTACCCGTCGGCTATTCGGTGTCGCCTAGGGTTATTTGGTCACGAATGGCCTCCAGGGTCTTGGGGCCGATGCCCGAGACGTTGAGTAGTTCGTCTTTGGTTTTAAAGCCGTCGGCATCGGCTTCTCTGTACTGCACGATGGCCTTGGCCTTGGCCGGTCCGATGCCGGAGAGCTGATCGGCCATGGTTTGCCAATCCGCGGTGTTAATGTTCACCATTGCGGCAAACACCAAGTTGGCCATTAGCATCAGCACTGAGCCAAGCAGGATAGAAAGCGTCTTCATCTTCAATATCTCCTTCTATGTCTTAAAAATTACGCATCGGTTTGAAATGCGCGAGGCGAGATTATCGAATTTTTTCAGGATATTCAACGCGGTTTTTGTGCGCTCTGTCGCAAAAACGGCATTTCTTTTAACGAATTTTTAATTGCTTGAACCAGTTCACATTCGGTCTGTGATCTCGTTCCTATTTTTTCTGGTGTTTCTCAACTTACGGTCACGCACAAGCCTGGCAAGCAACCGATCCGAGTAGGCCTGCGCCGATGTAACGGAAGCAACGTTGGGATTGTGGCGTTAGCCGGGCTTGGGGGCTTTGCTTGGTCCGCCTAAAGCCTCAGCCTCTCTGAGAAGCTGTTTCCGCTACTTGTGAGCGGTGTACTAGGGCGCCGGATGGGCGGCCCCGCGCTGGGGCGCAACCCAAGCCAGCAACACCGGCTCCGCGCGCTCTGCGCCCTCTGGGTTCCTGAATGGTGTTGTTCGCGTTTTTGGTGCGCAGGCGTAAGGCGCTTTCGGAACGCAGGGTCCGCGGGTGGACCGCTCAGCCCGCGGGCTATACTCCGAGCGCCGTCGCCGAAGACACCCACGGCCCTGTACTCCAGGCGACGCTGGTGCGCCGGCGGCCCCTGCAGGCGCTCGGGGCGGGCCGCTAACGCGGCGGCGGACCCGCGGTGATCCGCGGAGGGGGGGGCGAGGTTGAGCGGCGGGCGGGGTCGTGGGCGTTGACCGCCATGCGCTTCGCTTGTACCCTTGGGCGGTTTTAGGCCGACAACCGGTTAAAAATAGCGGCCGGCCTGTTGCTGTTCAGCTAGGCGGCGGATCCTCCGGGGGCCGCGCGCTATCGATAAAGTTCCGAAACGCCTGCTTGAGGCCGTTTCAACCTCGCCTTGTAAGGAGCCTCTCAGGACCATGTCTGACAATAGTTTCAGTTTCGAACTCTTCCCCCCTAAAACCGAGACCGGCATGCAGAAGCTCCAGGCCGCGGTCGGGGAGCTGGCTCGGGTCAATCCGCTATACTTTTCGGTGACCTACGGCGCCGGGGGTTCCACCCGTGAGCGCACCTTCGAGGCCGTGGCCTGGCTGCGGGAGCAGGGCATCGACACCGCGCCGCATTTGTCCTGCATCGGCTCCCATCGGGAGGAGATTCGGGAGATCCTGGCGCACTATCAGGCGCAGGGGGTTCGCCGGATCGTGGCTTTGCGCGGGGATATGCCCTCGGGCATGGGCGAGCCGGGGGATTTTCGCTATGCCAATGAGCTGGTGGCGTTCATTCGGGCCGAGACCGGGGACCGGTTTCATTTAGAGGTGGCCGCTTACCCTGAGGTGCATCCGCAGGCCAAGGACGCGCAAGCGGATCTGGAGGCCTTCAAGCTCAAGGCGGAGGCGGGCGCCAATGCGGCCATCACTCAGTATTTCTATAATGCCGATAGTTACTTCGATTTCGTCGAGCGTTGCACGGCGGCGGGGATTGATCTGCCGATTGTGCCCGGGATTATGCCCATTACCAACTATCAGCAGTTGGCGCGTTTTTCGGATGCCTGCGGGGCGGAGATTCCGCGCTGGCTGCGCAAGCGGCTGGAGGGGTTCGGGGAGGATTTGGACAGCCTGCGGGACTTCGGGGCCGAGGTGGTGACCCGGCTGTGTGCGCGCCTGCTGGAACAGGGGGCGCCGGGGCTGCATTTTTACACCATGAACCAGGCCAAGGCGACGTTGCGGATTTGGCATAACCTGGGGCTTTAGCAACGGCTGTTTGGGGCGCCGGGGGGGCGCAGAGGGATTTTTGGTTTGGGCGGCCGTTAACGGTTGGTTGATGGGCGACCCATGCCTGTTGCCGCCGGGTTGCGCTTGGCGTTGCCGGACTCAAGTCCGGACCCCGAGGTGTGCTTGCCGATGCCGGACTGAAGTCCGGGCTCCGGGGCTGTCGGGCTGAAGTTCGGACTCCGTGGAGTCCGAACCGTGACACAGCGGCGCGGCCGCTACAGGTATTCCGGCAGCCCCTTGCGAATGTCTTCGGGGCTTTGGACGACCAGGTTCTTGGGCAATTCGCCCTCCACCAGCTTCTTCAAGGCCGCCGACTGGTGCTTGCGCAGCATGCCGAGAAAGTGCGGCGCGGCCACGACGTGCAGTTTCTTGATCTCGTCCTTGACCCGGGCCTGTTCCAGCACATCGCACACCTCGATGGCGAAACGGTCTTCTTCGGCCTCCCGGGCATCGGCGGTGTGGCCCATGTCATGGCCGCCGCCGCCGCCGGAGTCGCGATCGCGGCCCGAGCGGTCGGTGACCAAATCGCCCTCGTGCAGCCGGCCCTCGGGGTGGGTCAGGGTTTGCTGTTCGGTCAATTCGTCCGCAGGCGTGCGGGCCGTGAAAATCCTGGCCCGACTCGCGTCCGCCACGACAACCCAAATCTTGCTCATATTCGTCTTCTCCTTAGGATGCGATGTTGTTATTCGATGCAACGGCTCACTCCGCTGCCCGCCGGCTGGCGGCCCCTCGGTCTCGGTGCAAAGCCGGCAGGTGTCCAAGCTACCAAATCCGGGGGCCGGAAGCACGCACGGATTACGCCTCGCCCAGCGCGCTGCGATACAGCTCCTGCTCGCCGCCGACAAATTCCCCGTTAACGAAGATCATCGGCAGCATGTCCCAGCCCAGTTGTTGCTGCAAGGCCCGAAAGCCGTAGCGCTCATCGGCGCTGCCCATGGAAAAATGGAACTCGGCGTATTCGATGCCCCGGCCTTGCAGCCACGCCACCGGCAATCGGGTATCGGTGAGGGCGGAGCGGACGATCACCACCGGGTAGCGCTCCAGGGTTTGCGCCAGGTCGGGAGGGAATGCGTTTTCAGTCATGGTACTGGCTCCTGCGGCGGGGTTGCGGATCGGTCCGGCCCTTCGGCCGGCCGGTGAATCGTTCAATCAAGGCCTTTGCTCGGGGCCTCAGAGGCTGTCTGAGCATGGGAACCGTAGTAGCGAGGGGGTGTCATTTTGAGGCCGATTTATGGTTCATTTGAGACGCATAGCGGGGGCTATTTAAAGAAAATGAGCGCAACATCTGACCCAAAGGGCATTTTCGCAGTCGATTCTCCCATTCTCAGACGGCCTCTCAATGCCGGCTCTCAGAATAGAGCGCTCAAGGACTCTTTCTAAATTTATCAATCTCAAAGCGCCAGCGGCTCGTCCTGCATCCGGCGCCATTGCCCTTGCAGGGTGTGGATGTGCTCGTCCCAGTAGGGTCCGGAGTCGAACCAGGGGAAGTGCATCGGAAACGCCGGGTCTTGCCAGCGCAAGGCCAGCCAGTAGGCGTAGTTAATGATGCGCAGGGTGCGCAAGGGCTCGATCAGCATCAATTCGGCGCGGCGAAAGGAGTGAAACTCCTCGTACCCCTCCACCAGCTCGGAGAGCTGGGCGCGCATCTCGGGGGGCTCGCCCGAGAGCATCAGCCATAGATCCTGCACCGCCGGGCCCATGCGACAGTCGTCGGTATCCACGACGGTCACCGCCGCCTCGCGTTGCAGGATGTTGCCGGCATGGAAGTCGCCGTGCAGGCGGATCTCGGTGACCGGCGCGCAGTCGCGAAACCGGGCCTCGACCGCGTCCAGCAGGGCCTCGGTGAGCTGTTGGTAGGCGCCGCGGTGTTCCGCGGGGATAAAGCCTTGCTGCAATAAGAAGGCCGCGGCTTGGCGGCCCATGGCGTGCGGGTCCAATCGCCCGCGATGCACAAAGGGCCGCACCGCGCCTACGGCATGGATGCGCCCCACCAGCCGCCCCATGCGGAACAACAGCTCCGGGTCTTCGAGCTCGGGGAAGTGCCCGCCCAGGCGCGGGTAGAGGGCGAACCGGAAACCGGCCCGCCGGCCCAGGGTTTCTCCGTCGGCATCGGGCAACGGGGTCGCCACCGGGATGTCGCGCTCCGCCAGTTCTTGGCAGAAGGCATGTTCTTCCCGAATGGCCGCGTTGCTCAGGCGGCCCGGGCGGTAGAACTTGGCGACCAGGAAGCGCCCGTCCTCCAGCCCCACCTGATACACCCGATTTTCATAGCTGTTCAGCGCCAGTTGCGAACCGCTGACGCGGTAGCCCCGGGCCTCCACCGCATCGAGCACGGTTTCGGGCAATAAGGCTGCATAGGGGTGGGCCTGCGCGGCCGCTGCATCGCCGCTCAAGCCGCGCCCTCCTGCAAGTGGGCCACGCGCACCGGGGCTGGCGGATGGCTGTCGTGATAGGCGGAATACAGCGGATCCGGGGTCAGGGTGGCGGCGTTCTCGCGGTAGAGCTTCACCAAGGCCTCCACCATGGGGGCCGCGCCGGTCTCGGCGCGCGCAAAGTCGTCGGCCTCGAACTCATGCCGGCGTTGATACCAGGCCATCAGGGGCGACAGAAATTGCGCAAAGGCGGGCAACACCAGCAGCATGATCAGCAGATCCATGGCCTGACTCGCGGAAACAACGCCCAAGCCGAGGTAGAACCAGGGCTCCAGCATCAGCCAGCCGATTAGCGCCAGGCCGAGAAAGGACATTGCTGCCGACAAAATAAGCCCGTTGCGGATGTGCTTTTTTTTAAAATGCCCCAGCTCGTGGGCCAGCACCGCCTCCACCTCAAGCGGTTGCAGGCTCTCTAGCAGGGTGTCGAAGAACACGATGCGCTTGGCCTTGCCCAGGCCGGTGAAATAGGCGTTGCCGTGGCTGGAGCGGCGGGAGCCGTCCATGACGAACACGCCCTTGCTGGCGAAGCCGTTGCGCGCCAGCAGGTCCTGAATACGTTGTTTGAGCGCCCCGTCTTCCAGGGGCTTGAATTGATTGAATAAGGGCGCGATGAAGGCGGGATAGGCCCAGGTCATCAGCAGCATAAAGCCCATCCAAATCAACCAGGCGGGGAGCCACCAGTAAGGCCCGGTCTGCATCATCACCCACAGCACCGCCCAGACCAGGGGGATGCCCAGCGCCAGCAGCAGCAGCCATTGCAACAGCAGGTCCAGCACGAAGCGCCCGGGGCGGGTGCGGTTGAAACCGAAACGCTGTTCCAGGACGAAGGTGCGATAGGCCGCAAACGGCAGATCCAACAGCGAGCCGATCACCGGCACGGACAGCAACAGCCCGATGCCGGTGAGCATCGGGCTCAGCCCCAGGGCCTGCCAGCCGGTGTTCAGCCACGCCACGCCGCCGCCGAGCACCCAAAGGATCAAGACCACGCTGCCCCAACCCAGCTCCCAGCGCGCCAGGCGCGCCTTGGCCGCGGTGTAATCCGCCGCCTTTTGGTGCTCCTCCAGCGACACCTGATCACGAAACGCCGCCGGGGTCTGGTCCCGATGCGCCAGCACATGGCGGCGGTGACGCGCCAGCAGCCAAAGCTCCACCACCAGCCCGATCACCACCGCCGCCAGAAAAACCAAACCAAATGCATGCATAGCCGTTCCCGTTAATCCGATCACAGAGCGTAACCTTCGCACAACCGCGCAGCCGGGTAAATGCTGGGCTGTTAGCTTAGTGCTTAGTGCTTAGGACTGAGTTCTGAGTTCTGAGTTCTGAGGGCTGAGTAATGAGTGATGAGTGATGAGTGATGAGTGATGAGTGCTGGCTTCTGAGGCTATAACCCCGGCTAAAGACACAATCTCCGTGATGTTTGGGGATGACCGCTTAACAAAAACCCCCTCCGCGGTCCTCTGCGTCCTTTGCGCCCCTAGGCGCCGTTGGCGCCGTTGGCGCCGTTGGCGCCGTAGCCCGGCTAAAGCCACAATCTCCGTGATGTTTGGGGATGACCGCTTCACAAAAACCCCCTCCGCGCCCTCTGCGGTCCTCTGCGTTCCTAAGCGCCGTTGGCGCTAGCGTTCGACCCCGACCCTGAAGCGCCGGATTCGCTCGGCCCAAGGCGTCGGGGCCTCTGCCCTTTGGACATTCAGGCGCATGCGTAGTCGGCGATGCATGTCGGCGTCGAGGGCGGGGCGATCCAACACCAGGCGGCGTCGCCGCCAGCCGTTGAGGGCGAAGTTCAGCACCACCAATTGCGGGTGGACGAAGCGGTCTTCCAGCAACCGCGCCTCGAAGCGTCTGCCGCGGGCGTCCCAGAGCGTCCATGCGCCTTCTGCGTCCCACTCCGCCCTTTGTATTGCGGTGGGGCCGCTGCGGGTCAGGTCGCGACGCCAAAAATACACAAAACTCGCCGCTACGGCGAACGCGCCGCCCAGGGTGAGGCCGAGCGGAATCCCGGGAAAGGACAACGCCGCCAAGGCCGCCAGGTGGGCGCCCGCAAGGATGGCCGCCAGGCGGGCGGAAAACCGCGGCTTCAGCGTCAAGCCCGCAGGGGCGGCGTTCATGCCGAGCGCTCGCGAAGGGAGGCTTGCAAGCGCTGCACCAAGCCTTGCAGCGATGGATCCGCCGGGGCGCCAGTCCCCAGCAGCCATTGGGATAGATCCTGGTCCGATTGCTCCAGCAGGTGTTCGAAGGCCGAACGCTCCGCCGCATCTAGCTTGGGATAATCCTGCTCCAGCACCTGCTGAAGCATCAAATCCAGCTCCAACATCCCCCGGCGGCAGCGCCAGCGCAGGCGATTCATTTGCGCCGAATGCGCCACCCCGCGGACCCTAAATCGCCCGCTTCAACATCAGCGCCTTAATGCGGCCGATGGCCTGGGTGGGGTTCAGGCCCTTGGGGCAGGCGTTTACGCAGTTCATAATGGTGTGACAGCGGAAGAGTTTGAACGGGCCATCGAGGTCGTCCAAGCGTTCCTTGGTGGCCTCGTCGCGGCTATCGGCGAGGAAGCGCCAAGCGCTCAACAGGGCCTGGGGGCCGAGAAACTTATCCGGATTCCACCAAAAGGAGGGGCAGGAGGTGGAGCAGCAGGCGCACATAATGCACTCGGTCAGGCCTTCAAGTTGATCGCGCTCTTCGGGGCTTTGACGAACCTCCACCTCGGGGTTCGGGTCATGGCGGATCAGGTAGGGCTTCACCACGCGGTACTGGCGATAAAACTGGGTCAAGTCCACCACCAGGTCGCGGATCACCGGCATCCCCGGCAGCGGGCGGATCTTCACCGGGGCCTTCAGCTCGTGCAGCGGGGTGATGCAGGCCAGGCGATTGGCGCCGTTCACGTTCAGGCCGTCGGAGCCGCAAACGCCCTCGCCGCAAGAGTGGCGAAAGGCCAGGGTCTCGTCCTGCCGCTGCACCTGCAACAGCGCATCGCGCAGCATCATCCCCGGTCGCGCCTCCACCTCGAAGGCCTGCATAGCGGGGGCTTGGTCTCGGTCCGGGTCGTAGCGGTGGATGTTCAGTTGCATGTCATTCGGGCCTGTTCTTTTTTTGCCGCGGAGGCACAGAGGGCGCGGAGCATTGGTTGATTTCGAATGGTGCGGACGGGTTACGCCTTCTCGAACTCGCGGTAAATCAGGTTTCTTCTTTCCCGAATCTCTTCAACGGCCGCGAGAAGATCGGCGGCATTGGCCGGGGAACTGGTCAGGTATTGCGTCTCCTGCCAGGCATTGTAGTCTTCGAGGGAGATCAGCACCGCGGGCCTGCCCCCGCGGCGGGTGATGATAACGGCTTTGTGATCTTCGGCAACCCGATCCAGGGTGGCCGCTAGGTTATTACGGGCTTCGGTGTAGTGGATGGCATTCATTAGGTTAAAATCCGTACCGCTATCTGTTTAGAAAAGCTTAGGATAACCGCCATGGGTAGTCAACACAGACCCCGCGCAGGCAACCCCCCGGTGTTTTCTGTGTCTCTGTGGCGAACAGAATGACGCGTTTTACGCTAATCTCGGCCGCATAGCGACCGGCTTCTACGGCGAACTCAATACACCCGCGCCTTGGGCGGAAAGCTCTCCACCGTGAGGGGCTTGGTGCGCACGGGCTTCCAGTCTACGCGGTCCTCTTGCAGGGAGTAGAGGCTGTGTTTAAGCCACTTTTGGTCGTCGCGCTCGGGATAGTCGATGCGCGAATGGGCGCCGCGGCTCTCTTGGCGCTCGGCGGCGGAGAGCATGACGGCCATGGCGATGTCCACCAGGTTCTCAAGCTCCAGCGCCTCGATGCGGGCGGTGTTAAAGACCTGGCTCATATCCTTTAGCCGCACCCGGTCTAGTCGCTGGCGGATCTGTTTCAGCTCCTGCACGCCCTCGCGCATCACCGCCTCGGTGCGGAACACGCCCACATGGGTCTCCATGGTGCGCTTGAGGGCGTCGCGCACCTCGGCCACGGTCTCGCCGTCGCCCGTTTTGTCCCAGCGGCTCAGGCGGGCCGCGGCGCGCTCCGCGCTCGCGGGGTCCAGGGCGCGATGCATGCGGTTTTCCTTTAGATATTCGATCATCCGATTGGCCGCCGCACGGCCGAACACCAGGATGTCCAGCAGCGAGTTGCCGCCCAGCCGGTTGGCCCCATGCACCGAGACGCAGGCGCATTCGCCCACCGCGAACAGGCCGGGGATCTCCTCCTCGGCCTTGTTGGCGCGGGGGACCACCACCTCGCCAAAGCGATTGGTGGGGATGCCGCCCATGACGTAATGGGCGGTGGGAAACACCGGTATGGGCGCGACGGCGGGATCCAGGTGCAGAAAGGTGCGACAGGTCTCGCGAATGCCCGGCAGGCGCTTGGCCACCACCGCCTCGCCGAGGTGGTCCACCCGCAGCAGCACATGGTCCTTTTCCGGGCCGCAGCCGCGACCCTCGCGCACCTCGGTGGCGATGGCGCGGCTGACCACGTCGCGGCTGGCTAAGTCTTTGGCCTGCGGGGCGTAGCGCTCCATAAAGCGCTCGCCGTCGGCGTTCACCAGGAAACCGCCCTCGCCCCGTGCGCCCTCGGTGATCAGCATGCCCTTGCCGGCGATGCCGGTGGGGTGGAACTGAAAGAACTCCATGTCCTGTAACGGGATGCCGGCGCGCAGGGCCATGGCCATGCCGTCGCCGGTGTTGATGCGGGCGTTGGTGTTGGTGCGGAACAGTTGACCGCAGCCGCCGGTGGCGATGAGCGTGGTCTTGGATTCGATCAGCAGCGGCTCGCCGGTGGCGATGTCCAGCGCCAGGGCGCCGAGGATCGTGCCCTGATCGTCGCTCAGCAGGTCCACCGCGAAGTATTCGTCGAAAAAATGGGTGCGGGCGCGAATGTTTTGCTGATACAGGGTGTGCAGGATGGCGTGGCCGGTGCGGTCCGCCGCGGCGCAGGTGCGCGCCGCCTGGTCACCGCCGAAGCGCTGGCTCTGGCCGCCGAAGGCCCGCTGATAGATGCGGCCGTCGTCCAGGCGCGAAAAGGGCACGCCGTAGTGTTCCAGCTCGTAGACCAGGGTGGGCGCGGCACGGCACATGTACTCCACCGCGTCCTGGTCGGCCAGGTAGTCGCCGCCCTTGACCGTGTCGTACATGTGCCAATGCCAGTTGTCGGGCAGCACATTGGCCAGGGCCGCGTTGACCCCGCCCTGGGCGGCCACCGTGTGCGAGCGGGTGGGAAACACCTTGGACACCACCGCCACCCGGTTCTCGGCCTCGGCCAGTTGCAGCGCGGCCCGCAGCCCGGCCCCGCCGGCGCCCAGGATCAGGGCGTCGAAGCGTCTGATGGGCAGGCTCATGCGCCGGCCCTCACGGCGGCCAAAAACAGGATCCGCAGCACCCAAAAGCCGCAGGCCAGCAGGCCGAAGCCGGTGAGCGTAAGCACCGCCAGGCGCGGCGCGAAGGGTTTGATGTAGTCGATCACGATGTCACGCACCCCCACCCAGGCATGCAGAAAGAGCGCGGCGAAGAACAGCAGCAGCGCCACGGAGACCAGCGGCTGGGCCGCCCAGGCCCGCCATTCGGCATGATCCGCCGGCGGCGCGATCACCAAGCGCCACAACAGGACCGGCGTCAGCAGGCCCAAATAGACCGCAGTGACCCGCTGCAACACCCAGGCCCGCAGACCGGTGGCGCGGCGGGTGCTCACAGGAAGGCCCCCGCGATGAGCGCCGCGACCCAGGCCGCGATCAGCGCCGCCCAGGCGCTGCTGCGGCTGGCCGCCAGCCCCACGCCTTGGTCGAAATCGATCAGGATATAGCGAATGCCGGAGAACAGGTGATGCAGCGCGCCCCAAATCAGCAAAAACAACAGCACCTTCACCGGCCAGGCGTCGAGCGCCGCCCGCACCCTGGCGAAGCCTTCGGGGTCGCGCAGGGAAAGATCCATCCAGTACAGCGCCAGCGGCAGCACCAGCACCAACAACAGACCGCTGGCCCGATGGGCAATAGACAGCAGCGCCTGGATGGGCAGGCGGATCTGGAACAGGTTTAGAAAGACCGGGCGTTTATCTACTGGCATAATGACACGACGGATCTGTGGAAGCCCCTAGTATAACCGCTCAGACAAAAGTAAAAAGCACTTTGTTGTCTCGGGTATTTGATTTTCCTGCATCCATTGAATCTCCGCCATCCGGGACAACCCGGAATCAACGCGGGGATGGCCGCCACTCAGCGCGCGGCAGGCGCTGGGGCCGCCGCCCCTGTCTTCAGCAACCTCGCGGCCACCCGAAAGAGGTCCGGCGTATCCAACCGCTCGTCCTTGCACCGAAACATCACCCCAATCCGCTCCAGGGCCGAAAACAGTTGCCTTTCGTCATGGCCCTCCTCTTCCGGGAAAGGCGGCAGATAGCCGTGACGGCCGGCGTCCTCGAACAATCTCCTGAGCGTTTGCGCCCGACGCCAAACCCCGCACACGGCCGCTTGCTCCTGCGGCAACAGCAAGCCCGCCAATGGCGCCAGCACGCCCTTGATCCAGGGAAACTCCTGGTGCAGTTGATCCACCCGGGTCTTCGACGCCTCTCGCAGGCCGTGGCGAATCCCTTCGGGGACGATGACGCGGTTATCCGGAGGGGCGCCATGCTCCGCCGCCGCTTTAAGCATCCCCAGGAAGCTCCTCGGGGTGACTTCGTCAAAGGCATCCGCAAGGCGGTTGATTGGCCAGTCGTAGGTATTCCCCTTTTTATAAGCATGCGCGCCTGGTCCCATGTAGCGACCCGCCAGCGCGGTCATCACCTTGCGCTGAGCCTGCGTTCCAACGGCCAAAGGCCAGCGCCGATTTAACACCCCATAGGTATCGACGCCCTCCAGCCCAAGGGATTCAAGCAGATGACCAACCGCCTCCCTCGCATGGCTATCGTCGGCCTTCAGCAAACGCGAAAAAAACAACCCGTAAAGATCCGCAACACACCACTGCAATCGCACCGCTGCGGCCCGCAGCTTGGGCAATTCCACGAAAAGGCGCACCCTATTCCTGGCACGCGTAGATCGGCAACCAAGGCTCTCTCGCCAAGACGCAAAGGGCGTAAAGAACAAACCTTTTCCTCTCTACGCTTAGCGCAAAAAGCGGGCAAGCATTCTATGCCGGAAATCAAAGCCAGAAGCCGGCGAATCCTGCGCTCGAATAATTGCCCGATTTCGACGGCCTACTCGGTCCTCTGCGCCCTCTGCGTTCCTAGATGGGGTTGTTTCCGTTATCTGTGCGCAGGCGTACTTGTCGCGCACCCGCAAGGCGCGTCTGGTTCCGCCTGTAGCGAACTGAGTATTCGCGTCTATTCGCGGTTCAATGGTCCATTTCGCCTCGGTCCCGCACGAGCCCGGGCGATGCGCCTCGTTGCTCGGCACATCCTATCCCCGGCCGGAGGGCTGCGCGGGTTTCCGGTTACGCGCCCGGGCCAAGGCGTGTACGCCTCGAGCCCGCAGACATACAGGGGGCGGGCCAGCGCAGTGCATTCGCCGCTGAAGCGGCGGGTATCGGGTGCGGCGCTGATCCCTTCAATCGAAACGCCGCTCTGCGTCCGCTGCGGTTCCCCGCGTGCCCTGCGCTCCGAAGGCGCCTGGGTGGTTTCCGATACTTAGGCGCCGCTGCACTACCCTTGATCCAGCTCGCGGATCAGCCGAAACAGCTTGCGGGCGGCGGCGGGGGGCTTGTCGCCGTCGCGCTCCTTGCGGGCGTCGCGGATGAGTTGCCGCAGGCGCTGCCGATCGGCCTGCGGATAGACCGCCAGAAAGGCCCCCAGGGCCTCATCGCCGGCATCAATCAAGCGCTCCCGCCAGCCCTCTTGCAGGTGCAGGCGCTGGCGGTCGCCGCGCTTACGCTCTTCTAAGCGGTCGATGGCCGCTTGCACCGCGTCGGTGTCCTCGCGGTCCAGCAGCTTGGCCAGAAAGCGTACATGCCGGCGCCTGGCGTTGGGTTTCTTGATTCGCAGGGACTCGTGCAGGGCCTCGTGCAGCCGGGGCTGAAAGGAGAAGCGGGTCCAGGCCGCCGGCTTCATGGCCATCAGCGCCTCGCCCATCTTTTGCAGCTCCACCATATTGCGTTTGCGCTGGCTCTTGCTCGGGCCCAGGTCTTCCTCGGTCTGCTCTAGCTCTTGATTCATAAGGGTGCGCCGTTCGCTTTTTGAATGCATTGCACGTTAAGTTGCAGCTCGACCTCGCCGCGGTATTCGTTGAGGTCCAGCCGGTAGGCCGCCTCCACCCAGTCGCCGACCCCGAAGTCGGCGTCTTCGGCCTGGGAAAAGGCGATCGCCGGCAGCGGTGATTGCCCGGCCTCGGGGACCAGCGCGAGCTTTAGATGCCGCGCCTTCAACACCCGCAGGTGTTGAACCCGAAAGCGCCCATCAAAGGTGGGCTCGGGGAAGCCTTGCCCCCAGGGGCCGGCCGCGCGCAGTTGCGCCGCCAGGTCGAGGCTGAAGTCGCGGGGCTCCAGGGGGCCGTCCGACTGCACCACGCCCACCAGGTCGGCAACGCTCAGGTGACGCCGCACCTCTTGATCGAAGGCGCGCTCGAACTCGGCCAGGGCCTCGGCGCGCAGGGTCAAGCCGGCGGCCATGGCATGGCCGCCGAATTTTTCGATCAAGCCGGGGTGGCGCACCGCCACGCTATTCAGTGCATCCCGAATATGCAGCCCCGACACCGAGCGGGCCGAGCCCTTGACGGCGCCCGCCTCGCCCGGGGCGAAGACGATGGCCGGGCGGTGAAAGCGTTCGCGCAGGCGGGCCGCGAGGATGCCGATCACGCCCTGATGCCAGGCGGCATCGAACAGGCAGAGGCCGAAGGGCATGGCCTCGGGGTTTAGCTCGGCGTGCAGCGGCTCAAGCGCGGCCAGGGCCTCTTGCCGCATGCCCTCTTCGATCTCGCGGCGCTCGCGGTTCAAGCCATCGAGCTGGGCGGCCAGGTCCATGGCCTCGGCGGGGTCTTCGGTGAGCAGGCAGCGAATGCCCAGGCCCATATCCGCCAAGCGCCCCGCCGCATTCAGGCGCGGGCCGATGGCGAACCCCAGGTCGGCCGCGGTGAGCCGCTCCGGCGCCCGCCCGGCGACTCGCGCCAGGGCCAGGATACCGGGGCGACAACGCCCGCGGCGCATGCGCGCCAGCCCCTGATGCACCAAGATCCGGTTCGGGTGGTCCAGCGGAACCACATCGGCCACGGTGCCGAGCGCCACTAGGTCCAGGCACTCGGCCAAATTCGGCTCCGGCACGCCGCGCGCCTCGAACCAACCGGCCGCGCGCAAACGGGCGCGCAGGGCGGCCAATAAATAAAACATTACGCCCACGCCCGCCAGGTTGGGCGCCGCGAAGCTCGGATCCAGGCGCGGATTGAGCAGCGCCGCCGCCGCGGGCAGGGTCTCGCCGGGCAGGTGATGGTCGGTCACCAACACCGGCGTCCCGGCGGCCTGGGCCGCGGCCACGCCGTCGAGGCTGGAAATGCCGTTGTCCACGGTGACGATCAGGTCCGGCGCGCGCTGCAATGCCGCGGCGACGATCTCCGGGGTCAGGCCGTAGCCGTATTCAAAACGATTCGGCGTCAGAAAGTCCACTTCCGCCGCCCCCAGGGCGCGCAACCCCAACACCGCCAAGGCGCTGCTGGTGGCCCCGTCGGCGTCGAAATCCCCCACCACCAGGATCCGCCGGCCCTGCTCCAGGGCGTGCTGCAACAGCGCCGCCGCCGCCGCCATGCCGGCCAGGGTCTCGGGTTGGGGCAACTGCGCCAGGGCGCGCTCCAGCTCCCGCGGCTCGCGCAGGCTGCGGCCGGCGTAGACCCGCCGCAACACCGGGTGCAGGTCCGGCGGCAGCGCGGCGCAATCGGCGGCCGAGCGACGGATGATGCGGGTAGCGACGGCGCTCGGCACGGGCCTGGAACGGCGATCTGAATCTTGAATCATCGGAATTGAGGGGTTCTCCGCATCGGCCTCAGGCTATTCCCGAAGATTCCCTACCGCATTTTGGGATAAACACCCCCGCCAATAGCCTAAGCAAAAAAACAGTGATAATCTTACCATTATCGCAGGAAACCCCCGCACCGCGGGCAACCAGACCATGGCCACGAACCTACCCGTTCACCGCATCGAACATTGGAGCCCCAGCGCGGGCGCGAATCTGCCCAAATTGTCGGAGGTCCACCTTTGGCTGATGGAACTCGACCGCCCGGGGCGTCGGGAATGGCTGAGTGAGGATGAGCAACGCCGGGCCGACCGGTACCTGATCCCGCGCGTCCGGGAGCGCTTCATCGCCGCCCGCTCGGCCCTGCGCGGCATCCTCGGGGCCTATCTGGAGACCGCCCCGGGGGCCCTGCAATTCCATTACGGGGAACAGGGCAAGCCCAGCCTGGCCCAGCAGTCCAACCACCTGCAATTCAATTTGAGTCATTCCGACGGCCTGGCCATGCTGGCGGTGGCGGACCGCTCACCGCTGGGGCTCGACCTGGAACCGATCCGAGAGGTGAAGGACGCGCTGCGCATGGCGCGGCGGATTCTACCCGAAACCGCGGTCACCGCCATCGAAAGCGCCCCTGCGGGCGAGCGCTCGGAACTCTTTCTGTACCACTGGACGGCGCTGGAGGCGCGGGCCAAGCTCCACGGCGGGGGCGTATTTCAGCCCCATAGCTGGGAGGGCACCGAGACCTTGCACCTGGCCCCCAGGGCCGACTGGCTGGCCTGCCTGGCGCGGGGGCGCCACTCGGGCATCGAAGGCTGTCAGTCCTTCCTGTGGTCGCCCTGAATGGTCACATCTCAAACCCGGCCATGGCGTACCATTTCTTGGCCTCTTCCGGGTCCGCCGCCACCCCTCGCCCCTCCTGATACATCATGCCCAGGGTGGCCTGGGAGCCTTGCAGGCCCTGCTCCGCGGCCTGTTTGAACCACTCAATCGCCTTGGGGTAGTTTTGCTCCACGCATTCGCCCTGCATGTACATAAAGCCCAGGCCATGCTGGGCCACCGCCAATTCCTGCTCGGCGGCCGATTTCATGTACTTATAGGCCAATAGCTGGTTCTCCACCATGCCGAGGCCGTTTTGGGCCATAATCGCCATCCGGTACTGGGCCTCGGGGTGGCCCGCGTTCGCCAACGGCGAAAGCAGCTTGGAGGCGTCGCCGAAATACTTGGCCTCGAAGGCGGAGATGCCGCTCTTGAGGTCCATTTCCACTTGGTCGTCGGTCAAATTCATGGGCTGCTCCGGGGCGGGTCGCACGGACCCGCCAACTGCGACCGCTTATCGGCGGCCGAAATGGGTTCTTGAAGAATCACCGCTTGCGACTTAAGCTTGGGTCCAATCTATGCCGGGGCCTGCCGCCGCCGGCATGCCTGCTTTATTCGAGCCCTAGGAACGTCGCCCGTGACTATTCGCATCGCCTGCCTGCTTCTGCTCTTTCTCGCCCCCTTGGCCGGCCCCGCCCAGGCCTCCCAAAGGACCGACTTCATCGCCGCGGAACGGGCGCTAAGTGGGGGAGATAGGGCGCAATACCTAAAAATCAAGCCGCGCCTGAAGGACTACCCCCTCTACCCCTACCTGCTATACCGCGAAATGCGCGACCGGGTGGCCCAGTTGCAGCCGTCCGAGGTTCAAGGCTTCCTGGAGGCCTATAGCGACACCCCGCAGGCGGTATGGTTGCGCAAGAAATGGCTCAAGCATTTGGCGCAAAAGGGGCGCTGGCAGCAATACCGGGAATTTTACCAGGACACCGACAACACCGAACTGCGCTGCCATCAGCTCACCGCGCTAATCCGAACCGGCTCGCAGGAACTGGCCCTGCTGCAAGCGGAACCGATCTGGCTGCACGGCCAGTCGCGCCCCAGCGCCTGCGACCCGCTGTTCGATGCCTGGCGCGCCGCCGGCCGGCTGGACGATACCCTGGTTTGGCAGCGCATCGCACTGGCCATGCAGGCCGCCCAACCGGGGCTGGCGCGGTATCTCGCACGCTACCTGCCGGCCGCCGAGCGCCCCTGGGTGGAACGCTGGATCGAGGTGCATAACAAACCCGCCGCGGTGACCCAGTCCGGCCTGTTCGAACAAGACCACCGCCACCGCAACGCCATCCTAGTGCATGGCATCCAACGCCTGGCCAAGGCCGACGAAAACCTGGCCCTGGCGGCCTGGGAGCGCATCGCCGACGCCTATCCCTTCACCCCGGTCGAGCGCTATCAGGCCGAGAGCGCCATCGCCTGGCGCATGCTGTGGCGCAACCACCCGCAAAACCTCGAATTCATGGACCAGGTACTCAGCGGCGAGGCGGAAGCGGACCTCATCGAACGCGCCATTCGCGAGGCACTGGAAAGGCGCGACTGGAAGCGCATCCACGTCTGGATCGATCAACTCCCTCCGGATGCCCTGGAGGAAGAGACCTGGCGCTATTGGCGCGCCCGCTCGCTGGAGCTGCAAGGGGATCAAGCCAGCGCAGCCGCCCTGTACGCCGAACTGGCCCGCGAACCCACCTACTACGGTTTTCTGGCCGCAGATCGGGCGGAACTGCCGTATAACCTGGAACACAAGACCCTGACCCCGGACCTGCCGACCCTGGAAGAACTGCGCGCACTGCCGGCAATCGCCCGCGCCCAGGAGCTGTTGGCGCTCGGGCGCATCATCGATGCCCGGCGCGAATGGCGCCTGCTCGGCAAGCGCCTAGACGCCGACGGCCACCTGGCCGCGGCCCGCATCGCGGCCGAGTGGGGCTGGGCCGACCGCGCCATCTTCGCCGCCGCCAAGGCCGACTACTGGGACGACCTGGAACTGCGCTTTCCGTTGCTGCACCGCGAGCATGTGGCGGCGCGCGCCCGGGAACGCGAGCTGGACGACTCCTGGATTTTCGCGGTAATGCGCCAAGAAAGCGCCTTCATGGCCGATGTGCGCTCCTCGGCGGGGGCCATGGGCCTAATGCAACTCATGCCCGCCACGGCCCGCTCGGTGGCGCAGGGGCTGCGCCTCGCGGCCCCGGATCACCACGACCTGACCCAGCCCGACCTAAACATCAACCTCGGCACCAGCTACCTACGCACCCTGCTCGACCAGCTCGACCAGCACCTGGTGCTCGCCACCGCCGCCTACAACGCCGGCCCCCACCGGGTGAAGTCCTGGATGCCCGATGTCAGCACCCCCGCCGATGTCTGGATCGAGACCATCCCATTCACCGAAACCCGCACCTACGTCAAGCGGGTGCTCGCCTACCGGGTGTTCTACGACCGCCGGCTGGGCAAGGAGACCGTCCGCCTGGCACACCACATGCATCAAGTGGGAGCCACCCAAGTGGGGGCGACGGAAACCACGAACCGCGCCGCAGACAGCGGCTAACGGCCATCTAAGCGGACCGACGCCGCGGCTGAAGCCTCGACCTCCAAAGCCCCCCCGCGGAGGCCGAGGCTTTGAGGACTGCCACTCCTTGGGCTGATTCTCCCGGGGTGGTGCATCACGCCATGACCGTTAGCCGGGGCGAGCGAAGCCCCCAAGCCCCCGTCCACAATCCAGCATAAAAAACCTTTGCGCTCTTTGCGTTCCTCCTTCGCGTCCTCTGCGTTCCTAAGCGCCGCTGTGTCCGCTATTTAGGCGCAGGCTGGGCCGATGCGGCCGGCCCGCCTTGGGTGCGGATCGCCTCGCCGGTCTGGTCGCTCCAGACCTCGCCCACCCCGGTTTTATCCACGTTATGGTTGGCTTGACGCACCTGGCGCTTGAGCTGCGCCAGCACCTCCGCTGAGGTAATCACCTCGTAGAAATGCCGCCCCCATTCCTCCTCGGTGCTGGCATCATTGCCGATCCAAAGCCGAATCGGCGCCTCGCGGATGATGATCCACTGCATGGCGCCGTTTTTGTCCGGATAGCGCCCCAAATAGAACAGGCTTTGCTCTGAATAGCCCGAAACCGGCCCGCTGACCTTGTGCATGGCCATTTCGGTCTTTAGCTTGTGGAACGCCTCGGCGTCCAACTCAACGCCGTTGACATTGTAACGCAACAGATTATCCTCGCCCTGCTTCTGCTGAATCCCTTGGTCCACCGGGGCCACCACCTCGACCCCGCGCTTGACCTCGCGCTCCAAGGAGGTCTTGCGCAGCCCCTTGGCGCAGGACGAGAGCCGATCCGCGCGATTGATCGCCGGCGAAATCATAATCTCGTGGTCGCCGTCGAACAGAAAGGCCGGGGCCTCGTCCCGATAGGTGACCCCCAGCCCCAACTCCAATTCGGGCAGGCTGTACTTGCGGTTTTGCGCGTTCTGGGTATCCACCACCTCCAGGATGCGTAGCGAAAGCCCGCAGGCCCGCGCCACCGACAGCCAGTCGTAGGGCGCGTCCTCGTATTCGTAGATGGCCAAAATCACCGCGTCGCCCTCCACGAACACCTTTTTGGCCCCGAAACGCTCCAACAGCTTATTGATGGGACCAAAGAAGTTCAGGCTGAAGTGGGTGGCCGGATTCAGGTTCTTGGCCCTGAGTTCGTCGGTGATGCGGGTGGAGCCCCGCAGGTCGGCCTTAATAATCACATGGCTACGGATATGATGCTGTTCGCCGCGCTGCTCCTCCACCAGCACGAATTCGTGCAGGCTGCGATTGCTGCGCGACAGCTCGATGTCCTCCGAATGGGTCAGCAACCGCACCTGGTTCATGATCCAATAGGCCTGATAGGCGAGCTTGAGGTCGCGCCGCAGGATCAGAAAATCCTTCAAAAAATCATGCGCCACGCGCCGCTGCTGCGCCTTAGGCATGCGGTTCAGCGCCCCGCGCTTCTGGCTCAGCGCCTTATACACGGCCGCCGGGTCTTCGAGCCCATGCAGGCCGGCCAGGCGTTTCTGCATCTGCCGCCCCGACAGCCCGCCCTCCAGATAATGCTCCAGCAAACGCACCGGCACCTCGCCATGAAACTCCTCGTACAGCCCGGGGGTCTCGCGCGCGGCCAATACCTTCTTCAAAAACCCCGAGCGCCGCAGCTCATGATAGATCTGGTCCAGCAACAGCGTATGGAAATGCTGCCATTGCCTCACCTCCTTGAGCGCCCCCGGCTGCTTGCGGCGCTCCAGCCCCTTGGGCGACCAATGAATAATGCGCTCCATGTTTTCCGGGTCGTCGAGCCAAGAGGTGCGCCCCTCCAGGTATTCATCGTCCCGCAGCGCCCGGTTGAGCAGCAGCTCCACCTCCAGGAACCCGTTCAGCGTGCCCTGATCCTGGCGCTGGCGCAGTTGCGTCGAATCGCTGTCCTCCTCCACCCCCGGCAGCCGATTCGGGACCACCGGCGGCAGCGACCACTCGGGCAGGAACTCCTTAAACAGGCCGGTGACGATTCGGTTAACCCGGTCGAAGACCCGCAAATCGTCCTTGTCCGTCCCCACCAAGGTGTAGCTCTTCATCAGCTGCTCGTCGTGCCACAGACTGGACAAATGCAGCATCGGATTGAACAGCATGCGCTTGGGTATGGGCCAGGAGCGACCCAGCATGGATTTGCGCAATTTGCGCAGGTTCATGGTCTCCAGCTTATACAGATACATGAACAGCTTTTGGGTGACGCGGCGGTGCAGCTCCGGCTCCTCCTTCGCCAGCTTCACCAACTGTTCATGGAGCTGCACCGCCTTCATGCTGGACTGACCGTCGCCATAGGTCTGGGCATGCTGTAGCGATTCCCGATGCTGGCGCAACAGCGACGCCACCGACTCCAGCAGGAACTTTATCACCGAAAACTGCAACAACTGAATCAGCTCCGGCTGAGAGGTCTTGCGGGCCATGCCCATGCCCGCCTCCATCACCGCCGAATAGGTCTTGCGAAACTGCTCAATGTCTGCCATCGACGGCGCCGGCTTGCGCTGACCGAACACCTCCCCCGCCTCGTGCTGGATCAGGCGCTTGATCAACTGATGCGTGGCGTCAATGAACTTGGGGCTCAGATACACGTCCACATGGGCGTTATCGATCCCCTTGGGGAACCGATCCACCCGAAACTGGAACGCCTGCGGCGTGGTCAACGGCGCGGTAAACTCCCCCGCGTCCGGCTTCCACTGAAGGAGGCTTTTAAGTGAAAACAACATCAAAGCGGCTTTGATTCAGGACCCAAGTCACCGGCGAAGGGCTATGACGCAAACTTTTACCGATGAAAACAAAAATAGCAGCTTAAGACCAAAAGGCCCCGATGGCAACTCCCGATTATCAGGCTTCCACCGACCCCTCCGCAACCTCCGCTCCATTTGACAGGATCCCCGCACAGACCCACACTCCAAACCTCGGCGCCGAAATAGCGCGACCAACGGCTTTGATTCTAAGGGTTCAGGCGATCGGGGATGCCCCGCCCAAGGGTATCAGCGCAGCCACAACCAGCCGCACCCCAGGCGCTAACCCGGAGGGCGATCATGCTTCGCATCCTGCTGATTCTATTGCTCATTCTTGGCGGTTCGGCCAACGGCCAGCAGGCCGAAAACGACTACGCCGCCATGGCCGAAACCATGCTCGAAATGATGGGAACCATGGCCCAGGTCTACAGCGGAGGCAGCCGCGGGGCGCCGCCCGCTTGGGGCGCAGAACCTTGGGCCAGCCTCCCCGGGGGGCTGCCCGGCGGCGCTATGCTGCCGGGCGACCCCCTGTCCTATCTAAGCCCGCCCGCCCCGTTAGACCCCATCCCCGCCTTGGAAGGGGCCGGGGTTTGGCCGCAACCGCCCCAACCGTCGCCGCAATCAAGCGCACCGCCGACGCAAGCGCCGCCCCGCTCACCGCTCGACGGCACCTGGCTCGATAGCTCCGGCGAGGTGCTGCTGATCCGCCGCGGCCGGTTCCGCATCTACCTCACCCCCGAAAACTACCGTGAAGGCTACCTGTGGCGGGAAAACCAAACCCTCATTATGGAAGACCCCGCCACCGGACGGCGCATGGAATACGAATACGCACAGCAAGACCACAAGCTCGCCCTGCGCGACCCCCAGGGCAACCTGCTGCTGTATCGGCGACTGGTGCAACCGGACTAGAGCGCCTGCGCATAAATCGTTATTTAGGAACACAAAAGGCGCAAAGGGTGAGGTATGGGAGGCTGAGGTTTCAGCCGGGCTGTGGGGGCTTCGTTCAGTCGGCGATTTTTGCCGCGGAATACGCGGAATTGAACCTAAAATCAATCCATCCCGCGTACTGCAGCGAATCCCGCGACGCGGGTGCGTTAGGCGCGCCGGCGCCAAGCTTGAATTCCACAGCAACACCCCGCGCGCCGTAACGCACCATCCCCAGCTAAGCGCTGAAGGCTTTAATGAAATAACGCAAAGACCGCCAAGGGGGCGCCAAGGACGCCAAAGCGAAATAAGACCCGAGAACCCGCAGAACAAAGATTCGTGTCTATTCGTGTCCATTCGTGGTTCCTCAGCACCTCCTACGGCTAACTGTGTTCATCCGTGGTTCAACTTGGTGGTTAGTTTCGTAGGGTGCGTTAGGCGCGCCAACCACGAAACTGGAATTCAACCCCCGCATTGCCGCGCGCCGTAACGCACCATCCCCGCTTCGCCCCGACGCCGCTTGTGCGTGGCTGTATAACGCAAAGGGCGCAAAGATGGAACGCAAAGGGGGGTAAGGGTTGGTGCGATAATCCGGCTTCCGGGGCGTTTGCAGTTTAGGTATTTTGGGAAAGGGCGGGCTAACCCACCCGCCGCTTGGCTCAACCGCGGCGCTAGCGCGTGGGGACAAGGGAGACACCACTCACCACTCACCACTCACCACTCACCACTCACCACTCACCATTCACCATTAAAAAAACCCTTCGCGCCCTTTGCATTCTTCCTTCGCGGTCTTTGCGTTATACCTGACAGGGTGCGTTAGGCGCGCCAACCACGAAACTCGAATCCAACCCCCGCATTGCCAAGGGCGGTTAATCGGCCTTATAATTGCTTCGGGCTGACCAGGCGCAGCAAGGCCCCGCAGGCCTGGGGGAGTTCGGCCCAATCCGCCGGCATCGCAATCTGCGCCAGGGTGGCGGTCTTCAGGAAACCGAAGGCGCGTTCCGGCAGGGTGTCGGGGGCGGCAAGATAGACCACCAGCTCCTCCAGCCCCGGGTTGTGGCCCACCAGCATCAGCCGCGCCGCCTGCGGCGGGGCCCCCGCCAACACCTGGAGCAACTGCGGCACGCCGGCGCCGTAGATTCGGCGATCCCGGCATATCTGTTGTTCCTCCAGCCCCATGGCCTTCGCCGCCGCCCGCAGGGTCTGCTCCGCCCGCAGCGCCGGCGAGGCGAGCACCGTATCGGGGACCAGCCCCTGGTCGGCGATCCACTGCCCCACGCGGGGCGCGTCATATTGCCCGCGTTGATTCAGCGGCCGCTCGAAATCCGTAACGGCCGCGGCGTCCCAATCAGACTTGGCATGCCGCAGGATAATCAGCTCACGGGGATGGCGATTGGGGTCTCGCACGTTCATTGGACACCTCTAAATGATTGGCCGGACGCAAGCCGGCACTCCAAACCCCGCCGGCACGCCGGCCGGCGGGTCGTCTTGGCAGGGCATATCCTCGCACCGCCCCCCTTCAGGGGCACTCGGCGGGTCCTGTCCGCGCCCGGCTGCGCCGCAAACCCCGGCTCGCGCGGGCTCGACAGCCCTCGGGCCGCGGCTCAGCTCGGCACGAACTCCAGCGCCACGCCGTTGTTGCAGTAGCGCAGCCCGGTGGGCTCGGGGCCGTCATCGAACCGATGCCCCTGGTGGCCGCCGCAGCGGGAGCAGTGATACTCGGTGCGGGGCCAAACCAGCTTAAAATCCTTCTTGGTATCCACCGCGCCCGCAATGGTCTCGAAAAAGCTCGGCCAGCCGGTGCCGCTATCGTACTTCATCGCCGAGGTAAACAGGTGCTGACCGCAGCCCGCGCAGGCGTAGGCGCCTGGGCGCTTTTCGTCGTTCAACGGGCTGCTCCCCGCACGCTCGGTGCCCGCCTCCCGCAGCACATGAAACTGCTCCGCGGTCAGCCGCTCGCGCCATTGGGCCTCGGTCAGGTCATTCCAGTCGCTATCGCTCATAGTGCTCTCCGCCAGCGCCCGACGCAGAGCCAGGGGGCTCAGCATCAGGCCGCCGATCAGTAACGTAAAATCACGTCTGTTCATGGTTCGGTGCTCGCTGTAAAGCAGACGCCGCCGATGCGTTTCCGCGCCCGCAGTCTGTTCAGGATCTTCCGACCGGCTTTCCCCAACAGATCGGGGCCGAAGCGGCCGATTTCCACGCCTATTCAATCGCCAAGCCTCCCGGCGGCAGAACCCGTATGGTCTTTGAACACGGAGTGGCCCGCTGCAACCGCGTCCCTTGACCGGCCATCGAGAACCGGGCCGGGGCGCTGTTGGCTTAATCGTCACACCCTGTTATATTCTGTAGCACGATGCAACACCGGAGTCCATCATGTCCACCGCCATTCGTTTGAGTGACAACTTGGTTCGCGAAGCCGAGAGCGAGGCCGCCCTCTACAAGCGGACCACGCCCAAGCAGCTCGAATATTGGGCCGAGATCGGCAAGCTGGTGGCGCGCAGCGCCTCGGGCGAAGAGCTGCTCTATTTGATGGAGGATCTGGCGGAGGTGAAAGTCAGCCCGCGCACCTCCCGCCCGTTGGATGCGGACGCCGTGTTCGCAGCAGCGGACCGCCAGCGCGCAGACGGGGGCCTGGCGCAGCGGGTGACCCGCGCCGGCGTGCGCTACGAGGCGAGCCGCGCCCGCCCCGGGCTGCTTGAGCGCATCACCGCCGACGGCCGGCGGCAGACGGGGCGCTTTGTTAACGGCGAGTTCATCCCCGCCATCTGATGCCAGGGCGCCAGCTGTGGCTACTCGCTGGCGGCAACGGCGCGGGCAAGTCCACCTTTTATCGCGAATTCCTGGCCCCCCTCGGCCTGCCCTTCATCAACGCCGATCTCATCGCGCGTAAGCTTGATCCCGCGCGCCCCGAGGCCCTCGCCTACCAAGCCGCCAAGGTGGCCGAACGGCTGCGCTTCGACCTCCTGCACAAGGGGCTCTCCTTCTGCTTCGAGACCGTCTTCTCCCATCCCTCGAAGATCGACTTCCTAGCCGAAGCCAAGGCCCGCGACTACGAGGTGGTGCTGGTCTTCATCCACCTTCAGAACGACGAGCTGAACCAGGCCCGGGTCAGCCAGCGGGTCAGCGAGGGCGGCCACGACGTGCCGCCCGAAAAGATCGTCCAGCGCATCCCGCGCACCCTCGAAAACATCCGCCGCGCCCTGCCGCTGGCGGACCGGGTGCGGCTCTATGACAACTCCTCTGCCGAGACGCCCTTTGCGAACGTAGCCGATTTGCGAACCGGACAGATCATGCGCTTGCTCGAACCGCTGCCCGAGTGGGCGCAATCGGTGCTCGAACCGTACATGGCCGCCGAAGGGGCGTTTTGATCGCAACCGAACTTGGCGGTTGGCGAGACTTCCCAGGGGGGGCTTTGCAGGTAAGCGTTCAGGCCCCCGTTGATTTTTGCCGCTAAATACGCGGAAAGCACGGAATAGAATTGGAAGCCAATCCATTCCGCGTACTTTAGCGATGTCCGCGGCGAAACCTGCACTAGGGAGCTGAATAGCTACCTTTGGAGCACGGCCCTCGGGCTGTGCGGGCTGGCACGCACACGCCAAGGCGTGTACTCCAAACCGAATCGCGGAGCTTGGACCCACGCGCCTACCCGGCGCCACCTGAAAACCCCTCGGCAAATGCGCTATAATCCACCCCTTGGATGCCCGGTCAACCCCCACCCCGCCCGCAGGAGCCCGCTATGCCGGAGGCCCACCAACCGCTGTTCAACACCCCCTACCTGCGCTCCCTCTGGGCGCAGGACTTCGCCGCCTTCCAGGCCGCCCCCGCCGCGGCGGAGCTGCTGGAACGGCTGCGCCACTGGGCCGAGCGCGGATTCCAGAAAGAGACCGCCGCCGAAGGCGCCCTTATCGACCGCCTTTTCAAACAAACCTGGGGCTACGCCGCCTCCGGCGAAGGCCCCAAGGCCGGCGGCTACCACCTCCACCAGCAATACCCGGTAAAGGGCGCCGGCCAAGGCGGCGGCACCGGCGCCGCAGACCTGGCCCTGGGCTGGTTCGGGCGCGCCGACATGGCCGAAATCCCCCAGGTGCTGGGCGAATTCAAAGACCAGCGCTCCGGCCTGGACAAACCCCAAAGCAACCGCCCCAACGACCGCTCCCCGGTGGACCAATGCCTGGACTACCTGCGCGAGGCCCGCAGCGGGCTCATTTCGCCCATCCTCCCAAGCTGGGGGCTGGTCACCGACATGAACGAATTCCGCCTCTACCTCTACGGCAACAAGGCCCAATACCAGCGCTTCGTAATCCGCCCCGGCGAGGGCGACGCCGCCATCTCGCTACTGAACGACAGCGAAGAGGCCGCCTTTCAGCGCTTCCTGTTCCAGCGCATCTTCCACCGCGACTGGCTGCTCACCCAAGGCGGCAAATCGCCCCTGGAGCGCCTGCTCGGCGAACAAATCACCCACGAGGCCCGGCTGGAAAACGAATTCTATGCCGAATACCACGCCTACCGCGAGGCCCTCTACCAGGCCCTGCGCCGGCACAACCCCGAATACGAACAAAAAGGCCGCCTGCGCCGGCTGGTCAAATACACCCAGCGCATCCTCGACCGCTGCCTATTCGTCCTCTACTGCGAAGACATGGGCCGCGCCCTGCACTTCCCGCCCAACGTGCTGCGCGACCTGCTGATGGAAGTAGCCGCAGGCCGCTTCTACAACCCCGACGGCGAACAGGCCTGGGGCCTGGTCAAGGAACTCTTCGCCGCCATGCGCGACGGCAGCCCCTTCGCCGGCGAACGCATCAACCGCTTCAACGGCGGCCTGTTCGAACACGACCCCGAGCTTGCGGCCCTCAAGCTCCCCAATCGCGTGTTCTGCGAACACAACCAAGGCCAGAGCCCCGAGCGCCTGCTCCAGTTCCCCCGCACCCTGCTCTACTTCTCCGCCAAATACAACTTCGGCGCGGTGGACGACGCCACCGGGCGCACCCTGACCCTCACCGCCATGGGGCGCATCTTCGAGCAGAGCATCACCGACCTCGAAGTGATGGAGGCCCGCGCCGAGGGCCGCGCCTCCCTGACCGAACTCACCAAGCGCAAGCGCGACGGCGTCTACTACACCCCCGAATGGGTCAGCCACTACATCGCGCAAGAGACCCTCGGCGCCCGGCTGGCCGAAATCCGCGAACAACTCGGCTTCGCGGAATTCGGCGACATCACCGCAGGGCGCATCCGCGCCTACCGCCACGACCGCCGCACCGAAAAGGTCGTGGATATTGGCTCAACAGTATGCGGGATGGTTTGGTGTAGTTCATCTACTAAAGCTGTCTCTAGATCGCAACACCATTCAATGTATACTCGCTTTTGCGCGAAGAAGAGGCCTTGATCATAGTTCCTGCCAATACACATGCGAGCGCATGGATATTGTGAAGAGCGCCCCGTGAAATCCAAGGCTTACGAGCAACCGCTAGCCCTGGACGCACAGGGTGGCCGAAACGATGATCAAGGCCGAAGAAGATTGTTGTTAGGAAAGAAATTTGCAGTCAGTTGTAATGTCAAGCAAATCAATCAATTCGTCTTCAGTGATCCTCTTATCTATACCCAACTTAAAAGTACACTTGTTTGTGTAAAATACATCATAGTGAAATAAAGGATGCTTTGCTTCTTCTCCTCGCGCTTTATAGTCCTTGAAATTTTTTTTATCAATATCATACCTAATGTACCCATCTTCCACCATTAATAGGTCCTTAAGGAATACCCAGAAATTTTGATCGTAATCTTTTTCCCTATCGGCAATTGGGTCGCAAAAATCAATACTACACGTAGAATCAAAATTCTTACAACTAATCACCGAAAGGACATGTGATACAAGCTCCTGACCTACCAACTCAAAGTGCGGCGAAGCAATCTCAATCACCCCCTCCTTGTTTTCACTAACTGAAAAAGGAAACGAGATAGAAAAATATTTGCCAGGACTGAAGAAAAAAAGTCTGCTCATCTTCCCAACGCTGAGTATCATTTTTTCATCTTGCTTATTCGGCATGTAATTGTAGCTTGCGTAAATCAACCTGATTGCCTTCATTAGCAATTCAATCACGTCAAGCTTATTCCTGATCGGTTTGAAAAAAGAGCTCGAGCTGTGTTGCGGTATGAAAAATTCGTATCTTTTCATTTCGCTATGAACTTAAGGTTGGACTCAATAAATTCAGAAACAAGCGATTTATCAAAATTCTCACCCAGCCCCTGCAGCACCATTTTCCGGAGAGGATTTCTTAGGTTGCCTTTTACTTCTAGTTCACTGAAGATGTCTTCCAGAAACTGGTCATAAGATATGTTTTTTTCCTTGTTATACCGTATGATTGTTCTGTTTATTTGGTTGATTTCAGCAGGTGAAGGCGTCTTTGTGCTAATACAGCTTCTGGTGTTTATAACCTCGAGCCCATGTTGAAATGCTTCGAGTTTCGAGCTGCCTTTCACCAACAAATATGACTTGATGAAAGATCGAGTGAGCATGGTGTAAAGCGTATTCCGATAACCAGGATCACTAACAATCTCATTCGTGTAGCAAACAACAAAAGGAAATTCCAAGCCTTTTACATTATTTCTATTGCTAACGAAGACAGAGTCATTGACCTTCTCTTTAGTCTCGTAGGCGATATTTGTAGCCCAGCCTGTTTTGTCTGGAATCGACCACTCTAAAGTGCCAGCATAGTCGTAAATGTACTTATCGCTATCTATAAATATAACTGCAACGTCATCTGGTTTTACTGTAGGGTGTTCTGTTTTGATCGATTGAAGGATATTCATTATCTCCGTTAGTGGGTCATTTACTATCGAAAGGGTCGTGCTTTCGAAGGCTTGCGTTTCCAGATCCTCGAATCGCCGAACTGGCTCTCTAAACAGGCATACGCATTCAGAGGTCTCTTCGTCCTTTTTTTGATGGTATCCACATGCTTCCCATTCCTTCGGTTCGAGCCAATTAATTTTCGGGGATTCAAATAGCCCCATTCCTAAAGAATGCGCAAACATCAAGGTCCGTGGGTCGGTTCTGTAGCATCGATTAAGGATAAAATCCGCCTCTACAATTCTTTCTTTTATATCGCCCTCGAAAATATCTTGGAATATATCTCCGGCGATATATACTTTCTCACGGGCAACCTTCTCGCACAGCCTGAAAAAAGAGACAGGAAAATCCTGGCTTTCATCGATGAGTATATAGTCGAATGCAAACTCAAAATCCGCAATATCTATCTTGTCAATAGATTCTAAAGCAGCCGCGCAGGCTTTGTCGAAGGTCATGCGAGTGCTATATCGATTGAATTCAATGTCATAGAAATCACATATATAACTATACGCGCCGGAATTGGGGTCACGCTGAGATCCCCAGCCATGGACGACCCATAAGCGTTTATCCCATTCTATCTGTTTCTCTACTCTCATGAAATTGAAAAAATCAGGAATTCGCCTTCTCAAATTTGCGGCCAAAACTCGATTGTGGCATGTAAATAATATTCTGCTCGTATCAGAAGATATGTAAAACTCCCTGACTTTATGAAGTAAAAGCTCTGTTTTTCCTGTTCCTGATAACCCTTGTATGTTGATTCTTTTTTTTGCTGGCACCTGATAAATGAATCGAGTCTGCTCTCCATCGAAAAGTATTATTTTTCTGCGAATTTTCTCTAATATAGAAGAAGGCTCTTCGATTCCTATCTTGTCTATATCGTTAATACTTCCAATTAACAGAGAGATCAGAAGTTCTGCTTTTCGTTGTTCGTTCTCTTCGGTTAACCTGTTGCGGCGAAATGTGTGCTCAGCTGAAACGAAGCCTGCACGCTCATAGATCCTCGTAGTTAAATTCTCCTCCCAATTTCTGGGTCTCCCAATCTGAGGTCGGTAGCCATATTTATCTGAGATTGACCCAAGATCTTCAACAAAGTCATTAACATATTCCGAAAACTCATCTTTTGTGCCAAGAATATTGAGAAAAATCAGCTTGTGTTTTGGCGACAAGATTACGATAAACTTATTCTCGTTTTCATATTCGTATTTCTTTTCACCAAGAGGCCGGTTGAGCAAATACACTTGGGTGTTATTAGCTGCCGAATATTCTCGGATTTCGTCGATGAAGGGCTTCGTGGATTCGCTTTCCTTAATATCCGAATAAAATATACTTTTCAATTTTCGCCGCCTTTAACTATAAATGTATTTGTGTTGATGGATTGATCACCCTAGGGTGACTATCGTGGGCCTTGATCATCGTTCCGGCCACCTTGACCACTCGCGGCGACCGTTTAACCGTAAGTGGTTGAAACTAAGGGACAAAACCGCCTATTACCCGCGCCCTTGGCAGGGTATTGGCCGGGGGATGACCAAGGCCCTACCGTGTCATTTTACTATCAAACGGCATCTTAGGACAAATTAGAAGTGTACGCCGACGCCGTAGGGGACATTACCGTTTGGTTCCAACCCAAAACCCGCGTTTACGGGCATGATCTCGGGCCGATTGGGACCCTACCCGAGGCCTCAGATAGTGTCCCCAGCGTGCTTTTGCGGCTCATCGGGTCCCACAGGACAAGCTGCTAATGCTCCTACACCAAACGCCGAACATGTACCCAATAAGGCACATTCAATTAGGGCGGTGGCTTGCTCTGGGCCGAGGTCAAGCCGCTGGCCGCGCTGAAGAAGGAGGGTCCGGCGGAACTCAGCGGCCGCGCCCTCGGCGCCTGGGCCAAGGAGCAACGCGAAGACCGCCTGCGCGCCCGCCTAGACGCCATCGACGCCATGCTGCAACCCGGCCTCGAACTGACGGTGAGCGAGGAGTACGGCGAGATCCGGCTCCTGGGCGACGGCGTGCCGCTGATCGAGGGGCTGTTCCTGGACGAGCAGGAGGCCCCCTTCGTGGCCGCCCAATGGCGGCACAAGGCCCGCCGGACCAACGTGACCGAAAAATTCGACGGCAAACGCCTGCTCGGCCTGCTGCTCAAACAACGCACCACCGAGAACGCCGCCCTGCGCCAACAGGTGATCCGCCTCGACGCCGAGATCCAGGCCCTGGACCAAGAGATCGACCAGGCCGAAACCGCAATGAACCGCCTCACCTACCGCCTCTACGACCTCACCGAAGGGCAGATCCGGCTGGTCGAGGGCGACGCCTGAACCCAAGGGGTAACGATCGCTGGAGTACAGTCCTCGGGCCGTGCGGCTGGCACGCACACAAGGCGTGTACTCCAAAGCGAATCCCGGAGCCCCGACTTGGGTCCGGCAAGCGGTTATACCCCGGACTGGAGTCCGGGATGGGTCGAAACGACGGTGCTAGGCGTCCCCGCACACCAAAAAGCCCCTTGACTCGGCAAGCTAGCGCTTGCGAGACTGCATTCTCAAAAGAATCAACAGCCGTCCACTCAGGCGCTTAACCCGGCCGCTCGCAAGCCGCGTCGATGGGCGCTAACGGTAGACATCACAATCAGGAGACACCGTATGACCAAGCCAACCTTTGCGGCCCTCGCCCTGGCCTGCCTCAGCTTTTCCGTTTATGCGCAAGACGATCTCTACAGCGAACGCTTCAGTGCCTGCATGGAAAATTCAGGTGGTGTAACGGTCGAGATGCTGGATTGCATTGGCGATGAACACGCGGTGCAAGATCAAAGGCTTAATCAGGCGTACAAGCGCCTGATCTCGCAACTGTCTGTAAGCCGCGAGCACGACCTCCGCGCAGCGCAGCGCCTGTGGATTCAATACCGTGACGCCAATTGCAGCTTCTATGCGGACCCTGATGGCGGCGCCATGGCTTCAATCCGTGCTGCTGATTGCGGTCTAGGGATGACGGCAAGGCGCGCCCGGGAGCTTGAATATTTGCAGAGTGATGCCTAACCCGGCAGTCCAACCTACCCGCCCATGACGTGCGGGTTGCTTCCGCCGGCGCCCGAGCCCAGGCTTGGGGGGCGCGTGTTGGAAGCCGTGCTCCCCGAGCCATTCGGCAAGCCGGCGCCGGCAAGCCATGCGTACCCAAGGAGACCGCGCGAATGAGCCGCGACCTTCTTCAATCATATCGCCATTGGGGCTTATTATGGATTGGTTGTCAGCGATCAATAATCCGTTCTTGAAGGATCTTCCGTTTAAGATTGAGCTGGATAAACGGGGCAAGATTCTCATGAGCCCTGCAAGCAATAATCATGGCAGCCTACCATTTGCAACTGGCATAAAGATCAGGGATGCCAAGCAGGGACAAGGCCAGGTCATTATGGAGTGCTCAATTCAGACCAGCCAGGGCGTGAAGGCGGTTCGCAGCTAACCAGCGCCTGCCGGCGGCTCGGCCCCGCCTTCGGTCTCTGCGCGGCGCCCTTTAATGCGCGCCAAGAACTCGCCCATGGCGTTCCAATAGGCCGCTGTGCGCAAGAGGTTATGGCCATTGCCGGGCGGCAGTAGGATCAGGCGGTTGGGGCCGCCCCAGGCGTCGCTTAGGCGCTTGGCATGGTCCCACGGGATTACGCGGTCGTCGCGGGCGGCGAGGGCCAGCATCTGGGTTTGGATTGCGGGCGCCAGGGCGATGGCGTCGAAGGGGTGTTCGAGCAGCAGCCCCACCGGCGCTATGGGATAGTGCCGCTCGGCGAGGGCTCGAATGCTGTCGTAGGGGGTCGCCAACACCACCGCGTCGAGCGGCCTTGCGGCGGCCAAATGCACCGCCACGCCAGCGCCCAGGCTGCGTCCCCAGGCCGCTACGGTGCGCTCGCCGGGCGGCCAGACTACCAAATCGTACAGGCGGCGCGCATCGGAGAACAGCCGATCTTCGGCGGGCTCGCCCTCGCTTAACCCAAAGCCCCGGTAATTGACCAGCAACCACGACCAGTTGGGAAACCGCCAGTGTTCACGCAACAACCCGGTGACATCTTCGGCATTGCCGCCGAAAAAGATCAACAGCGGGGCATTCGGCCGGTCCGCCTCCGCCAACCACCCGTGCAGCCGCGTGCCGTCTTCCATTTCAAACCACCGCTCAGCCTGCGGAAAGCGCGCCCGCGCCCAGGCCAGGTCGGCGCGGTCCGCACTGGCCCCGGGGAAGATCAGGGCCCTTTGATTGAGATATAAAAAGGCGTAAAACAACAGCAAAGCGAGAACCGCAATGCCGAGGCTTGTCGTCAGGCCCTTAATCCAGCGCATATCGCACCTATTGCCTAAAACCCGGCCCAGCCGGGCGTTTCGATTCGGCTGCGGCGGCTTGGTTAAACCTATCGCCGGCGGTTGGTTGACCGCTGATTCAGCCGCCTTCGTTGAAGCAAGGATTCCCGCCCCAGGCCTCCTTCCCAGGGGGAGGTGCGGTGGGCGGTTACAGCGCCTTCTTGCCGGCGTTTCGCCACGCGATCAATCGCCTTAATTGGGCTGGATCGTCACCTTGGATCCGGCTTTGGCTATGAACCCCGGCAGCAGTCGCACCTGTGAGCCGCGCAATCTCAGCGACCCCCCGGAATCGACTCTTAGCGAACCGCCGTTGCGCACGGTTCGCGTGGTTTCATAGGCGGCTAAGCTGGCGGTCGGGATAACCTTTCCATCGGGGATCACAATATCGTAATCCGCGCCGACGGCCCCGCCGTCCGCAAATACGTTGATTTGACCCGGCGCCAGCGCGAAGAAGGGGGCCGATGAACAGCGCACCATAAGAATGCCTTGGGCGATGCTGCGGTTGGGTAGAGAGGCTACCGAGAAGCCGTCATTCGGCGTTCCCGCGCTCAACACGGTGTCGAAAACCTCGCCTGCGTCTTCCGCGAGGAGGATATCCACTGTAGCACAGTTCACCGGCGGTTGGTCGGTGTCGGCCACGATCCAGGAAACGAACAAGGCCTCGCCGCCGATGAATTGGCCGTCCTGGCTTGGGCTGATCACCTCGAAGGGTCCGGCCTGGTCGGTGACCTCGAATTCCAGGGTGTCAAAGTCCAGCGCCCCCTCGCTATCGCGCACGCTTAGGGCGAACGAGAGTCTGCGGGCATAGTTCGGGAGTTGCTCATCCGGTCGGTCGCGCCCCATGATCAGGTCGCGGATCTGTGGCAGGTAGCGGGTGGGGTTGGCGGAGGGGCGCAGCGAGCGAAACAGCGGCACTTCGGTTCCCGGCAAGGCCTCGCCAAGCCCCGCAGAAGGCCCCAAATCGATTTGCTCCCAGGAGTACAGCAGGTCGCCCGCCCCCGCCGGCGCATAGGCATCCCCGGCAAGAAAGAAGGGCGTTTCTTTGGGCAGTACGAAGCCGCCCGGCGGGAGTACGGCGAACAGCTCCTGCGGGCGCCCGGCGGACCCCGGGGCGCCGCAGCCGGGGCTGTTTTGATCCAGAAACTCGAACAGCTCCCGAACTTGCTCAATGCTGCCTACATGGAGGTAGTCGTCGCTGCGCGCTTGGATGTTATCCAGGGAGCAGATGCCGGCATAGCCCATGATGGTGCTTCCGCTGCCGGGCTCGAAGGCATGATTCTCGTTGCGGGCCACGGAGCAATTCCCGTGTTCACCGTTAAAGGTGTGATCGGCGCCGAGCTGATGGCCGATTTCGTGCGCTACATAGTCGATCCAAAAATAATCCCCGGTGGGTTGGCTGACCCCGGTCACGCCGCCTGACTTGAACGGCCTGCAGACCACTCCCTTGTAAGCCAGACCGCCGCCGCCGACACCGAACACATGCCCCAGGTCATAACTGTCGTCGGGCATGACTTCGGGGATCAGGCCGGTGCCTTCTTGCAGCAGCTTAAATAGGTCGCCATTGGAGAACGGGTCTTGGTATGGATCGAGGAAAATGAGCTGATCCGTGCCTTCCGCCAACACTAGTCGAACCCCGAGGTCACGCAGGAAGACCTCGTTGACTCGGTTGACCGCCCGGGCCAGCTCTTCCATCACCCGCTGTTTGGTCCCGCCATGATATTGCGCGTACTCGCCGGTGGTCGCGAGGGCCACGCGGATCGTGCGCAAGCCGCCAGTTGCATCGCTGATCGGCTCGACCCCAATGGATTCCTCGGGCTTGCCATAGGCGTCCGGGAGCTCCAGCACGGTGTCGCTCCAATCCTCCGCCGATTTATCCGGCCCGTCTCGCGCCTCGGCACCCAGGCGGGCGGCCAAGCGCTGGGCAGGGGTGGCCAGCAGATAGGCTTGGCGTGCGGGGTCGCCGACCACGCGCTGGACCCAATAGCGCTTGCCGTTTCGCCAAAGGGCGCCGCCCAGTTCATGCCCGTTCCACTCCAGGCGCACCCGCACTTGCGGCTGGCTGGGGACCTCCCCCGCCAGGGTCAGAATGCGCGGGAATTTTGCCTGCAAGCCGGGCGGAAGCACCTCGCTATCGCGCAACAGCACCTGCACCGGGTCGCCCGCAGGCATGGGCAGTTGGACCAAGGCCTCGCCCGATTCGCGGATTTCGCGCGCCACCGCGCGGAATCGCGCCGCATCGAACTCCAACCAGCGCCCCCGCGCATCGTCGCGCAGCCGCGCCCAGAAGGCGGGCGCCGCCGGACGCTCAACCCGACCAGCATAACCCCGCGGCTGGCTTTCCGCTAAAACCGGAGCGGACCAGAGCACTGAAAACAAGAGAAAAATCAGCAACAGCCAAAAGAACGACAACATCCGGCCAAGCAAACGGATCACCACCATCAAACCAACCCCCAATAAAATTTATTTTTTTGTGACCAACCTCACAGAAATTTTACCAAACCTCAAATAATATAAAACTTTTTTCTTTTATGGTATCGAGGTTTCACCCTCTAGTAGTCGGCTCGGACGGCCCTGCGCAGGAGTGGATGGCTCTTTGGAATTTTCGTAGAACCTTTGCCGGTCCGCTATCTGTGGTTCTGGCTGGCTGCGGGTAGCGGGTGCTTAGGCGAGTGAGGCCCCAAGCTCAGCCAAAGCCTCAAGGCGCCGTGCCCATCATTGGGGCCGGTTAAAAAACCACAGATGGACACGGATTGACACAGATTCGTGTTGAGATGGATCTTTGAGGGTTTGCGGGAGCGCTTTTGGCCATCCTACGGCTATTTACAGACCTCCCAAAAAGGTCCGAAAACGGTCGATTTTTTTGGACTGCAAATGAACGCTCACGGAAGGACTTCCAACAAAAACGCCTTGAAAGTCAATCGGTTAGTGATTTGTATCCGGGGATTATTGTCCAACAATCGCGTAACGCACTGTTAGATCAGTGACTTGCAGGCTTTTTGGACAGCGATTTTGGGAGGTCTGTATTTATCCCCATCCGTGTTTATCTGTGGTTCAATTTGGTGGTGGCTGATTGGTGCTTAGACGAGCCAAGCCCAAGCCCGGCTGAAGCCTCAACCGCCATGTTGTTTCCGTTACTTCGGCGCAGGCGTACTATACGCCGGGCAGGCATCCCGCGCTGGAAGGGGGCACCAGCAAGCCAAAAAACCTCGGCGGTCCTCTGCGTCCTCTGCGTTGCTAAATGGCGTTGCGTCCGTTGCTTTTGCGCTGGCGCACCGGGGCGGCGCTCACAAGCGTGCGTCTTCGATGATGATCTTTTCGCGCCTTTTGGTATCGGGGAATAGGGTCCAAAACTCGTCGAGGAAGCGGAAATACTGTTCGGGGGTCATGGTTCCGGGTCGCCCAGCAGGTTGTTCAGGCGGTCCTGTTCGTTGAATATCTCCGCATATTGCATGACTCGGCTGCGGTCGAGGTTTTTGCATAGTTCCACCAATTTCAAGATATCCGCCAATTCGGCCAGCTCGCGCCTTGGGTTGTTCTTATAGGCCTGAATCTTCAGGCCGATCATATCCGCCGCATCCAGCACCGGTATGCCGCGGTATTTGGGCAGGGTTGCGGCGCGCGAAAGCATCTCCTGCGCCACCGGCCGGTTGGCGAAGAGCAGGTCGAGCGGGTGGTCGCGGTTGAGTTGCAGCACCTCTTCGGAATGGAAGAACACCTCGAAACCGGCGTTCAGGAACCGCTTCAGCACCTGCTGATGGCGCCTGCCATCCACCAAAAAATCCACGTCGTTGGTGGCGCGGGCGTGGCCTAGCGCCGCCATCGCAAAGCCGCCGATCAATGCATGGCGGATTTGGGCGTCCTCCAGCAGTGCGTGGGTCTCGTTGAGGAAGGATTCCAGGCTCATGCGTTCGTGTTCGGGATGATTTGATTTCAGGCCGCCGGGCCGCAAAAGCGCAGCCCAGCCGCAGGCGGCTTGTACACGCCGTTCAATCTTCGGCCGAATCCGCGCCTGGCTATAGCGCGCGTCCCCGGTGCGGGGGCTTCGGTTTTGGTCTGCCCTGGCCGCTGCCGGACTCAGGTCCGGGCGCCGGGCGGTTCGTCTTCCTCGTCCTCTCGCAGCAGCGACATCATTTCGTCCACCGAGAGCTTGCCGGCCCCTTCGGCGCCTTCGAGCAGGCTGTCGGCGAGGTCGCGTTTTTGGCGGTGGAGATCGACGATCTTGTCTTCAATGGTGCCCTTGGTCACCAGCCGGTAGATGGTCACGGGGCGTTGCTGGCCGATGCGGTGGGCGCGGTCGGAGGCCTGGTCTTCCACCGCGGGGTTCCACCAGGGGTCGAGGTGGATGACGTAGTCGGCGGCGGTGAGGTTGAGGCCGGAGCCGCCGGCCTTGAGGCTGATCAGGAACAGGTCGCCCTCCCCGGCCTGAAAGGCGTTGACGGCCTTTTTGCGTTTGGCCGCGGGGGTGGAGCCGTCGAGGTATTGGTAGTAGATGCCCTTGGCGTCCAGGGCCTCGCGAATCAGGCTGAGGTGGTCTACGAACTGGCTGAAGACCAGGGCCTTGTGGCGGTTTTCCAGCAATTCGTCCACGGTCTCCAGAAAGACTTCGAGTTTACTGCCTTCGATCCCGCTCTCGGGCAGCACCAGCCGCGGGTGGCAGCAGGCGCGGCGCAGGCGCATAATCTCGGCCAGCACCTGCATGCGGCGTTGCCCGGGGCCTTGTTCGAGGGTCTCGATGTGCTCCAGGGCCTTGCGCCGCAGGGCCTCGTAGAAGGCCTTTTCCTGGTCGCTGGGCTCGACGTGGATGGTGATCTCGGTGCGCGGCGGCAGGGAGTCGAGCACCTCGGTCTTGAGGCGACGCAGGATGAAGGGGCGGATCAGCCGTTGCAGGCGTTGGCGGGCCTGGGCGTCGTTGCGGCCTTCGATGGGGTTGGCGAAGCGCTGGTTGAAGCGCTCCAGCGAGCCGAGCAGGCCGGGATTGATGAAGCGGAACAGGCTCCAGAGTTCGCCCAGGTGGTTTTCGATGGGGGTGCCGGTGGTGATCATGCGGAACTTGCCCGGCAGGCTCGCCACCGCCTTGGTGCGCTTGGCCTGGGGGTTTTTGATGGCCTGGGCCTCGTCGGCGACGATGGTCTCCCACTCCACCTGCCCGAGGCGTTCGGCCTCGATCTGCACCAGGCCGTAGGTGCAGATGATCAGATCGAAGGGGCCAGCCTGATCGAGCACGGCCTGGCGGTCGCTGGCGCCGAACAGAATGGGGTTCAGGGTGGGGGCGAAGCGCTGGGCCTCCTCGAACCAGTTATTGCAGACCGAGGTGGGGGCGAGCACCAGTGCTGGACCCTGGGGGGCGCGGGTGAGGAGCAGGGCTAGGGCCTGAATGGTCTTCCCGAGGCCCATGTCGTCGGCCAGGCAGGCCCCGGCGCCCCAGTGGGCCAGGCGGGCGAGCCATTCGAAGCCCTCGCGCTGGTAGTCGCGCAGCTCGGCCTGAAGGGTGGAGGGGACCTCGGGGCGCAGGGCCTGGGCCTCTTGGATACGCTTGAGCTGGTCGTGCCAGGGCTTGGCGGTGGTCACCTGCATGCCGTCTGTGACCTCGTCCACCAGGCCGGCGGCGAGGGGGTGGATGCGGCCGCGATCTTGCACCGCGCGTAGTTGCTCCAGGCGGTGATGGAGGTCCTTGGTCAAGGTCAGGAATTCGTTTTCCCCCAGGGAGATGAACCGGCCGGGGGAGCCTTCGAGCAGCGCCAGCAGGCGCTCCATCTCCAGCACGCGGCCGTCCTCCAGCTCCAGCTGGCCGGAGAGGCCGAACCAATCGCGCTGACGGCTGATGCCCATCTGCATGGCCCCGGCGGCCAGTTCACGGCTGAGTCGCAGGGGCTTGTTCTGGGGCCATTCGAGCACCGCCGCGTCGTCCAGGGTCTGAAGCTGCTGCACCGCCTCCAGGGCGGTCTCCAGGTCGTCGAGGTCGCAGGCCCAACCGGTTTCGGCGGTGAGTTGCGGGCAGGCGGCGGCGACCTTGTCGGCGTTGGCGGCCTCGGCGTCGAGGTCGCGCTTGGCCTGCACCGGCTTGCCGTCGCGCTCGGCGAACAGGGTGCGCGCGCCCTCGCCGGGGCGCATCAGGGGTCCATGCTCGCCCAGCGGACGGGCCTGGAGTTCCAGGTGCAGGCCGCCCTGCTGGGGTTGGAGGCGCACCAGCAGGCGGTTCTCCGCCGGGATCTCTTCGGCCTCCACATTGCCGCCGCCGATTTCTGAATGCACGGTGATCAGCGGGGCGATGGCGCCCAGGGTCTCCAGCACCCGCTCCTTGGCCGCGGCGGGCACCTTGAGTACGCCGTCGCCGCCGAGCCTATCCGCCACCCGGGTCTGTTCGGCGGTGAAGCCGGTAAACCAGAGCTTGTCGCCTTCCAGGCCATGGACTAGGCGATCCGCGTCGCCCCGCGGCGGCTGCATGCGGATTTCCAGCTCCTTGCCGGCCTCGCGCACCTCCAGGCGCACCGCGCGCTCCTCCACCTCCAGCGGCCGGCCGGGGCGGTCCTGCCAATAGACATGGGGGTGCCCGACCAGCGCCGGCAGGGCCGCCTCGGCGGGCAGCCTGTATTCGATGTGGATGTAGCGCCCGCCCCAGCCGGAGCTGTATGAATCCTCGGAGATCCGGGCGCAGACCCGCAGGTCGTGGTCGCTGAGGTAGTCGAACTCCTCTTGGTTCTCGCGCAGCCGCTTCAGCGCCACCGGGCGGCCCTTGGTCCACTTACCGTTCTTGCCGATCTTCTGCTCCCTTGGCTCCACCCGAAGCTGGGAATACGGCTCCGAGAGCATCCAGGCCAGGCGACGATCATTGCTTGGCGGCGGGGCCTTGCCGTCGAATGAGCGGCCGGGCGCCAGACCTTGCAGGGCCTTGAGGGTGCGTTCCCAGGCGGGTTCGGGCTTGAAGAGTTCGCACAGGGGGCGGCCCAGCTCCGGGCTCGGGGCCTCCGCCTCGACCTTTTTGCCCAGCGCCCGCAGCAGCGCCCCGGCATCCAGGCAATAACCCGCGAACCCCTTCTCCTTGGCCGCTTCGTAGTGTTTGAGCAGGCGCTGGACCTCCAGCTCGGATGGCGCGTGGCCCAGCCAACGGCAGAACATCAGCCGGAACAGGCTAAACCAGGGGTTGTAGTCGTTAACAAGCGAGTTCAACGCATAGGCGAACTCCATCGGCCGGCCTTCAGCTCGGATCTCGAGCACCTCGTTCAACTGATTGATAAAGACCTCCAGCCAGGGTTCGTCCACCTCCTTCGCCAGCAGTTTCAATTGGCGCTCGGCATCCGCATTACGCCCCTTGCACAGCAGCGCCTGCGCATAGAGCACCCCCTGAAAACCGGGCACATAGAGGTTAGTGCGCTTGCGGATGTTCTTCTTTTGCAAGGCGAGGGCCTGGTCGAAATATTCCAGGGCCTGGTCGAGGTCGCCGCGCAGCAGGGCCGCGGCCCCCAGGAAATCCGTTTTTAGCAGGTCTTTGTGGGCGGCGAGGATCTCTTCCAAGGGCGAGAGCATACGCCGCGGCAGGCACAGATCCGCCAGCATCAGCGCCGGCTTCGGATGCTGTTTCGCGGCCTCGGAAAAACCCTTGACGAAGGCTTCGGCCTTGGCCTGATCCGGGTCTTCCTGGGTCACGGCGTTATTCTCGAACGCCGGATAGAAAATCATGAACCTAAACCGGGGGTCCATCCCGTCCCAGCGGTGGAACTCGCTCGCCCGGTTGAAACTCTTCACCAAATTGTCGTAATAAAAGGGGGTGAGCAGCAGATAATCCACGCCTTGCCGCACCCCGATGGCGCGCATGGTCCCGGGAAAGTCGTTTTTGTAGAGCCCCAGGCGCATGACTCGCTGCATGCGGTAATCCCGCCCCGCCTCGTTGAGCTGGTTCATGCCCCTGAGCGTGGTATCCGCCGGAAGAATCGCCTCCGCGGCCCCGCCTACGGCCTCCAGCTCCCCGCTGCGGGCCAGGTCGAGCGTTGCCGCCTCGCCCGCACTCGCGTTACAGAAATAACGGTTGCCGCGGGCCTCCAACACCCCCAAGCCCAGCAGCTTGATGCGCAAGGGCTTGTCCATGCGTTCCTTCAGGGGCGCGCCGCCCCCATCCATCCACCCCAGCCGGTCCAGGACCTGGAGCAGCGAACCTTGGTTGACGGGCTCGAAGATCACGGACAGCACCTGCACGATGCGCTGTTCGTCCACGGGCAGGTTGCGGTATTGCTCGATGGGGGAAGGCATGGTTTTCGACCGGAATCCTCGGAAAAATCGGCTAATAATAGCGCGTTATTCGGCGCAGCCCAAATCCCGCAGCTCCGCCTCGCCGAATCCGGCCTGACGGCGGGCGCTGCAGTGGAAGGGGCCGTGCCAAGGCTGTTTGGCGTGACGCTCCACCAGGGCCTTGTAGGTCGCCTCAGGCCCCAGGCCGCGCTCGGCGCACAGGTGGCGCAACCAGCGGTCGCCGCGGGCCACATGGCCGATTTCGTCGCGCAGGATCACCGCCAAGATCGCCACGCCACGGGCGTCGCCGGCCTTGCGCAGCTTCTCCTGCATGCCCGGATTCACATCCAGCCCGCGGGCCTCCAGATACCGGGGCACCAGGGCCATGCGCGCCAAGGCGTCGTACTCGGTGAGGCGGGCCATCTCCCACAGGCCGTCATGCACCGGCAGGTCGCCGTAGTCGTGGCCCAGGGTCTGCAGGTGTTGGCGAATCATTTCAAAGTGGTCCGATTCTTCTTCGGCCACCCCCAGCCAGTCGCCGACGTATTCATCCGGCATCTCACGGAAGCGATACACCGCATCCAACGCCAGATTGATGGCGGTGAACTCGATATGGGCGATGGCGTGAAATAGCCCGAAACGCCCCTGATCGCTGCCCGGCCCGCGGCGCGGGACCAAATGCGGCTCGATCACCTGCAACCGCTCGGGATAGCCGGGCCAATGCACCGCAACGGGGGGCGCTTGTGCGCCGGTCCTGGACAACCGCCGCCCTTGCCACGCCCGATTCAGCTCGCGCACTAGGCGCGCCTTGGACTCCGGCGCGCGGGCCAACAGGGCCTGTTCGACCTGGGGGAATAGGGATTGAGCCATAGATTCGTCACGCGTGATCACGGGTCCGAATCATACCATGCCGGGCTGCCGGATCCTTGGATCGAATGGACCGCCTTTTTCGGCTGGGGAGGTCGGCATCGGCTATCGCCCCGAACGATATAATCCACTGCACATTGATCAAGGCCCAAAGGGGTGCGGCCGTGTTCTTGCGGGCTCGCGGGCTCGTCGAACCGCCGATGCAGGATTCGGCACGGGATGATCCGCATCGGTTTTGGGCGGCCTTGAAACGGCCGTCTTGACAGGCTTGCATCTAGCGGTCATCGTTGAGTGATGAACAACAGGCATCACAAGGCATTGGCGATGCTATTCGCCCGGTCTGCACCTTCATCCGTCGAATGGAAACAGGTTGAGTCCTTATTCCTGGCACTGGGTGCTCAAGTGATAGAGGGTCGAGGTTCCCGGGTGCGGTTCGAGCTCAATGGAATCGTGGCAACTTTCCATCGCCCACACCCGCAAAAAGAGGCAAAACCATATCAAATCAAAGATGCGCGGGATTTCCTGACTCGCGCAGGAGTCCGACCATGAACTTGATGACTTACAAAGATTACATGGCCCTCGTCGAATATAGCGATGAAGACCAATGCTTCATTGGTCGTATCGCAGGCATATCCGACGTGATCGGGTTTCATGGCGACTCGGTGGGCGGGCTGAGAGCCGCCTTCGCGGACGCGGTGGACGACTATCTGGAAACCTGTGAAAAACTAGGGCGTGCGCCGCAGCGCGCCTACAGTGGCGAACTAAGGCTTCAAATCGATCCCAGCCTGCATGCAACGGCGGCGTTGCTGGCCGAGGCCGAGGGAAAAAGCCTGAACGCCTGGGCGCAGGAAGCGCTCCAAAAGGCCATCGCCTCCCAGGCAGGCGCCGTGCAGCAAAACCCGCCTGCATCCGTGGCGCCGTGAGCATCGGCCTGTGGTTGCCGGTCTGCGTTCCTGCCACTCACCGCAGCGCGAAATAGTCGAAGAAAAAAAAGAAGATCAGGCTCGCCGCCACCAGCCCGAGCAGCATCACCGGCAGGCCGATTTGCAGCCAATGCAGCGGGGTGATGCGGGCCTCGGGGATGCCGGCCTTTTCGGATTCCGACACGCAGATGATGTTGGCGGTGGCCCCGATATGGGAGCCGTTGCCGCCGAGCCCCACGCCGATGGCCAGGGCCCACCACAGCGGGGTGATGTTCACGCCCTGGGCCTCGAGGTTGGCCACGATGGGGATCATGGTCACGGTGAAGGGGATGTTGTCCACAATGGCGCTGAGGATGGCGGCCACCCACATCAACAGAATGCAGGTGAATAACAGGGCCTCGGGCTCTCGGGCCACGGTGGCCAGTTGACCGCCGACCAGGTCTAAAAGCCCCGAGTGTTCCACCCCGCCGACGATGATAAACAGGCCGGCGAAGAATACCAATACCGACCACTCCATTTGACCGAATATCTGCTCCGGGCGGGGCCTTACCAGGATGAAGGCGATGGCCACGCCGATGAAGGCCACAAAGGCCGGATAGAGGTGGAACCAGTGGTGAATGAAGAACAGCACCACCACGATGCCCAGCGCGGCCAGGGATTTGTATAGGGTCGGCTTGTCCTTAATCGCGCGACTTTCGTCGAGATCCACCTCCGCGGCCTCAATGGGTTGCAACTGCTTACGAAATAAAAACAGAATCAGGCCCACGGTGAGCACCCAAATCACCGCCACCATGGGGCCCATGTTGAGTACGAAGGTGGTGAAGTCGATATTCGCCGCGCTGCCGATCATCAGGTTGGGCGGGTCGCCCACCAGGGTGGCGGCGCCGCCGATATTGGAAAGCATGGCCTCGGCCATCAAAAACGGCAGCGGATTGATGCCGAGGATGCGGGTGATTAGCACCGTGAGCGGGGCGAAGATCAGCACCGTGGTGACGTTGTCAAGGAACATGGAGATTACCGACACCGCCAGGCACAGATAGACCAACAATAGCCTAGGGCTGTTGCCGGCGAGCTTGGCGATGCGAATGGCCAGGTATTCGAAGCCGCCGGTGGGGCGCAGCAGGGTCACCACCACCATCATCCCCGCCAGCAGCAGCAGGGTGTTGCCGTCCATGGCCAGCACGGCGTCGTCCTGGCTGTAAAAGCCCAACAGCTCGCCGAGGGCCACCATGACTACCGCGCCCACGATGGCGGCGCCGGCGCGGTGCATCCATTCGGAAAAAATCAGTACATAGGCGGCCGCCATGATGCCGCCGGCCAGGGTCATTTCAAGATTCAAAGGGTTTCCCTCGGGATGGAGCGCTAACCGGCTTTTGGCAGCCTTACAGTATTACGTTGCCGGCCTTTTCCATCAGCTGGCGGGCGATCTTCATGTGGGTGACGATGCCGGTGTATTGCCCGTCATCGATTAGAAAGATATAGCTGGTGTTAACCTGCTCCATGATCGCGAGCCCCTTGACGATGGGCGAGCGCGGGGTGGAGCTGGCGAACGCCGGCAATCGATATTTCTCCACCGGCTCGGCCAGGATCTCGCGGGCGCGCACATGGGGGATGTTCACCGCGTCGATGCGATCCCCCAGGACATGGGCCGCGCGGATGGCCCAGTGGGGGATGCAGGTCTCTTTAAACACATGGCGAATGGAAATGCGCCCGGTGATCTCGCCTTGATCGTTGACAAAGGGCAGGCCGGGCACATCCCGCCGCACGCATTCGGCGAAGAAATCCTCCACCCGGTGCTCGCGGCGCATCACCGCGGTGGGAATGGCAATATGGTCCAGTATCAAGCGGTTTATCCTCGTCGATTAGGCCCTGGGGCGAAACACTAGTTAGAGCTGCGTCTAAGTATCGGAAACAACCCGGGCGCTCGCGCAACGCAGGGCACGCCGAGAACCGCAGAGGGCGCAGAGAGGCGTGTTGATTGAAAGCTCAACGCGCACACTTTAGGGCGGCAAAAATACCACCGAATAGCCGACCCCAAAAGCCTAGGACGGATAAGCGCCAGCGCAAACGAGGTCCCAGCCTGAGCGGCGGATGCGCGCGCTGGCCCACCCCCTGCATGAGCGCGGGCTCAGAGCATACACGCCTTGACCCGAGCGCGTAACCGAAAACAGGCACAGCCCGGGGTTGCACTCCAGGCGGCTAGGCGACGCTAGAGCGCCGGGCTGGCATCCCCGCGCTGGGAGCGCAACACCGGCAAGCAAAACCTCCTGCGCGCGCACTGCGGTCCGCGGCGCCCTCTGCGTTCCTGCATGGGGTTGGTTCCGTTCTGGGTGCGCTGGCGTGCTCGGTGTCAAACTGACGCTTGACACGCCGCTGATCGGGCCGCCCGCTGCTTGCCCGATGGGTGTGGCACAGGCCTTTATTTCTTAAAAAACATCTTCATAATGCCGTTAATCAGTTGCCGCCCCAAACGGCTGCCCATGCTGCGCGCGGCGCTCTTGCCCATGGCCTCCAGTACACTATCGCCGCGACGGCTCGAACTCGCAGCAGGGCGCTTTTCCTGTTTTTCGCGCTCGGTCTCCGCCGCCTCTTGCGCCTCGGCCTGTTCGCGGGCCTTGCGCTGGGCCAGCACCCGCTCGTGGGCCGAGTCGCGGTCCAGGGTTTCCTCGTATTTTCCCGCCACCGGGCTGGCGGCCAGGGCTTCGCTGCGTTCCTCAGGGCTCAACGGGCCGAGGCGGGTGGCCGGCGGCACGATGCGCGCCCGCTCCACCATGGTGGGAATGCCCTGCTCATCCAGGGTGGAGACCAGGGCCTCGCCTACGCCCAGCTCCTTAATCGCGGCCTCGGCATCCAGCGCCGGGTTTTCGCGAAAGGTGCGGGCCGCGGCGCGCACGGCCTTTTGGTCCTTGGGGGTAAAGGCGCGCAGGGCGTGCTGGATGCGGTTGCCGAGCTGGCCCAGCACGTCGTCCGGGATGTCCGAGGGGCTCTGACTGACGAAATAGACCCCCACGCCCTTGGAGCGAATCAGCCGCGCCACCTGTTCGATGCGGTTCACCAAGGCCTTGGAGGCCCCATCGAACAGCAGGTGGGCCTCGTCGAAGATGAACACCAACTTGGGCTTGTCGGCGTCGCCCTGCTCCGGCAGCTCCTCGAACAACCGCGACAGCAGCCACATCAGGAAAATCGCATAGAGCTGGGGCGACTTGCGGATCAATCGGTCCGCGGCCAGGATGCCGAGCACCCCGCGCCCGTCCGCGTCCACCCGCATTAGATCCGTAAGCTCCAACTCGGGCTCGCCGAAGAACTTCTCCGCCTCCTGGCGCTCCAGCTTCAACAACCGCCGTTGGATGGCCCCCACGGATTGCGGGCTGACGGTGCCATAACGGCCCGCCAGCTCCTTGCGGCGCTCGGCGATGTCCGCCAGCAGGGTGCGCAGGTCCTTAAAGTCCAGCAGCGGCAGGTCCTCGTCCTCGGACACCGCGAAGGCGATGGTGAGAATACCCTCCTGCACGTCGTTCAGCTCCATCAATCGGGCGAGCAACAGCGGCCCCATGTCCTGCACCACGGCGCGCACCGGGTGGCCTTGCTCGCCGTAGAGATCCCAAAAGATCACCGGAAAGTCCTCGACCCCGTAATCGGCGTGGTCCAGCTCCTCGGCGCGTTTTTGAAACGACGCCTTCAGCTCACCGGCGCGGGCCAGGCCCGAGAGGTCGCCCTTTACGTCGGCCATGAACACCGGCACCCCGCGGCGGGAAAAGCCCTCGGCCAGCACCCGCAGGGTGACCGTCTTGCCGGTGCCGGTGGCCCCGGCGATGAGGCCGTGGCGATTGGCCAGGGCGGTAAGCAGTTGCTGGGGCTTCTCGCCCTTGCCAAGATGGATGGCTTGCGGGTTCATGGGTGGGAATCTCCTTGGCCTGGCGACTAATGATCAATGCACAACATACCTCAAGGGCGAAGCAAGCTCCAGACCCAAGTGAGCAAATGGGCTTCATTTGGATAACGCAAAGGGCGAAGCAGGCTCCAGACCCAAGTGAGCAAATGGGCTTCATTTGGGTAACGCAAAGGGCGCAGAGGAGGCGCTCTCGGAACGCCGAGGGCGCGGACAACCGCAGAGGGCGCAGAGTGGCGTTCGCCTCGTTACCAAGCCCTGCTTGGAGCGCAGCGAATGTCACGGGTTGCCCGTGCCGACGCCCCAGCGCGGGGGTGAGGAGGAACCCGGAAACACGCACGGCCCGAGGGCTGTACTCCAGGCGACTCGGCGGCGCTGCACCACCAACCGCCCAGTTGAACCGCAGATAAACACGGCTGGACACAGATAGCCGCCTCTGCGGCCTCTGGGTTAGACAACCTCATCCAAATAGGCCTTGCCCAGCCGTGCGTAGCTCTGCGCCGAGTAGTCGAGGAACTCCAGCTCCTGCTCCTTAAGGTCGCGCACCCGCCGCGCCGGCGAGCCCATCCAGAGGCCGGACCCCAGGCGTTTGCCGCCGGGGACCAGGCTGCCGGCGCCAAGGATGGCGTAGGGCTCCACCACGGCGCCATCGAGCACGATGGCCCCCATGCCGATCAGGCAGTGATGGCCGATCTCGCAGCCGTGCAGCGTGACCTTGTGGCCCACGGTGACGTCGTCGCCCACCACCAGCGGATGGCCCTCGGGGTTGAAATGGCTGGCGTGGGTGACGTGCAGCACCGAGCCGTCCTGAATGCTGCTGCGCTCGCCGATGGCAATGGCATGGATGTCGCCGCGAATGGCGACCTGCGGCCAGACCGAGGAGCCGGCGCCGATGCGCACCTCGCCGATGACCACGGCACTGGGATCCACCCAAACATCTTTGCCGATTTGCGGGGTCTTGCCGTTGAAGCTGCGGATATTTTGCATAAATCAGGCCCTGTAAAATTCAAGTGGTATACTCATAATGAGAACGTGACATCCACCCTACAGAGGCCATTTTATGGAAATCACCTCCTTCATTCTACTCGGCCTGTTGATCGTGGCCGCGATCTACAGCATCACCAGCTACAACGGGCTGGTCAACCTCAAGCACGGGGTGACCAAGGCCTGGGCCAATATCGACGTGCTGCTCAAGCAGCGCCACGATGAGCTGCCCAAGCTGGTGGAGACCTGCAAGCAGTATATGTCCTACGAGCAGGAGACCCTGGAGCGGGTGATGCAGGCCCGCTCGGCGGTCTCGGACGCCCGCGCCAAGGGCGATGTGGGCGCGCTGGGTGCGGCGGAGAACCAGTTGCGGATGGGGCTCGGCAACCTGTTCGCAGTGGCCGAGGCCTATCCCGAACTGCGCGCCAACGAGGGCTTTCAGCACTTGCAGACCCGCATCTCCAGCCTGGAAAACAGCATCGCCGATCGGCGGGAATTCTACAACGAGGCGGTGAACAACAAAAACATTCGGCTGGAGCAGTTCCCCGACGTATTCCTCGCTCGAATGTTCGGCTTCCGGCCCTCGCACCTGCTGGAGTTCAGCGCCGAGGAGAAGGCCGACGTCGATATGCAGCGACTCTTCCGCTGAGGGGATTATGCATAGCACCGCCGCCGGGGACATCTGGTTTTGGGGCCTGGCCCTCGCAATCGCCGCCCTAACGTCGCTCTACCTCGGTTTTCGCAACCTCAAACGCGCGCGCACCATCGAGGACACGCCCACCGCCCGCGTCCGCTCGGCCCATCAAGGCTATGTGGAATTGAGCGGCACGGCCCGCCTGATGGAGAATGACGAAATGCGCGCCCCGCTCACCGGCGCCCCCTGCTGCTGGTGGCGCTATCGGGTGGAAACCAAGCAAGGCAAGCACTGGAAGACCCTGGATTCCGGCGCCAGCGATGCGCTGTTTTTGCTCGACGACGGCGACGGGCTGTGCATCCTCGACCCCGAGGGCGCGGAGATCACCCCGGCCGACCGCAGCATTTGGCACGGGGGCAGCCGCCGCCCGGGAAACCGCAACCCCAAGCGCGTGCGCATCACCGGCCGGCTGTTCAATTGGGGCGGCGGCGTTCACCTCTCCATCGGTTTGGGCGGCTTCCGCTACACCGAAGAGCGGCTCTACGCCGGCGAGCCGATCTATGCCATCGGCCACTTCAAGACCTTGGACGACGTAGACCATGGCGCGGCCCGCTCCGAGTTGCAGCGTGCGATCCTGGCCGACTGGAAGCACAACCAGGCCCAACTGATGCAGCGCTTCGACCGCAACGGCGACGGGCATATCGATGCCCGCGAATGGGAGCTGGCGCGCCGCACCGCCTATCACCAGGCCAAGCGCGAGTATCAAGCCCGGCTGGAAAAGATCATCCCCCACACCCTAAGCCGCCCCCGCGACCGGCGACAGCCGTTTTTGGTTTCCGCCTTGGAGGAATTCGGCTTGGTGCGCCGCCACAAGCGGCATGCCGTGTTCGGCCTGGCGGGCTTTTTCCTCGCCGGCGGCGCCGCGGCCTGGCTGTTCGCTCAGCTTTAGCCCAGTTGCGCACAAATAGCGGCAACCACCGGGGGAGCTTGGCGAGAGAGGGCCTTCGGCGCCGATCGACGCGTGCCAGGGATCGGATGCGCCGAGGAACGAGGCGCATCGCCCGGGCTCGTGCGGGACCGAGGCGAAGCGGGCCATTGAACCGCGAATGGACGCGAATACTTACTTCGCTACAGACTGGACCTGACACGCCTTTGGGCGGCGCGACTGAACCCTAGGATGCGCCCCGGGCCGGGAAACCCTCATGCAACCAACCACCCATGGGCGCCCCAGTCTTTAACCACCCCCCCTCTGCGCTCTCTGCGGTCCTCGGTACCCTCTGCGCTCCTAAATGGCGTTGTTTCCCTTATTGGTGCGCAGGCGTACTCGGAAACGGCTTGGTTGCCGTTACTGCGGCGCAGCGGAATCCGTTAAACCTCGCCGCGCAGGGCCTTGCCCAGCCACAGACAGGCATCGGTGGCGGTGAAGATGCCGGCCAGCTCGTCCCCTTCCATCACCAGCACCGAGCCGATCTGCTTTTGCCCCATGGTGGTCACCACGGCCTCAAGCCGGGCATCCGGGGCCACGGTGAAGGCGTCCAGGGTGCAGACATCTTCCACATGGATCTCATCGCCCTTGAGCATGCCGTGATGCGCCACCAGCGCCAAGGTGATATCGCGGTCGGACAACACCCCGATCACCCGGCCGTTCTGCACCACCGGCAGGTGACGAAAACGCTTTTCCGTCATCAACTGCTGGGCGCTCTCCACGGTGGCGTCGGCCTCCACGGTTTGCGGCGAAACGGTCATCACGGTCTTCATATCGAGCATGGGCAGTGGCTCCGGTTTAAATCCAAGGGAGAGAACCGCCCATTCTACCACAGCGGCCGGCAACGCTTGGGGGCCGCACCGAAGGTATCAGAAACAGCCCAGACGCTCGCGGCACGCAGAGCACGCAGAGGGCGCAGAGAGGTGTTTCGATTAAAAGGATCAGCGCCGCCACCCGACATCCGCCGCTTCAGCGGCACCCGCACAGCCCGAGGGCTGTACTCCAGGCGGCTAGGCGGCGCTTTGGCGCCGGGCTGGCGCAAGCCAGCAAAAAACCGCCTCCGCGCGCCCTGCGGTCCGCGGCGCCCTCTGCGTTCCTAAATGGCATCGCCTAGTCTTGCTTGAACGCCGCGGCCTTGCGCCGAATCTCCGCCAGCCGCATCTGCTCGGAATAGGTGTCCAGGTCCACCGGGTCCGGTCCCTTGGGCTTTTTGGGTTTCGCCCGCGGCTTGGACGACGAGCCCCGTTGCGCGGCGCGCGAGGTCGATTCGTTGCGGCTCAGCTCCAGCAGGTCGCTCAGCATCTTGCGATTCCCCCTGTAGTCCGTGGTCATTAAGGCAATGATCTTGGCCCCCGCCCAAATCATCTGCGCCGACAACCAAGCCAGCATAAAACCGCCCACGCCGACGATGAACGCCGCCGCGATGCGCATGTGCTCGGCCCGCCGCAGGCTCTCGTTGTTGGGCACGCCCTCCATCTCGCCGGCCAGAAACAACGCCCACTGCTCGAACAGATCCGCGCCGCGGGCGGGATCCTGAATCCCCGCGTAGATCGCGTCGAAGGTCAGCACCGCATAGCGCACGCCGAGGCCGACGATCACCACCCCGACCACCAGCGCCAGCCCCCGAATCACTGTATTGAATGCTTCCATCTCGTTCCGCAAAAACCAAGCCTATGAATTAACCGGATATTACCACAATTCGGGGCGCAATCGTTTATCATCTGCATTCCACAAGCCGCCAACGAGACCGCAGGCCCCATGTCCGACTCCCGATCCAAGACCCTTCCCCCGCGTCACCGCACCCGCCCGGTCACCGTCGGCGGCGTCGTCATCGGCGGCGCCGCACCGGTGGCGGTGCAATCGATGACCAACACCGACACCGCCGCGGCGGAGGCCACCGCGGCCCAGGTGGAGGCGCTGGCCCGCGCCGGCTCCGAGCTGGTGCGCATCACCGTCAACAGCGAAGACGCCGCCCGGGCCGTGCCGCGGATCCGCGACCGCCTGGCCCAACGGGGCCTGCACACGCCGCTGATCGGCGACTTCCACTTCAACGGTCATCAACTCCTGGCCAAATACCCCGAATGCGCCGAGGCCCTGGCCAAGTACCGCATCAATCCGGGCAATGTGGGCCGCGACGAGCGCTTTTCGGCCATGATCGAGACCGCCTGCCGCCACCGCAAGGCGGTGCGCATCGGCGTCAATTGGGGCAGCATGGACCAGGGCCTGAGCGCGCGCCTGATGGACGAAAACGCCCGCGCCGCCGAGCCGTTGGACGGGCGGGCGATGATTCACGAAATCATGGTCCGCTCCGCCCTCGACTCCGCCCAACGGGCCGAAGAACTCGGCCTAAGCGCCGACCGCATCATACTCTCCTGCAAAATGAGCGGGGTGCAGGACCTGATCGCGGTCTACCGCCGGCTGGCCGAGCGCTGCGACTACGCCCTGCACCTGGGCCTCACCGAGGCCGGCCTGGGCAGCAAGGGCATCGTGGCCTCCACCGCCGCCCTGGCGGTGCTGCTCCAGCAGGGCATCGGCGACACCATCCGCATCTCCCTCACCCCGGAGCCCGGTGCGGCGCGCACCGGCGAGGTGGTGGTGGCGCAGGAAATCCTGCAAGCCCTGGAACTGCGCAGCTTCACCCCCCAAGTGGTGGCCTGCCCCGGCTGCGGCCGCACCAGCAGCGACTATTTCCAGCGCCTGGCGCAAGAGGTGCAAGACTACCTGCGGGCGCGCATGCCGCAGTGGCGCGCCCGCTATCCCGGGGTGGAGGCGATGAGCGTAGCCGTCATGGGCTGTGTGGTGAACGGCCCCGGCGAGAGCCGCCACGCCAACATCGGCATCAGCCTGCCGGGGAGCGGCGAAAACCCCTCCGCCCCGGTGTATGAAGACGGCCACAAGACCGCCACCCTCAAGGGCGCGCAGATCGGCGACGAATTCAAGGCCATGCTAGAGCGCTATGTGGCGCGCAAATACGGCGCCGACTGAGGCCTCAGCGCTTCATGGCATCGAAGAATTCGTTGTTGGTCTTGGTGGACTTGAGCTTGTCGTAGAGGAACTCCATGGCCGCCAGCTCGTCCATCGGGTGCAGGATCTTGCGCAGGATCCAAATCTTTTGCAGGTCGTCCGGCTTGATCAGCAGGTCTTCGCGGCGGGTGCCGGAGCGGTTGATGTTAATCGCGGGAAAGATGCGCTTTTCCGCGATGCGGCGGTCGAGGTGGACCTCCATGTTGCCGGTGCCCTTGAATTCCTCGTAAATCACATCGTCCATGCGCGACCCGGTCTCCACCAACGCGGTGGCGATGATGGTCAGGCTACCGCCCTCCTCCACGTTGCGCGCGGTGCCGAAGAAACGCTTGGGCCGGTGCAGGGCGTTGGCGTCCACGCCGCCGGTGAGCACCTTGCCCGAGGAGGGGATCACGGTGTTGTAGGCGCGTGCGAGGCGGGTGATGGAGTCTAGCAGGATCACCACGTCGCGCTTGTGTTCCACCAGGCGCTTGGCCTTTTCGATCACCATCTCCGCCACCTGCACATGCCGCGCCGCGGGTTCGTCGAAGGTGGAGGCCACCACCTCGCCGCGCACCGAACGCTCCATTTCGGTCACCTCCTCCGGCCGCTCGTCGATCAGCAGCACGATCAGGTAGCACTCGGGGTGGTTGTGGGCGATGGACTGGGCGATGTTCTGCATCAGCATGGTCTTGCCCGCCTTGGGCGGGGACACGATCAGGCCGCGCTGCCCCTTGCCGATGGGGGCCACCATTTCAATGGTGCGGGCGGTGATATCCTCGGTGCTGCCGTTGCCCTGCTCCAGGTCCATTTTGGAGTTGGCGAACAGCGGCGTGAAGTTTTCGAACAGGATCTTGTTGCGGGCGTTCTCGGGCTTGTCGAAATTGATCTCGTTGACCTTGAGCAGCGCAAAGTAGCGCTCGCCGTCCTTGGGCGGCCTGATCTTGCCCTGAATGGTGTCGCCGGTGCGCAAGCTGAAGCGACGAATCTGGCTGGGGGAGACGTAGATGTCGTCCGGCCCGGCCAGGTAGGAGGAGTCGGCCGAGCGCAGAAAGCCGAACCCGTCCTGGAGGATTTCCAGCACCCCGTCGCCGTAGATGTCCTCGCCTTTTTTGGCGTGGGCCTTGAGGATGGCGAAGATCAGATCCTGTTTCCGGGAGCGGGCGACGCCCTCGATTTTCAGTTCACGGGCCAGGTCCGTCAGGTCGTGGACCGGCATGGTTTTGAGCTCGGTGAGATTCATGATTCGGCAGGTTTTTCTTGAGTTAGCGCAGCGTGCGTCGGATGAGGGTTTATCAGCCACCGGACCGGAGAGCGGTCCGAGCTGTACGGATTTGCAGGATGAATTGTCTTCGGGGTAACGGTTGGGCGGGAGTCGAGCGCTGGAAGGTCGCGGGGCGCTTCCCGTTAGGATCAGAATTGCCAAGCCCGGGGGGCCGGCCAACAGCCGCAGAAACGGCTATCGACCGCACAGCTGCGGGCCTTGGCAGGGCCCGCTTGGCGGCCGAGGAGGCCTGCCGACACCCGGTGGGCTAAGCGCTTAGATGTTGCTATCGACGAACGCAGTCAACTGCGAAAGGGACACGGCGCCGACCTTGGTCGCCTCCACTTCGCCGCCCTTGAACAGCATCAGGGTCGGGATGCCTCGGATGCCGTAGCGGGGCGGGGTGTTGGGGTTTTCGTCGATGTTAAGCTTGACAATCTTGAGCTTGCCGTCGTATTTGCCGGCGATCTCGTCAAGCACGGGGGCGATCATCTTGCAAGGTCCGCACCACTCGGCCCAGTAGTCGATCAAAACGGGCAGGTCGGATTTGAGGACCTCGTCCTCGAAGGAATCGTCCGTCACATGAACAATGCGTTCACTCACTGAAACTCTCCAAAACTGGTTGGGATTGGGGCCGCGCGAAGGGCACAGGTGCGCGGCTCTGCTTAATGAAGTTTTGGGCCTTTGGCCGAGTTTTCAAACCAGGGCCTCCCATGGACAGCGCTATTTGATCCGAATATGACGGCATTTTCAAGTCCCAAGAGAACAAAATTTGCGGTATCCTATCGCCGCATGACTGAAAAGCATCTGACAGACACCCGTTTCGACCAGTTCGAACTCGCCCCCGACCTCCTGCGCGGGATCACCGAGGCCGGCTTCACGCACTGTACGCCGATCCAGGCCGCCAGCCTGCCGCCGGCGCTGGCCGGCCGCGATGTAGCCGGACAGGCCCAGACCGGCACCGGCAAGACCGCGGCCTTTTTGGTCGCGGTGCTGCATCGGCTGATCCAGCACCCGCCGCCGCCGGGGCGACGGCCCAACCAACCTCGGGCGCTGGTGGTGGCCCCGACGCGCGAACTGGCGATCCAAATCCACAAGGACGCCGAGGCCTTGAGCCGCCACACCGGCTTCGTCACCCACGCGGTGTACGGCGGCACCGGCTACGAACAGCAGCGCGATCAGGTGGCCGCCGGGGTGGATATCCTGATCGGCACCCCGGGCCGGCTGATCGACTACTTCAAGCAGGGGGTGTACGATCTGAAGGCGATTCAGGTGGTGGTGCTCGACGAGGCGGACCGCATGTTCGACCTCGGCTTCATCAAGGATGTCCGTTACCTGTTCCGCCGCATGCCGCCGCCAAGCGAGCGCCTCGGGCTGCTGTTCTCGGCCACGCTCTCGTTTCGCGTCACCGAACTCGCCTACGAGCACATGAACAACCCCGAGGCGGTGGAGACGGAGACCGACCACGTCACCGCCGAGCAGGTGGAGGAGATCTGCTACATGGTGGCGAACGAGGAGAAGATTGCGCTGCTGCTGGGGCTGCTCAAGGCCCACGACCCGCAACGCACCATCCTGTTCGTGAACACCAAGCGCGAGGCCGAGCGGGTGTGGGGCTTTCTCGAAGGCAACCAGATTAAGACCGCGATCCTCTCCGGCGATGTGCCGCAAAGGAAGCGCATGCGCCTGCTCACCGAGTTCCAGCAGGGCGAGCTGCCGGTGCTGGTGGCCACCGACGTGGCGGCCCGCGGCCTGCATATCCCCGACGTGACCCATGTGATCAACTTCGACCTGCCGGAGGACGCCGAGGACTATGTCCACCGCATCGGCCGCACCGCCCGCGCCGGGGCCGCGGGCGAGGCCATTAGCTTCGTCTGTGAAACCTACGCCTTCTCACTGCCGGACATCGAGGCCTTCATCGGCCACAAGGTGCCGGTGGGTGCGGTGAGCGACGACCTGTTGGCCGAGGTGGACCCCAAGAGCCGGGTGTTTCCGCCCAAGGAAGAGCGCGACCGCCGGCGCCAAAACAAAGGCAAGCCGGGCCGTCCGGGGCGTCACGTCGGGGCCAAAGGGCGGCGCCCGGGGGGCTCCAAACCCCGCTCCAAATGAGCGCGGCGCCGGTCGATAAATGCGACCGCTGCCAGGCCTCCCTGTGCTGCAACTACATCACCGTAGCCCTGGACACGCCGCGCACCAAGGCCGATTTTCAGCAACTGCTGTGGCAGGTTTCTCACCAGGGGGTGGAGGTCTACAAGGAAAAGCAGGGCTGGTGTCTGCTGGTCTATAGCCGCTGCGAGCACCTGCAAGCGGACGGCCGCTGCGCCATCTACGCCAGCCGCCCGGCCATCTGCCGCGACTACGACAACGCTTTCTGCGAATACGACGCCCCGGCGGAAAAAGGCTTCCAACTGCATTTCCGCAATCACGCCGAACTGCTCGCCTACCTGAGGCGCCGCTTTCGACGCTGGGATGGGCCGAGCGCCCCTGGGCGTTAATCACGGAAACCGATTGACCGGGGGCTGAGGCCTGAGCCGGTGCGACCCCGACCACAGTCCGCCCATGCCGGACTAAGGTCCAGGCTCCGGGCCTAGTGCGCCTGCGCCCAAGCATCGGAAACAACCCAGGCGCTCGCGGAGCGCAGAGCACGCGGAGAACCGCAGAGGGCGCAGAGAGGCGTTTCGATTGAAAGGATCAGACCTCCCAAAATCGCTGTCCAAAAAGCCTGCAAGTCACTGATCTAACAGTGCGTTACGCGATTGTGGGACAATAATCCCCGGATACAAATCACTAACCGATTGACTTCCAAGGCGTTTTTGTTGGAAGCCCTTCCGTGAGAGTTCATTTGCACTCCAAAAAAATCGACCGTTTTCGGACCTTTTTGGGAGGTCTGAAGGATAAGCCCCGCACCCGACATTCCGCCGCTTCAGCGGCGAATGCGCTTCGCTTGTCTTGCCCCCTGCCTGACTGCGGGCTCGGGGCGTACACGCCTTGGCCCGGGCGCGTAACCGGAAACCCGCACAGCCCGAGGGCTGCACTCCAGGCGGCTAGGCGCGGCGAGACTGGGGCGGCGGACAGGCGTCCCCGCCATGGAACGCGGGGACGCTCAAGCTAGAATTCCTCCGCGCGCTCTGCGGTCCGCGGTACCCTCTGCGTTCCTAGGGGCCGTTGTTTCCGTTAATTGAGCGCAGGCATACTAGGCGGCGCTGGAGCGCCGGGCAGGCACAATTAAGCAAGAACTCCTCTGTGCGCTCTGCGGTCCGCGGTACCCTCTGCGTTCCTAGGAGCCGTTGTTTCCGCCATTTGAGCGCAGGCGTACTCGTGTTTCGGCGCGGTCTCCCGGGGCGCTGGCCGGGGCGAGCCCCGGCAACACCTCGGAAAACCGACAAATCGCCTCAAAGCCCGCAAACTCCCGCGCCGGGGCCTGGTTATCCGGGCAGCGCACCGCCAGCAGGTGGCGAATGCCGTAGTCCCGGGCGGAGGCGAGCACCTCCGGGTTGTCGTCCACAAACAGGCTGCGCTGCGGATCAAAGGGCGCCACGGCCTGAAGCCGGGCCCAAAAGCCCCGATCCTCCTTGGGCAGCCCGAGGTCGTGGGCGCACACCACTTGCTCCAAATGACCGCCGAGGCGGGTCTTCTCCAGCTTCAGCGCCAGGGACTTCTGGTGCGCGTTGGTCACCAGCACCCGGCGCTTGCCGGCGACCTTCAGCGCCTCCAGGAACTCCAGCACATGCGGATGCACCGCAATCAGGTGTTCCACCTCGCGCTTGAGCAGGGCGATGTCCAGGCCCAGGGTCTCGGTCCAATGATCCAGGCAATACCAATCCAGGGTGCCGCCCAGGGCTTGCGAGCGCGCCATCACCCGCCGCTTCGACTCGTCCAGGGGGATGCCCAGGGCCTCGGCGTAGCGCCGCGGCAGGTGCTCCAGCCAGAAAAAGCTGTCGAAGTGGAGGTCCAACAGGGTGCCGTCCATGTCCAACAGCACTTGATCGATTCTTTCCCAGTCCAGCATCGGTATAATGGGCCTTGGTTTCGCAACAGCTGCCTAAGATAACCCAATGCGCCACAAGCCCAAAGTCCATGCCCGTCGTGCGGTAGCCCACACCGGCGTGTTCCAGGTGGAGGAGATGGACCTGGAGTTCTCCAACGGCGCCCGTCGCCAGTACCAGCGCATCCTCGGCACGCCCGAGGGCGCGGTGCTGATCGTGCCCATGCCGGACCCGCAGACCGTGCTGCTGATTCGCGAATACGGCGCCGGCATGGATCGCTACGAGCTGGGCTTCCCCAAGGGCCTAGTGGAACAGGGGGAAAGCCCCGAGCAGGCGGCCAATCGCGAACTGCAGGAAGAGGTCGGCTATGCCGCGCGCCGGCTGGAGCTGTTGTCGTCGGTGACCGTGGCCCCCGGCTACCTGCACCACACCACCCATATCGTGCTGGCCACGGGCCTCTATCCCTCCCGCCTCGCAGGCGACGAGCCCGAGACCCTCGAAGTGGCGCCCTGGAAACTCGCCCAGGCCGACGCCCTGCTGGCGCGCGAGGATTTCACCGAGGCCCGCTCCATGGCCGCCCTATTCCTGGTGCGCGAACACCTGGCCCGCGTATCCGCCCGTTCATCCGATCTTTGGTGATTTATGCCCTTTACCCCGCCCCTGGCCCCCGAAACACTGATCGACCTCGCCCGCCGCGCCGGCGATGCCATCCTGAAGGTCTACGATAGCGACATCGCGGTGCAGCAAAAGGACGATCAATCCCCGCTCACCGAGGCCGACCTGGCCTCGCATCGGACCATCGTGGCGGGGTTGGGCGAGCTGACGCCGGAGATCCCGGTGCTGTCCGAGGAGTCCAAGGCCCTGCCGTTCGAGACCCGGCAGGGCTGGAGGCGCTATTGGCTGATCGACCCCCTCGATGGCACCAAGGAGTTCATCAAGCGCAACGGCGAATTTACGGTGAACATCGCCCTGATCGAGCACGGCGAAGCCGTATTGGGCGTGGTATTGGTCCCGGTGACCGGCGTGGTCTATTACGGCCTGCGCGATGGCGGCGCGTTTAAGATCGAACAGGGCGCGTCCCGCCCCATCGCGGTCACGCCGAAATGCCAGTCGCCGGTGCGGGTGGCGGGCAGCCGCTCCCATGCGGGCGACAGCCTGCAGGCCTTCCTCGACCGCTTAGGCCCGCACGAAATCGTCAGCATGGGCAGCTCGCTGAAGCTATGCCTGGTGGCCGAGGGCCGGGCCGACCTCTATCCCCGGCTCGGCCCCACCTCCGAATGGGACACCGCCGCCGCCCAGGCCGTGGTGGAGGCCGCTGGCGGGCGGGTCACCGACACCGCCCTGCAACCGCTGCGCTACAACACCAAGGATTCGCTGCTGAACCCGCACTTTCTGGTGTTCGGCGACACCGAAAAGGCCTGGGGCGCCGCGCTTTAGCGGCGCAGACCCCAGGCCCCGCGGGGGTTCGGCTATTCCCGAAAACCCCGCTACCGTCTAGTGCGGCCGCGCCTAAGTCTCGGAAACCACCCAGACCCCCTCTGCAGTCCTAATCGCCGTGGTTTCCGTCCTTTGTGCGCGGCCGCACTAGGTATCCGCATCCCCGCCAATCGCCTTAGTCTCATCGCCTTAGCCTCATCGCGCATTCAGCAGGTTGGAAGGCGAATACTGGTCCGTGAGCAGGGGCGCGTCGGTCTGCCAGTCCTGCTCGCGCGACAACCGCGGCAGCACCCAGTCGGCCCCGAATCCCAACGGCTCGAAGGCCTCCTCGAAGCCCTTGGCGCCCTCGGCGATCCGCTCGTCCGAGGGCAGGCCGCCATGCTGCCAGATGATCAGCCGATTACCCACCTTGACGTTAATGAAATCGCCGAAGACCTCGGCGTAGGTCACCGACTCGCTGTGGTAGAGCTGGCTGTCGGAGAAGGTGTTGGCGGCCAGCACCCCGCCGTCGGCGATGACGGACTTGACCTCTTCCAGGTACTCCCGGGTGAGCATGTGCTCGGGGATATAGTCGCCGTTGAAGGCGTCCAGGATCACCAAATCGTATTTCTTGCCGCTCCGGGCCGCCCGTTTCACGAACACCCGCCCGTCCACGTCATGCACCCGCACCCGCTCACTGGTCTCGAACGGAAAATACGCCTTCGCCACCCGGCTCACCGCCGGATCGATCTCCACCACGTCGATCTCCGCCTGCGGCAGAAGCCGCGCCAGCGCCGCCGGCAGGGTGCCGCCGCCGAGGCCAGTAATCAGGATCCGCTGCGGGTCGGGGTTTAGGTAAAGGGTGGACATCACCACCTTGGCGTAGTCGTAGAACAGCCGATTCGGGTCCGCCTTGTACATGCAGGACTGGCTGTCGCCGGTGCGAAAGTATTTGGTGAAGCGCATGCAGCGCACGTCGCCCTTTTCGAACACATAGATGTTGCGGTACAACGACTGCTCTTTATGCAGGATCTCCACCCCGTCCGCAGGTGCGGCCAAGGCGGCGCCCCCGGCGGCGCAGGCGAGGAGGCCGGCCAGCGACAGATTGAACAGCTTACTTGGCTTCATGGGGGTCCCCTTTGAGTAACACGGGCAGGCCCAGGGCGAGGGAAATCGCGATCAGGCCCCAAAAGATATGGTCGAGCTGGAACCACAGCACCAAATGGAAGGAGGCCATAATGGTGCCCGCGGCGCTGCCCAGGGTGGAGGCGAAATACAGGGTGCCGGCGTTCTGCCCGCTGACCTCGTGTCTGTGGGTGAGCAGGCGCACCGAATAGGGCGAGACCATGCCCGCCACCGTGGTGGGCAGAAAGAACAAGAAGGCCGAGGCCGCCAGCGAGCCGTAGCGCGGGTCGCGGATAGTATCGAACAACCAGTCCATCACCGGCTCGCCGAAGAAGATAATGGGCAGCACCAGCAAGGACGCCACGCACAGGATGCCGGCGAGGCGACGGATGGTGGGGTTGTGCATCGAATATCGACCGCCCAGCAGATACCCCAGGGACAGGGCCAGCATGAACACCGTGATGATGGCCCCCCAGACGTAGATGCTGCTGCCGAAGTAGGGGGCGAGGATCTTGCCGCTGAGCAACTCCACCGCCATGATCAGAAAGCCCGTCCAGCAGGCGATGGCGTAAATCAGAATTTTGGATAACACTATGGTTTCTCTTGTGGTTGCAAAGGCCAAACGCCGGGCGCGTCCAACCAGCAGAGCCTACCTGATTCGCCCCTTCGCCTCAACGGATGTTGCTGATATATCGGATTTTTCCTACAAGGATTTAGGATTTTTCCGAGCCGGCCCAAGGCCCAAGGCGGCGCCGCCATGCCCCCCGGCCGCGCCGGTTCCTTCCCCGCCGCTGTTGTCCGTATAATGGGCGCATCCAATCGCAGCAACCTCAATAGTAAGGAAGAGACTATGCCCGAACAAAACCCCGACACCTTCACCGTCGCCGGCCGGGAATACCAGTCGCGCCTGCTGGTCGGCACCGGCAAGTACAAAGACCTGGCCGAGACCCGGGCGGCCATCGAACAGAGCGGCGCAGAGATCGTCACCATCGCGGTGCGCCGCACCAACATCGGCCAAAACCAGGGCGAGCCCAACATCCTGGAGGTGTTGCCGCCGCAGAAGTACACCATCCTGCCCAACACCGCCGGCTGCTACGACGCCGAAACCGCGGTGCGCACCTGCCTGCTGGCGCGCGAGCTGCTCGACGGCCACAACCTGGTCAAGCTGGAGGTGCTGGGCGACGAAAAGACCCTGTTCCCCGACATGGTCGCCACTCTGGATGCAGCCAAAGAGCTGATCGCCAAGGGGTTCGAGGTCATGGTCTACACCAACGACGACCCGATCATGGCCAAGCGCCTGGAAGACCTGGGCTGTGTGGCCGTAATGCCCCTGGCCGCCCCCATCGGCTCCGGCCTGGGCATTCGCAACAAGCTCAACATCCTGACCATTGTGGAAAACGCCTCGGTGCCGATCCTGGTGGATGCCGGGGTGGGCACGGCCTCGGATGCCGCGGTGGCGATGGAGCTCGGCTGCGACGGCGTATTGATGAACACCGCCATCGCCGCCGCCCAAAACCCGATCCTTATGGCCTCGGCCATGCGCAAGGCCATCCAGGCCGGTCGCGAGGCCTATCTGGCCGGGCGCATGCCGGCCAAGCGCTTCGCCTCCGCTTCCTCGCCAGTGGAAGGCCTGTTCTTCTAGTACAGCCGCGCCGAATTCACGGAAACCATGAATCAATCGACCCCGCCCTTGTGGGAGCGGTTTGCAACCGCGATTCCGCCCTTGTGGGAGCGGTTTGCAACCGCGATTCCTCCCTTGTGGGAGCGGTTTGCAACCGCGATTCCTCCCTTGTGGGAGCGGTTTGCAACCGCGATTCCCCCCTTGTGGGAGCGGTTTGCAACCGCGATTCCGCCCTTGTGGGAGCGGTTTGCAACCGCGATTCCGCCCTTGTGGGAGCGGTTTGCAACCGCGATTCCTCTCTTGTGGGAGCGATTTGCAACCGCGATTCCGCCCTTGTGGGGGCGGTTTGCAACCGCGATCAGCCGCTTTAGCGGCCTCTCCCGGGCGCTTGCACCGGACCAGGGGCCGTCATCGCGGATCCAATCCGCCCCCACTGTGGTTTCCGTTATTGGTGCGCAGGCGTTCTAGTATGGATTCACCGCCATCCGCCTCCCGGCGACGCCGGGAGCCCCTTATTTCGCCACGAGCGGCGCCCGCCGCCCCCTAGCCAGCCGCTATGCCCGAAAGCCAACCCCCGCACCGCCCGATCCGCTCCTTCGTGTTACGCGAGGGGCGACTGACGCCGGGCCAACAGCGGGCCTTCGACACCCTGTGGCCGCGCTACGGGGTGGCGATGGGCGACCGGGCCTTGGACCTGCCGGCGCTGTTCGACAACCGCCGGCCGACGTATCTGGAGATCGGCTTCGGCAACGGCGAATCCCTGGCCGAAATGGCCGCCGCGGCGCCGCAAAACAACTTCCTGGGCATCGAGGTGCATCGCCCCGGCGTGGGGCATCTGCTGATGGAAATCGAGCAACGCAGGCTCGAAAACCTACGGGTGATGCGCCACGACGCGGTGGAAGTGCTGCAACGCGGCATGCCCCCGGCCAGCCTAGCGGGCCTGTTTCTGTTCTTTCCCGACCCCTGGCCCAAACAGCGCCACCACAAGCGGCGCATCCTGCAACCGACCTTTTTGCGGCTGGCGGCGCGGGTGCTGCGGCCGGGCGGGATCTTTCACGCCGCCACCGATTGGCAGCACTACGCCGAACAGATGCTGGCCGTATGCAACGCGGCCCCCGAGCTGTTTCGCAATCAGCGCCCCGCGGGCGGCTACACACCCCGCCCCGATTACCGCCCGCGCACCAAATTCGAGGCCCGCGGCCAGCGCCTCGGCCACGGCGTTTGGGACCTGGTATTCGTGCGCCAATGACCGGCCACGGCCTGCGCATTCGCAACGTCCAGGCCCCGGGACTGCTCCACCCGGCCTCGCTCGACCTCGGCTGGGGCGAATGCGTGGCCCTGTTCGGCCCCTCGGGCGCGGGCAAGACCCGCCTGCTGCGCAGCATCGCCGACCTCGACCCGCACCAGGGCGAAATCCGCCTCGACCAGCAGAGCCAACAGGGCTTCGAGCCCGCCGCCTGGCGCACCACCGTGGGCTACTTGCCCGCAGAAAGCGCCTGGTGGTTCGAGCAGGTGCGACCGCACTTCAGCGGCGACCCCGCGCCCTTCCTGGAATCGCTGGAGCTGCCCGCAAGCGCCCTGGACTGGGACCTGGAACGCGCCTCCAGCGGCGAGCGCCAACGCCTGGCCCTGGCCCGCCTGCTCGACCACGGCCCCCGGGTGCTGCTGCTAGACGAACCCACCGCCAACCTGGACCAGGAAAACACCGCGCGGGTGGAGCGCCTGATCGCCGATTACCGGGCGCACCGCCAAACCGCCGTCATTTGGGTCAGCCACGACCCCGCCCAGCGCCGCCGGGTGGCGGATCGCAGCTACCGCATCGAGCAGGGCGCATTGCACGCAGAGGCGGCATGGAACTGATCCGCCTCACCCCGCTCGACCTCGCCATCACCGCCGGCCTGATGCTGCTCATGGCCGCCCTCTCCTGGCGCCTGCACCTGGGGGTGGAACGGCGCCTGCTGATCTCCGCCGCGCGCAGCATCGTCCAGCTCTCGTTGGTCGGCCTGCTGCTACGCTCCATCTTCGACGCCGAAAGCCTGTGGATGATCGGCGGCATTTCGCTGGTCATGCTCACCGCCGCCGGATACGAGGTGATGGCGCGTCAAAAGCAGCGCTATCGCGGCGGCTGGGGCTTCGGCATCGGCGCGGTCTCCATGTTCCTCTCCTCCTTCACCATGACCCTGGCGGCGTTGGTGGTGATCATCGGCGTCGAACCCTGGTACGCGCCCCAATACCTGATCCCGCTGTTGGGCATGCTGCTGGGCAACACCATGAGCGGCGTCGCCGTGGCGCTGGACAACCTGACCCAAAACGCCCGCCGCCTGCGGCGCGAGATCGAAGGCCGGCTCATACTCGGCCAGACCTGGCATCAGGCCATCGACGACATCCGCCGCGACGCCTTGCGCTCCGGCCTAATCCCCATCATAAACGCCATGGCCGCCGCCGGCCTAGTCAGCCTCCCCGGCATGATGACCGGCCAAATCCTCTCCGGCAGCCCGCCCATGGAAGCCGCCAAATACCAAATCATGATCATGCTGCTAATCGCCACCGGCACCGGCCTAGGCGCGATCCTAGCCGTCTGGATCGGCTCCCGCCGACTATTCGACGAACGCCATAGGCTAAGACTCGACCGGCTGCAATGACGGGGGGTTAGTGGTGAATGGTGAATGGTGAATGGTGAATGGTGAATGGTGAATGGTGAATGGTGAATGGTGAATGGTGAATGGTGAATGGTGAATGGTGAGTGGTGAATGGTGAGTGGTGAATGGTGAGT
>JAABTK010000019.1 GCA_011389885.1 Gammaproteobacteria bacterium | reverse complement strand
AGGGCATTTACAAGGAGCTGGCCCAGTGGGCGGCGCGCAAGGGCTTCACCCTGCTGCGGGTGGACGGCGAGCCCGTGCCCACGGAGCCTTGGCCCAAGCTCGACCGCTACCGCGAACACAACATCGAGCTGCCCCTGGGCGATGTGCCGGCCACCCCGGACAACGAGCCGGAACTCGTCGGACTGGTGGAGCAGGCCCTGGAGCACGGCAAGGGCGGCCTGTGGCTGATCGAGCTGGACGCCGCGGGCAACTGGCTGAACGGGCAGACCGCCTTCTCCACCCAGCGCGCCTGTCCCGGCTGCGGCAAGAGCTTCGAGGAGCCGGACCCGCGGCTGTTCTCCTACAACTCCAAGCACGGCTGGTGCCGGAGCTGTTTCGGCACCGGCCTGGAGCTGAAGGGCTTTGACGCCGAGCAGAGCGGCGAGGAGCGGGAGTGGCTGGAGGCCGAGGCCCATGCCTGCCCCGCCTGCGCCGGCCGGCGCCTGCGCCCCGAGGCCCTGGCCATCCGCTTCGAGGACTGCTCCATCGCCGACTACTCGGCCCTGCCGGTGAGCGAGGCGACGGGGATTTTTCGCGACCTGGGCCTGAGCGGCCGCGACGCGGCCATCGCCCGCGACGTGCTGGCGGAGCTGAACAACCGCCTCGCCTTCCTGCGCGAGGTGGGCCTCGGCTACCTGAGCCTGGACCGCGCCGCGCCCACCCTCTCCGGCGGCGAGGCCCAGCGCATCCGCCTGGCGGCCCAGCTCGGCTCCAACCTGCGCGGGGTCTGCTACATCCTCGACGAACCCACCATCGGCCTGCACCCGCGGGACAATCAACGCCTGCTCGACACCCTGAGCAAGCTCGAAGGCCAGGGCAACACCCTGGTGGTGGTGGAACACGACGAGGAGACCATTCGCCGCGCCGAATATGTGCTGGACCTGGGCCCCGGCGCCGGGCGCGAGGGCGGCCGGGTGGTGGCCGCCGGCAGCGCGGCGGCGCTGATGGCCAACCCCGACTCCCTCACCGGCCGTTACCTGGCCCGCCCCGAGCGCCGCCTGGGTAAGACCCCGCACCGCGACACCCAAAACGCCTACTGGCTGGGCCTGTTCGGCGCCAAGCTCAATAACCTGCATGGCCTGGACGTGGAGATCCCGCTGGGGCGGCTGGTCTGCGTCACCGGCGTCTCCGGCTCGGGCAAGAGCACCCTGGTGCGCGAGGTGCTGCATCAGAGCCTGAAGAACCTGCTCGGCAAGGGCAAGCTGAAACGCCCAGTCCACGGCTGCAAGAAGATCGAGGGCTGGGAGGCCGTCCACCGGGTGCTGGAGGTGGACCAAACCCCCATCGGCAAGACCCCGCGCTCCTGCCCCGCCACCTATGTGGGCTTTTGGGACGCCATCCGCAAGCTTTACGCCGGCACCGCCGAGGCCCGGCTGCGCGGCTACGACCCGGGCCGCTTCTCCTTTAACACCAAGGGCGGACGCTGCGAGGTCTGCGCCGGTCAGGGCTATCAGCGCATCGAAATGAGCTTCCTGCCCGATGTGCAGGCGCCCTGCGAGGCCTGCAACGGCGCCCGCTTCAATCCCGAGACCCTGGACGTGACCTTTAAAGGCCGCACCATCGGCGAGGTGCTGGCCATGGGCGTAGACGAGGCGGTGGCGTTCTTCTCCGCCCACCGCAATCTGCACAACACCCTGCGCCTGATGCAGGACGTGGGCCTGGGCTACCTCACCCTGGGCCAGCGCAGCCCCACCCTCTCCGGCGGCGAGGCCCAGCGCATCAAGCTGGTCACCGAACTGGCCAAGGTCAAACCCGACGACCGCGCCAACCCCAGGCCCGCCCTCTACATCCTCGACGAACCCACCGTCGGGCTGCACATGGCCGACGTGGAGCGCCTGATTCAGGTGCTTCAACGCTTGGTGGACGGCGGCAGCAGCGTCATCGTCATCGAGCACAACCTGGAACTCATCGCCGAGGCGGACTGGATCATCGACCTCGGCCCCGAGGGCGGCGAAGCCGGGGGTCGGATCGTGGCGCAGGGGCCGCCGGGGGAGGTGATGAAAACGCCGGAGTCTCGCACAGGGGGTGCACTTGCAGAATTTTTTGAGTTTGCCCGCTGAGGGCAGTATGATTTTACGGACACCCTTTTCACCCTATCCGCGATGAACGGAAACGACAGTTTGACTGACAAGAAGATCATTGCCTTGCTGGTGGATGCCGATAACTCCCCGGCTCAATCGATTCAAAAGATATTCACTGAACTCGCTACGCATGGGCGGGTTACCATCCGCAGGGCCTATGGAAACTGGACCTCATCCAATCTCAAGTCCTGGGAAGCCTTGCTCCAGGAGCACGCCATCCAACCGATTCAACAATATGATTTGACCAAGGGCAAAAATGCCACGGACATCGCCATCGCCATTGATGCGATGGATATCCTGTATACGAAGCAGAACGACATCTTCTGTTTGGTGACCTCGGATTGCGACTTCACGCCCTTGGCCACTCGGATCATTTCGGAGGGTAAGTTCGTGATCGGTATTGGTGAACGTAAGACCCCCGCAGCCTTTGTAAACGCCTGTTCCACTTTTTTGTTTCTGGATGAAGGCCCGGACAAGGGAGCGCAAACCAGTAAAAAACGAACCGCAAAAGAGCTTCAAAGCGACACCGAACTCATGCACCTGATACGCGAGGCGATCGCAGGGACCGCCGATGATGACGGCTGGGCCAAACTGTCGCATCTGGGAAGCCATATCGCCAATCACGCCTCCTTCGACCCAAGAAATTATGGCTATGCCAAGCTCAGTTGCCTACTCGAAGGCATCGGGCTCTTTGAACTCAAGCGCGACGGCAATCAGCACTACATTGTGCGAGATTTCCGGGCATCCACCAAAAACATAACAAAATCAGCCTAAAATACAGCGTCTTTTCCAATGAACGAAACCCTCATCGACCTCCAATCCCGCCTGGCCTTCCAAGAGGCCGGCATCGACGAATTGACCCGCACCGTGGTCCGCCAGCAGCAGGAGATCGACGGCCTGCAGGCGGATCTGAAACACCTGGCGGGGCTGCTGCGCGAGTTGAACTCGGCCTTCGTCGATCCAGCGGCCGCCGAACCGCCGCCCCCGCACTATTAACCCTCATGAACGACCCCTTGTCCTGCGACTTTGATCGCCGCTTCGGCGGCATCGCCCGGCTCTATGGCGAGGGCGCGCTCGAACGCTTCAAGGCCGCCCATATAGCGGTGATCGGGGTCGGCGGCGTGGGCTCCTGGGCGGCGGAGGCCCTGGCGCGCAGCGGCATCGGGGCCCTGACCCTAATCGACCTGGATCATGTCGCGGAATCCAATATCAACCGTCAGTTAGCGGCCTTGAGCGAGACCCTCGGACGGGCCAAGGTCGGGGTGCTGGCGGAGCGGATTCGGGGGATCAACCCGGAATGCCGGGTCACCGAGGTGGAGGAATTCGTCGAAGCGGGCAACCTGGCGCGGTTGATCGGGCCCGGCTTCGACCTGGTGTTGGACTGTTTCGACAGCTATCGCAACAAGGCCGCCTTGGCCGCGCATTGCCGGCGGGGCAAGATCCGCCTGATCATGGCCGGCGGCGCGGGCGGGCGCACGGACCCCACGCGCATCCGGGTGGGGGATCTCAGCCGCACCGAACAGGACCTACTGCTGTCCAAGACCCGTCGGCTGCTGCGCCGCGAATACGGTTTTCCGACCAATCCCAAGCGCCGCTTCGAGGTGCCCTGCATCTACTCGGGCGAGCCGCCGCTCTACCCGGACGGGACCGGGGGCGTCTGTCTCGACAAGCCCAGCACCCTCGACGGCGGCCTCAACTGCGGCGGCTTCGGGGCCGCCATGCCGGTGACCGCGAGCTTCGGGCTGATCGCCGCGGCCCAAGTGCTGAAACGTTTGGCGCGGTCGCCGGCCCAAGGGCCAAAGACCCCGCCCGCAACCTGAGAGGATTGAATATGAGCTTAAGCCAAGACTTCGACCGCCGCTTTCTCCTGGGCGTGCCGGCCATGGACGACACCCACCGCGAATTCGCCGAGCTGGTGGACCGACTGGAGGGGACGGACACGGTGGCCTTCACCGAACGCTTTCAGGCATTGGTACGCCACACCGCCGACCACTTTCAAAACGAAGAGCGCCTGATGTGCGAATGCGGATTCCCGGCCATCGCCGAGCACAAGGGAGAACACGAACGCATCCTGGGACAGATGATGCACATGCTCACCGCCTTGAAGCGCGGACGCACGGCCCTGGCCCGCGCCTTCGTCACCGAACAACTCCCGCCCTGGTTCGAACAGCACGCCGCCACCATGGACAGCGCCCTAGCCGCCCGCATCAAGGTCCAAGCCCTCGGCCCCGCCGTGGCGCCGGTTAGCTTGAAGCTTGAAGTTTGAAAAACACGGCCCCGCCGCGCTAGGGCCTGAGGATGAGAAAAGAAGGTCGAGGCTTGAGCCGGGCTTGGGGCTTCGCTCGCCTAAGCGCCAAACACCAACCGCCAATTTAAACCACAGATAAACACGGATGAACACAGATAGCCGGGTGCGTTAGGCGCGCCGGCGATTCGGGGTTGGGTGCGATTATTCGGTTTCCGGGGCGTTTTGAATGCAGGGGTCTTGGGATAGGCGGGGTTAACGCACCCTACGGCGAATCAGTCCGCGTAGAAATAACGCAAAGACCGCCAAGGACGCCAAAGCGAATCAAGACCCCGAGAACCCGCGCAGCAAAAATTCGTGTCCATTCGTGGTTCTTCTTAAACCCGGATAGACACGAGCCATAGAATGCGTAAACGCGTTCCCGAAAAAACTAAAGGACCAATCAACCCTTCAGCGCCGCACCCACGCGGACTGTTTCAAACTCGCGTTTGACACTCCGCTTGACGAACGGGTAAAGCCGCGCACAAGTATCGGAAGCCACCGTGGGAGCGGATTGCATCCGCGATAACGGCCTTTAATCCGGCGTAAACGCCCGGGCCAAGCCGCTGACACGGCTAATCGCGGTTGCAACTCGCTCCACAAGGATTGGATCGACTGATTCAATGTTTCCGATGCTTAGGGCTTAGGCGCAGCTATACTAACCAACCGCCACCCGCTCGCAGCCGTAACCCCAACGCCCGGTGTCGTCCTTTTGTTGTTCTCGACGCACGACTTCCACATAGAGGTAGAGAGTCTCCTCGTCGCCGAGGTCCGATTCCACCATCACCTCCAGCCGGACGCCGATTTCCAGATCGTCGGGCATCCAGAGCAACAGGCCGGTGGCGCTGGCGTTTTCGAGTAAGGCCTGGCTATGCACCTCGGCCGTGGCCGAACGGTACTTCACCGGAAAATCCATCAAATCGCGATTCGCCAGCCGCCGGTCGAACACGGGGATATCGGATTCTTGCGTCATGGAGCCGTTTCCTTTTTTACTGCGAACGGGCGCGTTTGAGCATGGCCACCAGGCTGCGGCGCATTAACTCGAAGGAGTGCGCAAGGTCGCCGATTTCGTCATTGCGAACCATTTCCACCTTGGTGTTCAGGTCGCCTTTGCTGACCTCGCGGGCCACCTTGGTGATTTCCACCACCGGGCCGATTACGCTCCTGCGCATCATCCAATTGGCCGCCAGGAAGAACACCGTGAACAGGCCGGTAATGATGCCAATCACCACCAAACTGCGTTGTAGCGCGATTGCGTCGATATTGCCGATGGGCACCCCCACCACAGACGCCCCCACCACTTCACCGGCCGCGGGGTAGTTGAAGCCGCTGTCGGTGCCGTATTGCTCACGAATCGACTCCGGCGCCGCCGCGGGGTCGCCATGGCAGACCATGCAGGAGGCCTTGGAGCGGCTGGGCCGGCTGGAGACGAGAAACCGCTTGCCGTTGATTTCACCGGTTTCGATTAGCTCTTCTTTGCCCGGATTATTACGGAAGATTTCCAACAGCGTATTTTCAAACGGAACCGGCGCGTTTTTTGGATTCAGCGGGTTGTCCGAGGCCACTTTAATGTAATACTCGGGCTGGGCTTGCAGAAAGCGCAACGCCACGCGGCCGGTGGCCACGGTGCTGGACACCGCCGGCGGATGGTAGATGCCCTGTTCGAGCAGCGGCGGTCGCACGTCTTCGGCCACGTACTTGCGCAAGGACTTCACCATATCCACCAGCAGCGAAAGCTCCTTGTTGGCGGATTCGTAGGTCTGCGCACGGGTGACGTAGTAGACCAAGGGCGCGGTAGCCGCCAGGCTGCCGATATAGAACAGGACCAAAAGGATGTTGAACTTGGTGAGCAGGCTTTTTCTTTTTGTATCAGCCATGTAATTCCCCTCTCTTTCGCGATTTGAAGGCCCCGCAAACGGGGCGCTCTGGATATGGTTCGGCTTTTTGCGGTTTTATTGCCCGGCGGGCGTTGTGCGCATTCTTGGCCGGCGCCGCGACGCTTCGGCTTGGATTCAGGCGCTGAGTTCCCGCAGGCCCTGTTCCACCTGGGCCACGAAGTGCTCGGCCTCGCCGGGGTCGTCGATCTCCTGGGCCAGGGCGTTGACCAATTGTTGCAGCTCCTCGGGGCTGGTGATCCCGCCGCCCATCTGTTGAATCTGCTCATCACAGAGGGAAGACGCCACCGGACCGAGATACTCGTTGAGTTCCCCGGTCACCAGGGTGCAGGCGGTCTTGGTGAACAGACTGCTGGTGCGCTCCCGAATCGCCCGTTTGAAGTCCTCCTGCTCCCCGGTCTCCAAGTCCTGGCACAAGGCCTCCAGCACTTGCTCGATTTGCCGGCGACTGGTCAGCCCCCCAGCGCCGTCCTCGGCGTCGGCCACCATCAGGGGCGCGGCCGGACCCAGGTGCGCCGACATCTCCTCGCCGAGGATGTTACGGATCAAGCCGTCCATTTCGAGCGCGCCCGTCGCCTTCTCTTCGGCGCTCGGTTGCGCCGCGGGGGCCGGTTCGACCGCCGGTTCCGGTTCCGGTTCCGGCGGCGCCGCGGGCGCGGGCTCGGCCTCAAGGCTTAAAGGATTCTCCACCGCCACGCCGAGCGCCATTAGCGTTTCTTCGGGGGATTTGAGATCCTGACGGATTGGCGGCGGGCGTCCTTCTTGAAAACGATAGGTGAAGCGGGACCCTTTTTCCGCATTGCGCAGCTCTTCAATGGCCCGCACGCCACGATTCACCCCGTAGGTGAGGCCGATTACGGCCCCGGCGCTGAACATCAGCATCCCGGAGTGATTGTCTTCAGTCCTCAGGAACAAGGTTCCCGATATCTTTTTCGAGCTGAGCTGTTCGATTAGCTTGGTCAGCTCTCGGTAGGTGATTCCCCCAGGCAAAACGACCTCCTCGGCGGGTTGGCGCTCATCCGTTGAATTGTTGGTTTTATCGGCGCGGCGTCCTGGGCCGGGATTTCGGACCCGACAGGGGTTCAGCCGGCCCTGCGTGCTTGGTTGCGGGCGACTGAAAAAGCTCCAGGCCGCGGGCGAAAGAATACGCAACCTTGGGCATGCACTTCAAGCTACTGAAATATTTTAGTAACTACCGATATGCTAACCCCCCGCAGGGGCCGCCGCCGCTCCGAGAACAACCACCCACGCTGGAATGCGTGGAATGCGCCCGTCACCCGGCGCTTGCCACGGCAACCGGCGGTATGCCCTCAGGTGACCACGTCCGGCTCTTGGCGGCCGGTGCGCTGCGCGATCTCGGCGAAGCCCAGCGCCACCTCGACCAGCGGCTGCATGACCTCGGCGGTGGCTAGGCCATGGCGCTCCGGGTTGGGCTCGAAACACTCCAAATAGACCCGCAAGGTCGCGCCTACAGTGCCGGTTCCGGAGAGCCGAAAAACGATGCGGGAGCCGTCTTCAAAGCCGATTCGAATGCCTTGTTTGCGGGCGATGGAGCCGTCCACCGGGTCGGTGTAGGTGAAGTCGTCCGCGTATTCGACCTTGTATTCGCCGAGCATGGTGCCGGGAAGGTGGCTCAAACGCTCGCGCAGGTGGTCCATCAGGCCTTCGGCCGCGGCCTTGTCTACGCCTTCGTAGTCGTGGCGGGTGTAGTAGTTGCGACCGAAACGGGCCCAATGCTCGCGCACGATGTCGGCCACCGAGATGCGCCGCGCGGCGATCAGGTTGAGCCAGAACAACACCGCCCACAGGCCGTCTTTCTCCCGCACATGGTCGGAGCCGGTGCCGAAGCTTTCTTCGCCGCAGAGGGCGATTTTGCCCGCGTCCAGCAGGTTGCCGAAGAACTTCCAGCCGGTAGGGGTCTCGAAACAGGGAATGCCCAGGCTGTCGGCCACCCGATCCGCCGCCTGACTGGTGGGCATGGAGCGGGCGATGCCGGCGATGCCGTTGACATAGCCCGGAAGCAGTTGGGCGTTGGCCGCCAGCACCGCCAGGCTGTCGCTGGGGGTGACGAAAAAGTCCTTGCCCAGGATCATGTTGCGGTCGCCGTCGCCGTCCGATGCGGCGCCGAAGTCCACCGCGTCCCGCCCCTTGGTCAGGGCCACCAGCTCCGCGGCGTAGACCAAATTGGGGTCGGGGTGGCCGCCGCCGAAATCCTCTTTGGGTTCGGCGTTCATCACGGTGCCGCCCTCGGCCATTAGGATGTCTTCAAGGATGCGCTTGGCGTAAGGGCCGGTGACCGCATGCATGGCGTCGAACCGCATGCTGAACAGCCCCGACTCGAACATCGCCCGAATGGCGTTGAAATCGAACAGTTGCTCCATGAGCTCGGCGTAGTCCGCCACCGGATCAATCACCTCCACCGCCATCCCGCCTAGCTCGGTCTGGCCGAGGGCGTCCAGGTCCAGCTCCGGCGCTTCCAGGGTCTTGTAGCGGGTCATCTGCTGGGTGCGTTGGTAGATGGCCTCGGTGACATTCTCCGGGGCCGGGCCGCCGTTGGGGGTGTTGAACTTGATCCCGAAGTCCTCCTCCGGCCCGCCCGGGTTGTGGCTGGCGGAGAGGATCATGCCGCCCTGGGTTTGGTGCTTGCGAATCACGCAAGAGGCGGCGGGGGTGGAGAGCAAACCGCCCTGCCCCACCAGCACCCGACCCACGCCGTTGGCGGCGGCCATGCGCAGGATGGTCTGAATCGCCTGCCGATTGTAGTAACGGCCGTCGCCGCCGAGCGCCAGCACGCCGCCTTGAAGGTCCGGCCTGACATCAAAGATGGCCTGCACGAAGTTTTCCAAATAATGCGGCTGCTGAAAGGTCTTGACCTTCTTGCGCAGGCCCGAGGTGCCGGGCTGCTGATCGGAAAAGGCCTGGGTTTGGATTTCTTGAATTTGCATCATTATGTGATCGTTCTGGGTTGTTTGTTCGGAAGGCGGGGGCCTCGGGATGACCGATAGACTCGCCCGCTTTCGATTCTCAGCGTGCTTTTTAACATGAACCGCGGTCAAGAAAAAGCCGAGCACGCACCAGCCGCCGGCGCCGGCCGAGCGCAAAACCCGCGCAGATGGCCTCCGCGGGCCGCCGTTTTTGAGGTTTGAAGCCCCCGCGCCCCAGCGCCTGCGCCGAAGTAACGGAAACAACGCCATTTAGGAACGCAGAGGGCGCAGAGGAACGCAGAGGGCGCGGAAATTAGCTGGTCCCCTAGCTCCAGCTTGGGGACCCATGTCTTGGCAGCTCTAGCTGCCCGAAAGGACAGCAAGCCCGAGCTTGCAAGACGTGCGTTCCCAAGGGGGACCTTGGGAGCGAGCGTTAAATCTGTATTTATCCGTGTCCATCTGTGGTTCTTTAACCGGCGCCTGTGATGGGCACGGCGCTGATAGATCGCGGCCAAAGCCAATGTCGGGGGAGCGCCTTTGCCCATCCGCGCTAAAGCCTCAGCCTGCGCGGGGCGGGCTTTGAAGGTTGGGGCTTTTGGCAGGCCTGGGGCTTCGTTCGGCCCGGCTAAAGCCTCGACCGCCGTTTGGGGGGCTTGGGATGCCTTGGAGTACAGCCCTCGGGCTGTGCGCGTCTCCAGCCCCCCACTCGGCGGTAGCCACGAAACCTGAACCAATCACCAACCACCAACCACTGATCCCTAAAACCCCATCCCGCGGGCGATGCCGAGGAATTCGGCATCCGGCTCGGTGTTGAGCACCAGCCCCTGGCCGGTGACCGGGTGAGTCAGCTCCAGGCGGGTGGCCGCGAGCATCAGCCGCCGCACCCCGAGGCGCTGCCGTTGCAGCCGGTTGTGATGCCCGTCGCCGTGGGTGGTGTCGCCGAGGATGGGGTGGAAGATATGCTTTAAATGACGTCGCAGTTGATGCCGCCGACCGCTGAGCGGGGTCAATTCCAGCCAACTGTAGCGGGCGCTGGGGTGGGGGCGCACCGGGATCGGCAGTTCCGCCCGCGCCAGCGGCCGATAGCGCGTCAGCGCCGCGCGGGGCTCGCCGCCCGCGCGGCGCACCGTCGAGTAGCTGTCCGGCTCGTCGGCCAGTGGGTAGTCGATTTCGCCGGGGGCCTCAATCCAACCCCTTACGATGGCCTGATAGCTCTTCCGGATCCGCCGATTAGCAAAGCCCTCGGTGAGCCGGCGGCCGGTTTCCGGGCTGAGCCCGAACAACAGGATCCCGGCGGCAGGCTTATCCAGGCGATGGCAGGGATAGACCCGGCGGCCGATGAGGTCGCGCACCATTTGCACCGCGAAGCGGGTCTCGTGACGGTCGATGGGGCTGCGGTGGACCAACAGGCCGGCGGGCTTGTAGACCGCCACCAAGTGCTCGTCCTGGTGCAGGATAGGGGTCTGGAGAGGCAACGGCAAATGCGAACCGGCGGTTTTCGGGCCGGACCGGGCCGCGGCCCGATCCGACCCCGCCCGGCCCTCAGCCGCCGAGCGGCGGCCGATCAATGCAGCGCATTGAACATCCTGCTGCGGTACTGGGCCACCAGGTCGCCCTCGCCGCCGAGGATCTCAAACACCGCCAACATGCCCTTGCGCCCGGCGTCGTCGCCGTATTTACGGTCCGTCTGCAACAGCCCCAGCAGCAGTTCCAAGGCCTCGGCATAGTCCTCTTGATTGACCCGATAGGCGGCCAGCCGATAGCGCTGCTCACTGTCCGCCTCGCCGGCGGCCACGGCCTGCTCCAACTGCTCGACCGGCGCGGCGTCCAACAACACGCGGTGGAACACCAGGTCGGCCTGAAACCGTTTCACCTCGTCGCTCATCTGCACGTCCGCCGGCAGGGCGGCGATGATCGCATCCGCCTCCGCAAGCTCGCCCAGGCGCGCCCGCAACCGGGCCAGCGCGATCCTGACCCGCGGATTCTCGGGGTCCAGGTTCATGGCCCGCTCCACTAGGGCGATGCCGCCTTGGAGGTCACCGCCGTCGGCCTCGCGCTCGGCCTCGGCCACCAGCTTGTCCGATTCCCGCGGGATGTGCCGATCGAGAAAGGCCCGCACCTCGGACTCGGGCAGCGCGCCCATGAATTCGTCCGCCGGCTCGCCGTCTTTGTAGAGCTTCACCGTAGGGATGCTGCGGATGCCGAACTGGGCCGCCAGGTTCTGCTGGTCCTCGGTGTTCAGCTTGGCCAGGATGAACTTGCCTTGGTACTCCTCGGCCAGTTTGGCCAGCATGGGCATCAGCGCCTTGCAGGGCTGGCACCATTCGGCCCAAAAGTCCACCAGCACCGGGGCCGCTCGCGAGCCCTCCAGCACCACGCTGATGAAATTCTCCTCGGTAACCTCAATGATATAGGGTGATTCCGCCATGGGTCGGTCTAGGCCTCGTTCAATCGAATGGTGGGGTCAATGGTCCGCCGCCGGGACATGCGGCGAGTTGGGCACGAAGGCCGCCTCGTCGCCGTGCTCCAGGGTGGTGAAGGGTTCGGAGAACTGCTTGTTGACGGTGACGCGAAAGGTGTCGGCCGTAAACAGATAGGCGCGACTGGGGTCGCGCCGCCGTTGCCACTCGATTAACGTCGCCACGTCGGCGACCTTGGGCGGCAGCTTGACTTTCTCCGACTCCCGGCCGAGCTTGTTGACGAAGTAGTTGAAATAGAGGATTTCGATCTCGCGCCCTGCGGCGGGGGCCTTGCGCTCGATCCCCAGCGCCTCCAGCCGGCTCAGGTACTGCCGCCAGTTGGACTCCCGGTTCCGGCCCAGCTCATACAGCGTGGACCAGGAAAAGATGCCGGTGTCGTGGCCGTCGTCAAACACCAGGCGCACCGCATACTGCCCCTGGGGCTCGATGCGCTCAATGCCCACCTTTTCCTTGCCGGTGACCGGCTCGGCCAGGGTGCGCACCTCCTTGGCGGTGGAGAACACGCGCAGGTATTCGCACGGCAGCTCAAAGCGCTGGCCGTCGGCAAACGCCACCGCCAGCAGCCGCGTCTTTTGGTGCAAGTGGATCTCCACCGGGATCTTTTCGTCCTGCTCCGCCTCGCTCATAGGCCCCCTCGGAAAGCTGAGTTGCAAAACCGGCTAATCGTTGCACAGCGCCCGCCCCGTTGCAACCTCAGCCGACCACGTCCAGCCTCCGGCGGCGGAATTTCACCCCGAGTTCGCCGGCGATGCGCTCGCAAGCGGCGATATCCACTCCCTCCAAGCCATCGACGGCGGTGGCCGTAACATCCGGGATCCAGCGCGGCGCCTCCTGCAAAAACGCCTTCATCGCGGCGTAGGAACCCGTCAGTTGAGGCGCGCAATGTTGGTTGTACAGGGCCTCGTTTTGCGCGTTCAACGACACCGAAAGGCTGTCCACCCAGGGCGCCAGCTCCGGCAGCACATTGCGCTTATGCACCAAGTTCGCCAGGCCGTCCGTGTTGATGCGCACCGCCCCGCCGCGCTCCTTGATCCAACGCGCCGCCTCCAAGATCACCTTTAGGCGCAGCGTGGGTTCGCCGAAGCCGCAGAACACGACCTGCGCGTAGTCCGTCGGGTCGCCGATGGCCTGAATGATCTGCTGCGCCTCCGGCCGCTGCTCCAGGGTCAGGTCATAGTCATGCACCTTGGGCACACCCAAGGTCTTGGGGCAAAACTTGCAGACCAGGGTGCAGCGATCGGTGACATTCAAATAAAGCTTATCGCCGATACGGTAACTGAGCTGGGGGTCGGGCACGGCTATATCCTGCGCAGGCTATGGGTTCGAGGCCCTAGGATATGGGGCCGCCGGCGGACCATTCAAGAAAGCAGATCCTGTGCCAAACGCTCGCAAGCAACCGATTTCCCGCTTTCGGAACCGAGTGCGCCTGCGCTTAAACAACGGCAACAACGGCTGTTAGGAACGCAGAGGGCGCAGAGGGGGATTGGGTTAAAAACCTCGGCGGCCCCTTCCCCGACCCGGGGAGGGACAGCCGTAGAGGATGCGCCGGGCGCAACCTCAAACCTCAAGCCTCAAACAAGGTTGGCACAGCGCCGATTATCGGCTAGGTTTAACCCACCCTGTTGCGGAGAGCCTGCCATGAACCAAGACGAGCCTTTCGACCTGAACGAAAAAACCGGCCTCGGGCTGAGCGAGGGCGAGATGCCGTTACGCACCCGCGAAGAGGTGACCTGGATCGCCTCGCAACTGGCCGCGCGCGGCCGTCGCAGCCTGGACATCCTGAGCCAGGACCTGGACCCTTTGATCTACGACCGCCCGGAGTTCGTCGAGGCCCTGCGCGGCCTGAGCCTCGAAAGCCGCTTCAGCCGCATTCGCCTCCTGCTGCGGGATCCGGACCGGCTGCAAAAGGAAGGCCATCACCTGCTGTCCCTCTACCGCCGCTTGCCCAGCCGCGTGTTCATGCGCCAGGCGCATCCCGACTATGCGGAAAACACCGATGAGTTCATGATCGTGGACGGGACCGCCTATCTCTACCGGCAATCGCACGAGCGCTTCGACGCCACGGCCGACTTTAACGACAAACGCAAGGCCGAGCTGTACCGCCGCCAGTTCGAGGAGATTTGGGAAAAAAGCGAAGCCGACTATCAGCTTCGGGAGTTAAAGATCTAAGGCTGCCGCGCCAACGGCGGCCGGCGGGGCCGATAGCGCAGCCCCCGCCGGGCGGTCGCCGCCGCTCAGCGGGCGGCGCGCAGGGCCTGGATCCGCTCTTCAAGCGGCGGGTGCGACATAAACAGCCTCTTCAGGCCGTCGCCGAGGCCGCCGTTAATGCCAAAGGCCGCCATTTGGCTCGGCAGGTGCGAGGGCTCGTGAACCGCACGCAAGCGCTCCAGTGCCGCCACCATCTTGGCGTTGCCGGCCAGCGCCGAGCCCCCGGCGTCGGCGCGAAACTCCCGCTGGCGGCTGAACCACATCACCACCGCGCTGGCCAGGAAACCGAGCACGATCTCCGCCACGATGCTGGTGACGAAATAGGCGATCCCGGGACCCTGGTAGCCTTCGCTATTATTGCCGTGCAGCGCCCGATCCACCGCAAAGGCCACGATGCGCGCGATGAAGATCACAAAGGTGTTCACCACGCCTTGAATCAGGGTCAGGGTCACCATATCGCCATTGGCGATATGGCTCACCTCATGCGCCAACACCGCCTCCACCTCGTCCCGGCTCATGTGCTCCAGCAGCCCGCTGCTCACCGCCACCAAGGCGTTGTTCTTGTTGGCCCCGGTGGCGAAGGCATTGGGGTCCGGGGCCTGGAAGATCGCCACTTCGGGCATGCCGATGCCGGCCCGCTCGGCCTGGTCCCGCACCGTCTGCACCAACCAGGCCTCGGTCTGATTGCGCGGCTGTTCAATCACCTGCGCCCCAGTGGAGCGCTTGGCGATCCACTTCGACATCGCCAGCGAAATGAAAGAGCCGCCGAAGCCGAAGATGGCCGCAAACACGAACAAGGTCCCCAAGTCCAGCCCCTGCTGGGTGATGAAACGATTCACCCCCAGGATATTGACGGTAATGCCGAGCACCACCAACACCGCCAGATTGGTCATCAGAAAAAGCGCAACGCGTTTCATCGAAATCTTCTCCTCAAAGATAAGTCAAACTGCAACCCGCCGCGCCGACTGCATTCCAGGGCGCGGGACGGGGTTGCGCAATGGGGCCGATTCTACGACCTTGCAGCCATCAGTAAAATTCGATTATTCTGAGTATTTAGTTCGAGAAAACCGAATGCATGGCCTGAACTACAACCACCTCTACTACTTTTGGGTGACGGCCGAGGCTGGCAGTGTCACCGCCGCCGGCCGCCGCCTCAACCTCACGCCCCAAACCATCAGCGGCCAGTTGCGTACGCTAGAGCAGGCCATCGGCGGCCGACTGTTTCGGCGCGAGGGCCGCGGCCTGAGCCTCACCGATAGCGGACGCCTGGTGTTCCAATACGCGGATGAAATGTTCCGCCTGGGGGCGGAAATGCAAGGGGTGCTGGCCGGCGGCGCCGCGGGGGCCGCGCGGCGCTTCACCGTCGGCATCGTGGACGTGGTGCCGAAGATGATCGCCTATCGCCTGATCGAGCCGGCCTTGCAGCTGCCCGAGCCGGTTCAACTCATCTGCCGCGAAGGCAAGCTCGACGACCTGCTGGCCGACATCGCGGCCCACAAACTCGACATGGTGCTGGCCGACACGCCCATGGGGGGCGCCGCCAACATCAAGGCCTTCAATCATCTGCTGGGCGAATGCGGCATCGGCTTCTTCGCCGCCCCGGCCCTGGCCGAGCGCTATCGGCCGGGCTTCCCGCATTCACTGCAAGACGCGCCCCTGCTGGCCCCGGCCCCTGGCGCCGCCCTGCGCGGGGCCCTCAATCAGTGGCTTGACCGGCTGGAGATCCAGCCCCGCATCGCGGGCGAATTCGAAGACAGCGCCTTAATGAAGGCCTTCGGCCAGGCCGGCGTGGGCATCTTCCTGGCCCCTTTGGTGATCGAGCAGGAGGTGATCCGGCAGTTCGATGTCCGCCCGCTCGGGCGCAGCGACGAAATTCGCGAGCGTTTCTACGCCATCTCCGCCGAGCGCCGCCTGCGCCATCCGGCAGTGGTGGCGGTGAGTCAGGCCGCGCGCGACGCGGTGTTTTGTTAACGGGCGCCCGGATTTTTCACCCCCCCTGCGCCCCAAACCGCCGCCGGGTCCGGTCCAGCCGGTCCGGCAAACGCCTGGCTTATATCTCGCCGACATAGATATAGGCCTTGGACAACTTGCGCAAGGCGATGACATAGGCCGCGGTGCGGTAGTCCTCGATCTGCTCATCGCTGTTGCGCAGTTCGATGATTTCGTGCAACGCAATCCGCATCGCATCGTCCAGCCCCGAGCGCACCAAATCCAGCTCGTCCGCCCCCTTGGCCAGCTTGCTGCGCAAATAGTGCTGCAACGGCGTGCCGCCGATCGCCTCCAACGCCGACACCAACTCCTCGCCCCGCGCCTCGTCGAAACGCCGCTCCAGGCGCCCGAAGCGCATGTGGGTCAGGTTTCGGATCCATTCGAAATACGACACCACCACCCCCCCGGCATTGGCATAGGCGTCGGGCAGGATCTCCACCCCGCGGTCGCGCAGGACCCGATCGCCCTCAGAGGTCACCGGCCCATTGGCCGCCTCCACCACCAACTTGGCCTGCACCGCCGCCGCATTGCCCTCGTGAATCACCCCCTCCACCGCGGCCGGGATTAGGATATCGCACTCCAGCAGCAGCCCCTTGGCGCCGTCGGCATCAAAGGCCGCACCCGGAAAGCCCTCCACCTTGCCATGGGCCACCAGGTACTGGTACACCGCCTCCACATCCAGGCCGTTGGGATCGACGATCACCCCGTCGCGCTCCACAATCGCCACGATGCGCACGCCGTCCTCCTCCGACAGGAACTTGGCCGCGTGATAGCCCACGTTCCCCAGCCCCTGAATCACCACCCGCTTGCCGTCCAATCCGCCGTCCATGCCGGTGCGACGCACCTCCTCCGGGTGGCGGAAGAACTCCCGCAACCCAAACTGCACCCCGCGCCCGGTGGCCTCGGTGCGCCCCTGAATGCCGCCGTGATCCACCGGCTTGCCGGTGACGCAGGCCACATAATTCACGTCTTCCGGGTGCAACTGCTTATAGGTGTCCGCAATCCAGGCCATCTCCCGCTGCCCGGTGCCCACGTCCGGCGCCGGCACATTCATCGCCGGGCTCAAAAAGCCCTTACTCGCCAGTTCGCGGGCGAAACGCCGGGTGACGGTCTGCATCTCGTCGCGGGTGTATTTGGACGGATCAATGCGCAGCCCGCCCTTGGAGCCGCCGAAGGGCACGCTGACGATGGAACACTTATAAGTCATCAGCGCCGCCAGCGCCTCCACCTCCGGCTGATCCACGTTCGGCGCATACCGAATGCCCCCCTTCGACGGCAGCCGATGGGTGCTATGCACCGCGCGCCAGCCGGTGAACAGCTCCACCCGCCCGCGGATATTCACCGGAAAACTGACCTGAAGCACCGAGGCGCAGGCCTTAATCGCCTCCGCCACATCCGGCGTCACCTGCATCACACCCAATGCGCGGTCCACCATCTGGTCCACACTGCGTCGAAAAGAAAGGCCGCCCAATTGCTGTTGCGTCATTTTTCACCTCGGCTATGAAGAATCATTCCTGCATCGATTTTACAGAGCCGAGCGCCTCGCGTCGAAGCCCCTCGCGCGGCACACCCCCAGACGGCTCCCAACTCGTTGTATCGAGCGATGATTTGACAACCACAGGCCAAAGGCCATAAAGTTCAGCCCCCCGGACAAAAAAGCACCGGGACCGAAAAAACAACAACAAGGCCCTGACCCAGGGCCGCCGACACCGATCTCAACTCGACTGCAACCGACCGCCATCCCGCGCACCAAACCGCCGCAGCGCCCTGGTGTGCGCCAGCGTTCTGCGCCGACGAGCCGAGACCGAGTCGAATCCACAACCACGAGGATCGGAGAATCAACGCCAATGAAAAAGAAAACCGCCATCGCATCCATCGCATCCATCGCCGCCCTGCTGGCCGTTGCCGCCGCCCCGGCCCTTGCCGACGACGGTAACCGCTACAACAAGGAACGCCACTACCACTCCGAAATCAGCGCCGCGCAGGCGTTTCGGGAAATGAATAAGGGAAAATGGACCCTGCGCGGCCAGGTCGATGCCGCCGCCCCGGTGCTGGTGGACGTGCGTCGGCTGCGCGAATACGCCGCCGGCCACCCCGTGGTCGCCTACAACGTGCCCTACCCCCACATCGTCGGCTCCGACGGCGACGCCGACTACCTGCCCCAGGATCCCGCCAGCTTCTACTGGGAGGTGTTCGACATCGTCGAAGGCGACACCGAGCGCCTGGTCATGCTGCTGTGCCGCACCGGATCGCGCAGCGTAGACGCCGGCAACCTGCTCTCCGACCCCGCAGCCCATGGCATCAACGGCCCCGCCTTCAGCAACGTCCGCAACATCTGGGAAGGCTTCGTCGGGCAATACAAATACGCCTACTCCGGCGGCGACATCACGCTTAACGAAAGCGGCGCCCCGATTCGGCTCGACCTCGACAACGACGGCGAAATCGCCACCACCGACACCGCCGACGTGTACCAGGAAACCACCGACGCCAACCCCGACAAAGACGGCTGGCGCAACTTCCAGAACCTGCCCTGGACCCCCAACGTCCGCTGGTACCTGGCCTACCAAAACAACCCCGCGCTGTATTGGGAGTGGATGACCCCAGTGGAATAACCCGCCCCCGGCGACCGCCCGGGTCCGAAAGCGGATGTCGGGCCTTCAGGCGGGCCGTGGTTGGTGCTTAGTGCTTAGGCGAGCGAAGCCCCCAAACCCAGCCAGAGCGCCCCAACCCCAAAACGGCGCCAAAAAAGAGTATCCTTAACGGATGCGAAACCGGACCAAACCGCGTAGCGGACTGCTGCGCATCGCCATCCTCGCGCTGGGCCTGCTGTTGCTCTATGGCGGCTATTACCTCGGCCATCACTACGCCGGCGCCCCCCCGGGTCCGGCCTCGCTACGCACCTTCGAGCCGCCGCGCCCGCTGCCTTCGGTCGAGCTGACCGACCAATACGGCGAACCCTTCGAAACCTCGGCCTTGCGCGGACACTGGACCCTGCTATTCTTGGGCCACACCGAATCAATCACAGAAACCCCCGCGGTGCTGCACCTTGCGGTGCGCATCCACAATCGGCTGGCAGCTGACCGGGCGCTACAAGACGCCGTACAGTTTCTGATGCTGAGCGCGGACCCAGAACACGACACCCCGCAACGCCTCATGCAATATCTCGGGCCTTATCCGGCCACCTTCCGCGGCCTCACCGGCGACACCGCGGCCATCCGCCGCCTGGCCGCAACCTGGGGCGCGGATTTCCAGCGCACCGCCGACGGCGCCATCGGCCACAGCACCAGCCTGGCCCTGGCGGATCCCGCAGGGCGCATCGCAGGCCTCTTTACTGGCATCGTGGATCCCGCCGCAATCGCCGCCGATATCCGAACCCTAAAAGACCAATGACCCCATGCACAAAACCTCCGCCCCCAAAGACCAGCGCCCGTCGACCAAACCGCCGCTCAAGGAGCGCGCCTTCGTCTGGCTGCAATACCCCCTGCCCCATCACCTCTTGTCCTGGGGCATGCACCACCTGGCGCGCAGCGAATGGCCGCCGCTGAAACGCCTGATGATCGAACAGGCGGTTGCGCGTTTCGGGATCGACATGCGCCAGGCCGACCCGCCCGATCACGCCGCCTACCCCAGCTTTAACGCCTTCTTCACCCGCGCCCTCAAGCCCGAGGCGCGGCCGCTGGCGGAGCAGCCCGAGGCCATCGCCTGCCCCTGCGACGGCACCGTCACCCAGGCCGGCCGCATCCGCGACGGCCGCATGCTGCAAGCCAAGGGCCTGGACTACTCGCTGCTGGAGCTGCTCGGCGGCGACCCGGAATGGACCCGCATCTTCGACCACGGCGAGTTCGTCAACATCTACCTCTCGCCGCGGGACTATCATCGGGTTCACATGCCGCAGGCCGGGGTGCTGCACCGCACAGTGCATGTGCCGGGGCGGCTGTTTAGCGTAAATGCAATGACCAATCGCGGCGTGCCGCGCCTATTCACCCGCAACGAGCGCATCGCCTGCCTGTTCGAGACCGACGCCGGCCCCATGGCCGTAATCCTCGTGGGGGCCATCTTCGTGGCCTCCATGGAGACCCAATGGGGCGGCCTGCTCGACCCGCCGAAGGGCGTGGAAGTGTCCGACTTCGGCCCGCCGGCCCTGTCCGTAAAGCTCGAACGCGGCCAAGAAATGGGGCGCTTTAACATGGGCTCCACCGTGCTGGTGCTATTCGCCCCCCATCATGCCCGCTGGAGCAGCAAGCTCAAGCCCGGGGTGCGGGTGAAGATGGGGCAACGCATCGGCGTCACCGCCAAACCCGGCGAACCGTAGCGCAATAAAATATGCTTATGGGTGGATAATTTATTATGATTTGCCTGTTTAAGTATTTGCTAATATGCTTGACCTCAATGGATGGCCAACAACAACCAATCCAGAAGTCATCTGCTTAGATGTCCAAATGAAAACGAGGAGAACACCATGCGTACCCTGATTAAGATCGCTTCTTTCGCCGCCCTGATTGCGGCCTCCGCTTCCGCTTCCGCCTGGTGGGGCGGTCCTTGGGGCGGCGCTCCCGGCGGCTGGGGCGACAACAACTGGTTCGGCGACGGCTGGGGCGACTTCAACATGAGCATGAGCGGTCGCGGCAACGGCTGGGGCCGCGGTTACGGCCAGTACCAACCCTACTACTATGGCCCCTACGGCGCGCCTTACGGCGGCTATGGCGCGGCCCCCTACGGCGGCGCCCCTTATGGCGCACCCTACGGCGCACCCTACGGCGCACCGCCCGCACCGCAGGCCCCTGCTGGCGAAAGCAAGTAAGACCTGACGCCGGGCACGGATCCCGCCCTCGGGATCCGGCCAGCGAAAAAAACGTCGGCCCCGGCCGGCGTTTTTTTTGGCCCGAAAAAAGCCCCCCGCTCACAACAAAACCCCGTGTTTACCCGTGCCTCCCCAACAGGCGCCAGCGACTCATTAAGCTGAACCACAGATAAACACGGATGGACGCAGATAGCCCCTCTGCGGTTCTCCGTGCGCTCTGCGTTCCGCGAGCGCCTGGGTGGTTTCGGTTACTTCGGTGCGGCGGTGCTAGATCTCCTCCCCCAGGGCCTTCAGCAGCTTTTGCGTGGCCTCGAAAACGTAGTTTGCGATCAGTCACTGAGGCGCACTAGTGGCGCTACAGCCGCGGCCCCGTTATTCTCGACCATTTTCGGCCAAAACGCACCGGCGCAGGCCAAAAAAACCGGGCATTAGCGCCGAAAATCCACTATACTGGCGGGTCAGGCCTACTGAGGCCCTTTCCCTCTTTCCAGCAGGTTCTCTCGATGTCCGACACCCCGCCCCCCTTTGCCCAACTGGGCTTAAGCGCGCCGATTCTCCAGGCCCTGAACGACGCCGGTTACGAAGCCCCGTCGCCGATCCAAGCCGCCGCCATTCCGCCCCTATTGGCAGGCCGCGACATCATCGGCCAGGCCCAAACCGGCACCGGCAAGACCGCCGCCTTCGCGCTGCCGCTGCTGACCCGCATCGACTTAGAGCGGCGCGAGCCCCAGGTGCTGGTGCTGGCCCCCACCCGGGAGCTGGCGATTCAGGTCGCCGAGGCCTTTCAAACCTACGCCCATCACCTGCCCGGCTTCCACGTCTTGCCCATCTACGGCGGCCAAGACATGAGCCACCAACTGCGCCTGCTGCGCCGCGGCGTGCATGTGCTGGTGGGCACCCCGGGGCGGGTGGCCGACCACCTGCGGCGCGGCACCATTTCCCTCAAGGGCCTGTCGGCGCTGGTGCTCGACGAGGCTGACGAAATGCTGCGCATGGGCTTCATCGATGAGGTGGAAAACATCATCGCCCAAAGCCCCGAAAGCCGCCAGGTGGCGCTATTTTCCGCCACCATGCCGAAGCCGATTCGCAAGGTGGCGGACAGCTACCTCAAGGACCCGGCGGAGATCAGCATCAAAAACGCCACCACCACGGTCAGCGCGGTGCGCCAGCGCTATTGGCCGGTGGCCGGCCTGCACAAGCTCGACGCCCTGACCCGCATCCTGGAGGTGGAGCCCTTCGACGGCGTCATTGTCTTCGTGCGCACCAAAAGCGCCACCGAGGAGCTGGCGGAGAAACTCGAGGCGCGCGGGCATGCCGCGGCGGCGATCAACGGCGACATGAACCAACCCCAGCGCGAACGCACGGTGGAGCGGCTGAAAAAGGCCGACCTCGACATCCTGGTCGCCACCGACGTGGCCGCCCGCGGCCTGGACGTGCCGCGCATCAGCCATGTGATCAATTACGACATCCCCCACGACACCGAGGCCTATGTGCATCGCATCGGCCGCACCGGCCGCGCCGGTCGCGCCGGGGAGGCGATCCTGTTCGTCACCTCGCGCGAACGCCGCATGCTGCGGGCGATCGAAAAGGCCACCCAGCAACCCATCGAGGCCATGGACCTGCCCAGTCACGAGGAGGTCACGGACCACCGGGTCAGCCGTTTTCAAGGCGAAATCGACAAGGTGCTGGACGAGGTGGACCTCGCCTTCTTCGAGGACCTGCTCTACCGCTATAGCAAGGAGCGAGAAACCGACCCGCTGCGGGTGGCCGCGGCCATGGCGTTTTTGGCCCAAAAGGCGCAACCGCTGCGCCCGTCCGAGAACAAAACCCGCGAACGCCCGCACAAGGCCGAGCGCTCGGGCGGCCCGGACCAGCAGCGCCCCAGGCGGGAGCGCAAACGCGACGACGACGCAGCGCCCTTGGTGGTGTATCGCTTCGCGGTAGGCCGCAGCCAGGGCGTGGAGGTCAAGAACGTCGTGGGCGCCATCGCCAACGAGGCCGGGTTGGAGCACCGCTACATTGGCCGGGTGGAACTCGGCGACGACGGCGGCACCGTGGAACTCCCGGACGGCATGCCGAAAGAGATCTTTCAGCACCTGCAACGGGTGCGGGTCTGCGGCCACCCGCTAGGCCTGAGCTTCGCCGGCGGCGAGGCGGCGCCCGAGCGGCCCCGCAAGCCGCGCGGCAAGCCCGCCCCCAAGGGCAACCCCGGCAAACCGCGCGGCAAGCCGCCGCTGCGCTAAACCGGCCCGCGCAAAGAGACGCATCATAGGGCCTAGTAGAGCCGCGCCCAAGTAGCGAAAAAAACGAATCAATCAATCCCGCTCTTGTGGGAGCGGTTTGCAACCGCGATCAGCCGCGCCGGCGGCTTAACCCAGGCGTTTGCGCCGGATCAAAGGCCGTCATCGCGGATGCAATCCGCTCCCACGGTTGTTTCCGTTACCTCCCTCGTCCCCACGCTCCAGCGCGCATGATTCCCCCGCTCTTGTGGGAGCGGTTTGCAACCGCGATCAGCCGCGCCGGCGGCTTGGCCCAGGCGTTTGCGCCGGATCAAAGGCCGTCATCGCGGATGCAATCCGCTCCCACGGTTGTTTCCGTTACCTCCCTCGTCCCCACGCTCCAGCGCGCATGATTCCCCCGCTCTTGTGGGAGCGGTTTGCAACCGCGATCAGCCGCGCCGGCGGCTTGGCCCAGGCGTTTGCGCCGGATCAAAGGCCGTCATCGCGGATGCAATCCGCTCCCACGGTTGTTTCCGTTACTCCCTCGTCCCCACGCTCCAGCGCGCATGATTCCCCCGCTCTTGTGGGAGCGGTTTGCAACCGCGACCAGCCGCGCCAGCGGCTTGGCCCAGGCGTTTGCGCCGGATCAAAGGCCGTTATCGCGGATGCAATCCGCTCCCACGGTTGTTTCCGTTACTCCCTCGTCCCCACGCTCCAGCGCGCATGATTCCCATGCCGGAGCCGTGGGAACGATAATAAAGACCGGGAGAGCGCCTTTGCCCACCCTGCGCGCCCTCTGCGGTCTTCTGCGGCCTCTGTGTTCCTAAACGGCGCGGTTTCCGTGATCAAAGCTCCACCTTGGTCGGCCCCACTTTCCAGATGTCGTCGCAGTATTCCTGAATCGCCCGGTCGGAGGAGAATTTGCCCATGCGGGCGGCATTGAGGATGGACATGCGGGTCCAGTGGGCGGGGTCGCGATAGGCCTGATCCACGGCGTCCTGGGCCTCGACGTAGGCCTCATAATCCGCCAGCAGCAGGTAGCGGTCATCGTTGAGCAGCGAGTTGAGCAGCGGCCTGAACAGGTTGCTGTCGCCGTGGGAGAACAGGCCCGAGCCAATCAGGTCGATGGCCGCGCGCAGTTCGGCGTTGCGCTCATAGACATCGCGCGAACGATAGCCCTCGGCGCGGGTTTGCATCACCTGCTGGGCGGTGAGGCCGAACAGGAAGAAGTTCTCCGGCCCCACCTCTTCACGGATCTCTACGTTGGCCCCGTCGAGGGTGCCGATGGTGAGGGCGCCGTTCATCGCGAACTTCATGTTGCCGGTGCCCGAGGCCTCCATGCCGGCGGTGGAGATCTGCTCCGAAAGGTCCGCCGCGGGGTAGATCGGCTGGGCGGTCTTGACGTTAAAGTCGGGGATGAACACCACCCGCAGGCAATCCCCCACTTGGGGGTCATGGTTGATCACCTCGGCCACTGAGTTAATCAGCTTAATGATCAGTTTGGCCATAAAGTAGCCGGGGGCCGCCTTGCCGCCGAACACGAAGGTGCGCGGGGCGAAGCTGGCTCCCGGGTTTTGCTTGAGGCGGTTGTATAGGGTGATGATATACAGCAGGTTCAGGTGCTGGCGCTTGTATTCGTGGATCCGCTTCACTTGCACGTCGAACAAGCTCCGGGGATCGAAACAACCGCCGGTGCGGCGCTTGATGCAGTCCGCGAGGGCCGACTTGGCCTGAAGCTTCATCCGCCGCCAATCCTCTTGCAGGCCGGCGTCGTCCGCATACTGCTCCAGCTCGCGCAGCTTGGCCGGATCCCGCATCCAAGTCGGGCCCAGGCGCGTGCATAATAGCTCCTTCAACGGCGGATTGCTAACCAGCACGAACCGCCGCGGACTCACGCCATTGGTCTTATTACTGAATTTCCCCGGCCACAGGTCGTAGAAATCCTTCAGCACGGTATCCTTCAGCAGTTCGCTGTGCAGCCGGGCCACGCCATTCACCGAGTAGCTCCCGGCGCAGGCCAGATTGGCCATGCGGACCAACTTGCCGGGGGCGCTCTCATCGATCAATGACAGGCGACTGATCTTGGCGTGGTCATAGGGGTCGTGCATGCGCGCGTCGTCGAGGAAATGCTGATTGATTTCGTAGATCAGCTGTAGATGGCGCGGCAGGATCCGCCCCAGCATTTCCACCGGCCAGACCTCCAGGGCCTCGGGCAGCAGGGTGTGGTTGGTATAGGCGAAGGTGCGGCGGGTGATGTCCCAGGCCTGATCCCAGGGCATGGCGTGTTCGTCCACCAGCAGGCGCATCAGCTCCACCACCGCGATGGCGGGGTGGGTGTCATTGAGTTGGGCGGTGAACTTCTCGGGAAAGCGTTCGAGGGGGGCGTTCTTCAGGTGCAGCCGAATCATGTCCTGCAACGAGCAAGAGACGAAGAAATACTGCTGCTTCAGCCGCAACTCCTTACCCGCGGCGGAGTCGTCGTTGGGATACAGGACCTTGGTGATGTTTTCGGCCATGGTCTTTTCGTTCACCGCGCCGATGTGATCGCCTAAGTTGAAGGCATCGAGATTGAAGGAGTTGCAGGCGCGCGACTGCCACAGCCGCAACAGGTTTGCATTGTTCACGCCATAGCCCAGGATCGGGGTGTCGTAGCCGACGCCCTGCACCACCCAGTCCGGCTCCCATTGCACGTTGCGGCGACCGTCCACCTCCACCCGCGAGACCCGGCCGCCGAATTTGACCGGGAACGCCAGGCACGGCCGCGGCAGCTCCCACGGATTGCCGAAATGCAGCCAGTGGTCGGTGATCTCTTTTTGCCAGCCCTGTTCGATCTGCTGATCGAAGATCCCGAATTCGTAGCGAATCCCGTAGCCGATGGCAGGGATTTGCCCGGTGGCCAGGGAGTCGAGATAGCAGGCGGCCAGCCGCCCCAGCCCGCCGTTGCCCAAGCCCGGCTCCGGCTCTTCGTCCAACAGTTGCTGAAAGTCCAGCCCCAACTCCTCCATGGCCTGCTTGGCCTCGTGGAATATCCCCAAGTTGTACAGGTTATTGGCCAAATGGGGGCCGAGCAGAAACTCGGCGGACAGGTAGCAGACGGTGCGCGCCTGGGTGTCCATGTAGGTCTGCTGGGTCTTGATCCAGCGCTTCAGCATGCGATCCCGCACCGTGTAGGCCAGGGCCTGGTAATTGTCGTGCTCCGAGGCGTCCTCCGGGTAGCGGCCGATGATGTAGAAGAGGTTGTCCAGAAAGGCCCGCTTCAAGGCCTCTACGCTCATTCCGGTACGGGTGTGTTCGTGGCCGGGCGGCGGCGTGGTCACAAGGTTATTCATAGTCAGGCTTGAGGGTTCCAGGATGGTTGGCGCTCGAAATGGCCGCGAAGTATCGCACAAAAATGTTAAAAATTGATGGCGTTGCGGGCCTAGTGCAGCTGCGCACAAGGATCGGAAACAACCCCGGCGCTCTCGAAACGCAGAGCGCGCGAAGCACCGCGGAGGGCGCAGCGCGGCGTTTATGCTCGCTCCCAAGGCCTCCTTGCGAATGCCGGTCTTGCAAGCTCCAACTTGCTGTCCGTTCGGGCAGCTAGAGCTGCCAAGACGTGGGTTCCCAAGCTGGAGCTTGTGAACCAGCGGACCCAAAACGCCTCGGCGCGCTGTGCGGTCGGCTGCGTTCTCTGCGTTCCTAACAGCCGCTATCTACGCGCAGGGTGTACAAAAATTCGGTCCAGGTCGGCATTCGGCCGATTTCCTCCATGAAATCGCCAGCATTTTAGGCTATCGTTGGTAGCGTATCCAACCCAACTAGGAACCTCGCATGCGCAAGATTAGCTTATTGTCCATTTTGGTGCAGACCTTGGCGCTGCTTTTGTTGATGCCTGCGGCGGCCTCGGCGGCCGAGGGTCCGGCTTTCGGCCAGCCGCAACTGCGCATTTTGGATGTCTCAGAGCGCGCGCGCGAGGGCCGCAACAGCATCGCCGTGACCCTGTCGGCGCCGCTGGATCCGGCGACGGATTTCCAGCCCTTCCTGAGCGTGTACGAAAAAGGCGGCGCGGCCGTCGATGGGGCCTGGATCCTGGACCCCTCCCACAGCGTGCTGTGGTTCCCGCACACCCAGCCCGATCGCAGCTACGAGGTGACGGTGTACGGCGGCCTCACCGCGGCGAACGGGGCGCGCTTGGGCGACACCCGCAATTTCCAGATTGAAACCCGCGACTTAGAGCCGCTGCTGAGCTTCGACACCGATGGGGCCTTTCTGCCCGCGGGCCTGAGCAACGGCCTGCCGGTGGTCGCGGTGAACATCGCGGCGGCGGATGTGGATTTCTTTCGTGTGCGGCCCGAGCATTTTATCGAGTTCTTCAGCAAAATCGATGACGCCCGCCGCAGCGACTGGTACCTGAATCAAGTCATCGAGTTGACGGATCTGGCCTACAGCGGGCGCTTCGACCTCGATCCGCCCGAGAACACCCGCACCCGCCGCACCCTGGCGGTGGAGGACATCCCGGCGGTGCAGGCCCCGGGGCTGTACCTGGCGGTGATGCGCGAGCCCGGCGCCTACGATGACAAGCAGGTCACCTGGTTCACCGTCACCGACCTCGGCCTGCACGCCCGATTTTACGACAACCGGCTGGACGTGCATGCCGCCTCGCTGAAGACGGGCAAGCCCCTGGCCGGCGTCGAGCTGGGCCTAATCACCAGCAAGGGCCAGGTGAACCGGCGTGCCCGCACCTCGCCCGAAGGGGTGGGAACCTTCATGGATCCCGCTGCGGATGCGCAGTTGTTGGTGGCCTTGAACGAGCCGCATATCGCGCTCATCGAACTCAAACGCCCGGCGTTGGATCTGAACGACTTCGACCTCGGCCGCCGGCCCCAACTGCCGGTGGAGGTGTTCGTCTATGGTCCGCGCGACCTCTATCGCCCGGGCGAGACGGTGCAGTTCAGCGCCCTGCTGCGCGACGGCGACGGCCGCGGCGCGCATGCCCCGGTGTTGCCGGCTAAGATTATGCAGCCCGACGGCACGGTGGTGCATGAATTCAAATGGCATCCCGGCGAGCAGGGCTATTACGGCCGCAGTTACGAACTGCCCGAGAACGCCGCCACCGGCCGCTGGTCGCTGCAACTCGGCGGGGTGCTGAAGAAGCCGGTGACCTATGAGTTCCTGGTGGAGGATTTTCTGCCTGAGCGCATGGAATTGATCCTGGGGCCGGAGGGTCGGGAGCGCCTGCTGGCGGCCCCGGATCAGACCTTGGAAATCCCGGTGCAGGGCGCTTATCTGTACGGCGCCCCGGCGGCCGGCAACCGGCTGGAGGCCCGGGTGCATGTCGCCCCCTGGCGCCAGGCCGTGCCCGAACTCAAGGGATTCGAGTTCGGCAACGCGGCGGAGTCGGGGCTTGCGCAGCAATTCGAGACCGAGGCCCTGTGGCTGGACGATGCGGGCCGCGCGACCCTCGAAATCCCCTCCGCCTGGGCCGAGGCCGCCTCGCCGCTGAAGGTGAAGGTGATCGCCAGTCTGTTCGAGTCCGGCGGCCGGCCGGTGACCCGCAGCTATCCCGCCCTGATCTGGCCGGGCGGACCCCAGCTGGGCATTCGCGCCGATTTCGGCGACCAAAACCCGCCCGAGGGCGGCCAGGCGGGCTTTCAACTGGTGAAGGCCGGGGCGGATGGCCGGCTGGCGGCCGCCGACAACATTCAGGTCACCCTGATTCGGGAAGACCGGCAGTTCTTTTGGGTGCATGACGATCACGATGGCTGGCACTACGAATACACCGAAAAGGAATTCCCGGTGCTCAGCGAGACCCTGGACCTGAACGCCGAGGCCCCGACCCGGGTGTCCTACGCGGTGGACTGGGGACGCTATCGGCTGGAGGTGCGCGACCCCGAGGCCGGATTGCTGTCGAGTTTGCGCTTTTTCGCGGGCGCGGATTGGTACGCCGACTGGCAGCAGGCGCAATCTCGCAGCGGGGCCAGGCCCGACGTGGTCAAGCTGGCGCTGGATCAAGGGGCCTACCGCGGGGGCGACACCGCGCAACTGCGGGTGATCCCGCCGGAGGCTGGCGAGGCCTTAATCCTGGTCGAGGGCGAGCGACCCTTGTGGAGCCATCACCTGCATGTCCCCGCAGCGGGGGCCACGGTGGAGATCCCGGTGGACCCGTCCTGGGACCGCCACGACCTCTATATCAGCGCCCTGGTGCTGCGCCCGGGTGATGCCGAAAACACGCCGGTGACGCCTAAGCGCAGCCTGGGCCTGATCCACCTGCCGCTGGAGCGCGAACCCCGGCGGCTGACCCTGGACCTCCAGGCCCCGGAAACCGCCCGCCCCAATCAACCCCTGGCGGTGACCGTCAAGCTCGACACCCCGCCCGCGGGGCCGGTGCAGGTGACCCTGGCGGCGGTGGACGTGGGCGTGCTCAACATCACCGGCTTCGAGACCCCGGACCCGTTCGAGCATTTCTTCGGCCGCCGCAGCTATGGCGTTCAGGCCCGCGACCTGTATCACAAGCTGATTGAGGTGTCCGACGCCGACCAGGCGCGCATCCGCTTCGGCGGCGATAGCGACCTCAGCCGCGGCGGCGAGGCCCCCAAGTCCGAGGTGCAGATCGTGTCCCTGTTCACCGGTCCGCTGGGCTTCGACAGCGACGGCGAGGCCCGGGTGGAACTCGACCTGCCCTACTTCAACGGCCGCCTGCGGCTGATGGCCGTCGGCTTCTCGGCCGAGCGCTTCGGCAGCGCCGAGCGCGAGGTCACGGTGGCCGCGCCCGTGGTCAGTGAAATCGCCCTGCCGCGCTTCCTGGCCTATGGCGACCGCGCCCGCGCCACCCTCGACCTGAACAACCTCAGCGGCGACAATCAGGAACTCAGCGTGCAACTCACCGCCTCCGGGCCGCTGGAGCTGGAGCGACCCGACCGCAGTCTGCGCCTGGGGGTCGGCGAGCGGGCCGCGCTGGCCTTCCCGCTGCGCGCCAGCGGCTTTTCCGGTCAGGCCGAACTCACCCTGCACCTAAGCGGAGCGGGCATCGAGCCGGTGCATCGCAGTTGGAAGCTGGGCCTGCGCCCGGCCTACCCGGCGCTATTGCGCCAACAGCGCGCGGTGATCCCCCCGGGCGAGGCCTTTGAGGCCGAAAGCGGGCTGCTGCAAGGCCTGCTCGGCCCCACCGTGCAGACCCGGCTTACGCTGTCGGATCGCGCCGACCTGGACCTCTCCACCCAATTGGAAAACCTGCTGCAATACCCTTACGGCTGTTTGGAGCAGACCGTCAGCCGCTTGTTCCCGCTGGCACTGGCCGACAACCGCAATCTGCAACGCCTCGGCCTGCCGCCGCTGGCCGCCGAGAAACGCGAAAAGATGCTGCAACAGGGCCTGGCGCGCCTGGCCACGCTGCAACTCTACAACGGCGGTTTCGGGCTGTGGGATGACGACTCCGATGAAGAGCACTGGCTCACCGCCTTTGCGGCCGACTTCCTGCTGAGCGCCCGCGCGCAGGGCCTGGCGGTCCCCGACGGCCTGCTCGACAGCGCCATGAACCGCCTGCGCGAATACCTGCAACGCCGCGGCAGCTTCTTCCAAGAACGCTGGAGCGACGCCCCGGATCACTACACCTTCGCCTACAAGGCCTACGCCGGCTATGTGCTCTCGCGCACCAAGCAGGCCCACCTCGGCGAGCTGCGCACCCTCTTCGAACAAGAGCGGGGCCAGGCCAAGACCGGGCTGCCGCTGGTCCAGCTCGGGATCGCGCTGCTCAATCAGGGCGACCAAAAGCGCGGCCTGCAGGCCATTCGCGAGGGTCTCGACCGCCCGCGCGAACGCGATGGCTACTACGGCGACTACGGCAGCGTGGTGCGCGACCTGGCGCTGCAAATCCGGCTGCTGCTGGAACAAGGGATCATGCCGGAGCGGGCGCTGGGGCTAAGCTTCACCCTGGCCGACGAACTGAAGGGACAGCGCTGGCTCAGCACCCAGGAGCGGAACGCGCTGTTTATGGCCGGCCTGAGCCTGGAGGGCGCCCGCGGCGCGCCCTGGGCGGCGGAATTGGCGCTCGGCGAGCGCCGCCAGGCCCTGAAAGGCCCCGGCCGCCATCACAGCCAACCCCCAGCCGCGGCGCTCGCCCAGGGGCTGCGGCTGCACAACGCCTCTGAGGTCCCGCTATTTACGGTCCTGACCATCAACGGCTATGCCGAGGGACCGCCCGCCCCCTCGGCGCAGGGCATCACGGTGAAACGCAGCTATTACAGTCCGGAGGGCGAGCCCCTGGCCTTGGAACAGGCCGCGGTGGGCGACCTGGTGCTGGTGCATCTGGGCCTCACGGCCGAACAGCGCGTGCCTGATGCGCTGGTGGCGGACCTGCTGCCCGCCGGCTTCGAGCTGGAAAACCAGAACCTGGAACATGCGATCAAAATCGACGACCTGCGCATCGAGGGCCAGGCGCCGGAGGAATTGACTCGGGAGCGAAAGATCCAATACGCGGGCTACCGCGACGACCGCTATGTGGCGGCGCTGGATCTGCCCGAACACGGCCGCACTCACCTGTTCTATTTGATGCGCGCGGTAACCCCCGGGACCTACAGCGTACCGCCGACCCTGGTGGAATCCATGTATCGGCCGCAGATTCGCGCCGTGGGCAAGGCCCCGGCCGAGGTGAAAGTGGTGCAGCCTTAGGCCTTCAGGAACGCAGCGGGCGCAGAGGAACGCAGAGGCGCAGAGGGCGCAGGGGCGCAGCGGGCGCGGAGGCATTTTTGGCGCCGCAGGCCGCCACGCTCCAGCTCGGGAACGAGCATGACCGTGGGAGCGGATTGCATCCGCGATGACGGCCTCTGATCCGGCGCCAACGCCCGGGCCAAGCCGCTGGCGCGGCCGATCGCGGCTGCAAGCCGCTCCCACAGCCGGAGATGACCGTTTGCCGTGATAGAATCCGCGTGAAAGGCCCCTAACCCGCTGTGTTGCTACGACTGCCTGCCCGTTTTAAGCCCATCCGTTGGCTCGCCGCCGCGGCGCTGCTCGGGCTCGGGGTGCTGTGGGGCCTGGACCGCCTGTATCCGCCGGCCCTGCCCGCCCATGCCGAGACCTTTGCCCGAGTGGTCACCGACCGCCACGGCGAACCGCTGCGGGCCTTTCCGGACGCCGCCGGGATTTGGCGCTACCCCACCACCATTGAGCAAGTCTCGCCGCGCTATCTTGAGGCCTTGCTGAATTACGAGGACCGCTGGTTCCGCCGCCACCCCGGCATCAACCCCTTATCCCTAATGCGCGCCGCGGTGCAAAACCTGCGCGGCGGACGCATCATCTCCGGCGGCTCGACCCTGACCATGCAGGTGGCGCGGTTGCTGCATCCCCACGGCCGCGACATCCCCGGCAAGCTGTATCAAATGCTGCGCGCGCTGCAACTGGAATGGCGCCTGGACAAGGATCAAATCCTGGGGCTGTATTTGAATCTGGCGCCCTTTGGCGGCACCTTGGAGGGCGTGCAGGCCGCGGCCCACAGCTATTTGGGCAAATCGGCGCTGGACCTCACCCATGCCGAGGCGGCCTTGTTGGCGGTGCTGCCGCAGGCCCCCACGCGCCTGCGCCCGGACCTGCACCCGGCGGCCGCGCAACGGGCGCGCGACAAGGTCCTGCGGCGGCTGGTCAAGTTCGGCGTATGGGGCCGCGAGCGGGCCGCGGACGCACAGTTGGAAACCGTCTATGCCCACGCCCCAGACCCGCCGCTAAAGGCCCCGCTGCTGGCCCGACGGTTGGTCTCCGAACGCCCCGCGGCGCTGATCCGCACCACCCTCGACGGCCCCTTGCAGGCGGCCTTGGAGGACTGGCTGCGGGGGCGGATTCGCGAGTTCCCCGCGGGCGTCTCGGCGGCGGTGCTGGTGGTGGAGAACGCCGACGCCGCGGTGCGGGCCTATTTGGGCTCGGCGGATTTCCTCGACTCCGCACGCTTCGGCCATGTGGACATGATCACCGCCGGGCGCTCGCCGGGCTCCACCCTAAAGCCGTTCCTCTACGGCATGGCCCTGGACGCCGGGCTGATCCATTCCCACTCCCTGCTCGCGGACGCCCCGCGGCGGCGCAGCGACTACCGCCCCGGCAACTTCAGCGCCGGCTTCAACGGCCCGGTTTCGGCCGCGGCGGCGCTGCAACGCTCGCTCAATGTGCCCGCGGTGAATCTGCTGGAGCGCTTCGGCCCGGGGCGTTTCCATTCGCGGCTCGCCGGCAGCGGCCTGACACTTGCAATCCCGGGCGACGGCGAGCCCAATCTGGCCAACATCCTGGGCGGCGCCGGCACCAGCCTAGAGCAGCTCACCCGCGCCTATTTGGCCTTCAGTCATCAAGGCCAATCCCAGCCCTTGCGGCTGATTCGGGAACAACCCGTCGCGCCCGGTCGGTTTCTGTTGTCTCCGGGCGCGGCCTGGATCGTGCGCCGCCTCCTCGCCGACATCCCGGGGCCGCACGAGATTCGGCGCAGCGCCGCCGCGCGCGCCCCGGGATTGGCCTGGAAGAGCGGCACCAGCTATGGTTTTCGCGACGCCTGGGCCATCGGCGTGGGCGCGCGCTACACCATCGGCGTGTGGGCGGGGCGACCCGACGGCGCCCCGGTGCAGGGCCAGCACGGCCGCGCCACCGCGGCCCCGCTGTTGTTCGCGGTGGCCGATTACCTGGGCGAGGACCGCCCTGCCCTGCCCCGACCGCCCCCCAGCGTGACCCAAGGCCCGATCTGTTGGCCGCTGGGCATCGCCGAAGGCGCGCAAGACGCCGCTCAGTGCCACCGCCGGCACTTGGCCTGGATCCTCGACCAGCAAATCCCGCCCACCTGGATCGAGGCCGCGGACGCCCAGTGGCGCGACCTAAGCCCCGCGATTCAGGTGGCGGCGGATAGCGGCCTGCGGCTCACCCCCAACTGCGACGGCGGCCCAGCTCAGCCCCGCACCCTGGCCCTTTGGCCGCAAGAGCTGGAGCCCTGGTTGCCGGCGGGCCTGCGGCGGGCGGGCCAAATCCCGGACCTGGATCCGCGCTGCACCGGCGATGACGCCGCCGCCCTCGCCGCCCCGCCGCAGATTATCGGCATCCGCTCCGGCAGCGTGTATGCCGCCATCGGCGATGAGCCGCCCAGCATCCACTTGCAGGCCGCGGGCGGCAGCGGGCGGCTGCATTGGTACATCGACGGCGCGCATCGCTACTCCCTGGAACCGGGGGCCAGCGCGCCCCATCCGCTGGAGCAACCCGGAGCGGTGCGGATTTCGGTGGTGGACGACGCCGGCCGCCTGGACCAGGTGGAGATTCGGGTGGAGTCGCCCGCGGCGGCCCCGGACCCCGGTGGTGGATTGTGAATGGTGAGTGGTGAATGGTGAGTGGTGAATGGTGAGTGGTGAATGGTGAGTGGTGAATGGTGAGTTGTGAATGGTGAGTTGTGAATGGTGAGTTGTGAATGGTGAGTGGTGAATGGTGAGTTGTGAATGGTGAGTGGTGAATGGTGAGTTGTGAATGGTGAGTGGTGAATGGTGAATGGTGAGTTGTGAGCGGTGGGTTCCGCGTTCCGAAAAAATGTCAGAGAATAGACGGTTGATCGGGCGCTGGGCGTCATCACGAGCCGCTTCCGGCGGTAGGCGGCGGCTCCATCCCGTGGAGAAATTTTTCCTCCTGACTAGATGTTTGAGTGTGAGGTTTCTCGCCCATTCGGATCAACCCGGGGCCGATTCAGCGGGCAAAATCGTAGCTCATGGTTAGGCCGGCGGTTCGCGGCGGGCCGGGCGTGACCATGCCGGTGTCGCCCATCACATAGCCATGCACCAGGTAGTCTTCGTCGAACAGGTTATGCACCCAGGCGGCGAGTTCCAAGCGCTCATTCGGGCGCCAAGCCATGCGCAGGTTGGCGAGGGCATAGGCGGGAATGGCGGCGAGTTCCCGGTTCGCCGGATCTTGATAGTTCTTGCTTTGATAGTGCCAGTCCAGGCGGGTGTCGAGCAGGCCGCGGCCGAGGCGCCGCTCGTTCTTGAGAGTCAGGCTAAAGCTGTGCTCGGGGGCGTTGCGCAGCCGGTTGCCGGTGCGCTCGGCATCGTTGGTGAAGCGAAAACCCAGCTCTTCGCCGACGCAGAAATCGGTGTAAACGGCATCCAGCCAGGCGTAGCTTCCAGACAGCGTCCAGCCCGCCGCCGGGCTGGCCGCCCATTCGAGTTCGATCCCGCGGGAACGGGCATTGGCCGCGTTTAAGGTCATAATCACCCCCACGTCGCCCGACGGGGCCTCGGCCGGGCTGAACAACTCCAACACTTGCAGGTCTTGATAATCGATATGGAAGGCGGTGGCGTTGAAGGTGTAGCGGCGGTCGGCGCTGCGCCACTTGAGGCCGAGTTCGAGGTTGTCCGCCAGCTCAGGGGCGAACGGATTCGCGGCCGCGAAGGTCGTGGGGGCTTGGCCCTGAAAACCGCCGCTCTTGTAGCCCTGACTGAGGAGGGCATAGCCGAAGAGTTCCTCCGAGGCCTGAAATTCCAGGCTGAATTTTGGCGTGAAGCGCGCCCAACGCTGTGCCACGCGCACGTCGTAATCCTCCATAATAAAGTATCCGCCAGCCTCGCCCTGCTGATGAATCCGTTTCCGATCCTGGCTCCAACGGCCGCCGGCGACAAGCCGCCAGCGGTCGTTCAACGCATACCCCGTTTGCCCGAATAGCGCATAGCTGCGGGTGATGTTGTCCTGGTCCGACGGCCCTATGCCGTCATCCAGGCTGTGGCCGACATCCACCAACACGTCGAGGTCGTAAGTCTCCTGGCGAAACACCGACTCGCGCAGATAATAGACCCCCGCCAGCCAGTCGAAACGTCCGGGTTGCGCCGAAAGCCGAAACTCCTGAGAGAATTGATGGGCCTGCTCGCGGTAGGCGTTATGCCCGTGGATGACAGTGGTGTCATAGGGCGAAAAGCCCGGCGACGAGGTCAAGATGTCGAGATCGTAGAGGATTGCATCATCCACATACAGATCCGAGTTGCGGTAGGCGGTGATGGAGACCAGGTCGGCCGCCGCGAACTGGTGGTCGGTGCGCAGCGCAAGGCCCCAAAAGTCCCCCTCGGTGACCCCCGCATCCCGGTCCCAATTGGTATGAATATCCTGCGCCGCGGCGGGGTCCAGCGGCGTCAACAGCCGATCCTTGAAACCCCCGTTGGCATGCCGGCTCGGCCCCGATTCATCCACCCGGGCATAGTCCAGGGTCAGGTCGGTTTCGGTGTCGAGGGTGGGGAAAAAGGTCAGGTGGGCGCGCACGCCCTTGCGATCCTGCGCCAGTTGATCCAAATCCGCGGTGCGGGATTCGAGATAACCGTCCCGGCGCCGCATGGCCCCGCTCAGCCCGCCGTAGACCAGGCCGTCGCCCACGGGGCCGGACAGCTCGAAATCGATCTTGCGATAACCGCCGTCGCCCAGGCTGGCCTCCAGGGACTGCACCGGCTGCTCGCCCGCCTTGGCGGTAACCAAATTGATGGCGCCGCCCACCACGTTGCGGCCATAGAGGGTGGTCTGGGGGCCGCGCAGCACCTCCACCCGTTGCAGGCCGAAGAGGTCGCCGGTCCAGGCCGCGGATCGCCCCAGATAGACCTCATCCAGAAACACCCCCACGGACGGATCGCTGCCGGCCCCGTCTGCATTGGAACCGATGCCGCGGATATAGGGTGTGGCCTGCCCCGCGTTGAGGCTGCTCAGCGCGAGCCCCGGGCTGAAGTGGGCCAGATCGCCCAGCTGGTTCACCTGCGCCTCGTCGAGGGTTTCCCGATCCAGCACATTCACCGCCAACGCCGCCTGCTGGGGGTCCGATTCCCCGGTGCGTTCCGCGGTAACCATAATGGTCGGCCCCGCTTGCGCTTGCGCAGGCGCCGCCGAGCAAAGCGCCGCCAGCAACCAAGGCATGCCGCGACGCCGCGTTGGCGGGCGAAATCGCCGACAAACACCAAAGCTACACGCGATCATAAACAAGCCTTTCCGGTCGAATCATTCCCTATTGTGTCCAAAACCCCGCCCCCGCGCAAATCACTTGCGGATCATTTGATCGTCGATGCAATTCCATTGAAATAGCCTGAGCAATAGGCCCGGAGGGCGCGAAAAAAGGGCTTTCTCGCCGCCTTGGACCCGCCCCCCCGGCACCCCTTGCGCGTTCCCTCTTAGGATGACTCAAAATAGGCTATCATTCGCCCTTAACGAGGGTCGCTTTTCACCGGGACTTGCGACGCAACCCCTCCCAACCTTTCCCCAACAGCCCCGGCCCAGGTCCTCGTTATGCTCGAAACCGATTCCCCGATGGGACAGACCATCGGCAAGTTCGAAATCCAGCGCTTGCTCGGCAAGGGCGCCACCAGTTCCGTGTTTCTGGGGCGAGACCCGTTCACCGGCCAGGAGGTGGCGGTGAAGATCGCCAATCAGGCGGTGTTCAGCGACCCGGTGAACGGGGTCAAGTTCAAAAAGATGTTCATGAACGAGGCCAGCCTGGCGGGCAAGCTGCGCCACCCCCATATCGTGCGCGTGCTCGATGCCGGCATGGACGACGACCTGCACTACATCGTCATGGAGTATGTACGCGGCCAGACCCTGAAGAAGTTCTGCACCGCGGGCAACCTGCTGGCCCAGGACCAAATCGTGGAAATCGTGTTCAAGTGCTGCAACGCCCTCGAATACGCCCACCGCCAAGGGGTGATCCATCGCGACATCAAGCCGGCGAACCTGCTGATCGAGAAGGGCACGGACGTCAAGGTCAGCGATTTCGGCACCGCCTTGATGATGAACTCGGACCACACCCAGATCTTCGGCGCCGTGGGTTCGCCGGCCTATATGTCGCCGGAACAGGTGTCGGGCGACGAAAACATCACCTTCCAGACCGATATCTATTCCCTCGGGGTGGTGATGTATCAACTGCTGAGCGGCTACCTGCCGTTCATGGCCAAGTCGCAGGTGGAGCTATTCCGCAAGATCGCCGACAAGGAACCTACGCCGCTGATCGCTCGGCGCTCGGACATCGCCGAGTCCCTGCTCGCCATCGTGGAACGCAGCATCCGCAAACGGGCGCAGGACCGCTACGAGTCGTTCAACGCCATGGCCAAGGACCTGACCAGCGCCTACAAAAAACTGAAGCTGCCTTCGCAGGATGTCTCGGATACGGAAAAATTCAACCTAATGAAGGGCCTGTCCTTCTTCGAGGCATTCACCGACCGCGAGTTGTGGGAGGTGCTTCGCTTCAGCAAATGGCACCGCTTCGGCTCAGGGGTCAAGCTGATCGAAGAGGGCCGAGTGGGCACCTCCCTCTTCGTACTGGCCACCGGCAACGCCAGCATCATCAAGAACGACTCCTTCCTCGGCATCATCGAGGCCGGTCAATGCTTCGGCGAAATGGCCTATGTGATGGGCAAGGAAAAACGCCGCACCGCCAGCGTGGTGAGCAACAGCGATGTCACCGTAATCAAAATACGCTCGGAGGGCATCGCCGGGGCCTCAGAGCAGGTGCAGACCTCCATCGCCAAGGTCTTGCTAAAAATCCTCGCCGACCGCCTGGAAAAGACCTCGATCCTGGCCTCCATCGTTTAGTACAGTTGCGCACAAGCGGCACAAACAACGCCATTGCGGGGTTGGCGGCGCTTCGTGCTTAGTGCTTAGTGCTCCTTACTCGGGAGAGCTTCCCGCTTGCGCGGCTCTCTCACAGCTGGCAGCATTGCCAGGTTACCCGAGGCTTTAGCCGGGGCGGGCGAAGCCCCCAAGCATTGTTGATGCCCCACAGCCCAGCCCCAGCCTCAACCTCTGTGAGAAGCCGTGCATATTTTCAAACTTAAAAACTCAAAATTCAAAAGACGAACATCTGTGTTCATCTGTGTCCATCCGTGTTTATCTGTGGTTCAATTCTGCGGTCCTCTGCGCCCTCTGCGTTCCTAAATGGCGTTGTTCCGTTGTCTGGCCCGCTCGGCGGCGGGTCCGCCCGCAGTGGTCCGCCCGCGACGCCCCGGTCGGGAACGCAAACGACGCAAGAGCGCAGATAAGAATCCCCTGATTTTCTTACGCGAGCGGGCTTCATTTTCTCTGGCGTGTGGTACAATTCCCTTTTGTCAAAATTTCCGGAGGTCGAGATAACCGCATGGCGAAAGAAGATTTTATCGAAATGGAAGGGACGGTGACCGAAACCCTACCCAACACCATGTTCCGCGTGGAGCTGGAGAACGGTCACATCGTAACCGCACACATCTCGGGGAAGATGCGCAAGCACTATATCCGCATCCTCACTGGCGACAAGGTAACGGTTCAGCTCACGCCCTACGACCTGAGCAAGGGCCGCATCACCTACCGCGCGCGCTGATCGGGGCGGCTTCGGCCAAACCGCCGGAGACCTTGAGGATGCGGCGCCCGCGGCGCAGGGGTCCCGCCATCCGATCCCGAGCAGCGCCTCTTAGTGAACCGCCTCGCCTTCGATCTCGAACACGATTTCTTCCTCTGCGGCATCGATAGCCACCTTGCCGCCGTTCGAGAGCCGGCCGAATAGCAGCTCCTCCGCCAGCGGCTTTTTGATCCGCTCCTGAATCACCCGGGACATGGGGCGTGCGCCCATCTTTGCGTCATAGCCCTTTTCCGCCAACAGCTTGCGCGCCGCGTCCGTGACATCCAACTCCACCTTCCGCTCCTGCAACTGCCCCTCCAGCTCAAACAGGAACTTGTCCACCACATGGCTAATCACCTCCGGCGGCAGGGCCTTGAACTGCACCACGGCGTCGAGGCGGTTACGGAACTCCGGGGTGAAGGTCTTGCGGATCATCTCCATGCCGTCGCTGGAATGATCCTGCGGGGTGAAACCGATGGACGGCCGACTCATCATCTCGGCCCCGGCGTTCGTGGTCATCACCAACACGCAGTTGCGGAAGTCCGCCTTGCGCCCGTTATTGTCGGTCAGCGAGCCGTGGTCCATCACTTGCAACAGCAGGTTAAAGACATCCGGGTGGGCCTTTTCGATTTCGTCCAGCAGCAGCACCGAATAGGGGTGCTTGGTCACCTCTTCGGTGAGCAGGCCGCCTTGGTCGAAGCCGACATAGCCCGGCGGCGCGCCGATCAGGCGTGACACCGTGTGGCGCTCCATGTACTCGGACATGTCGAAGCGAATTAACGGCATGCCCAGGATCTTGGCCAGTTGCCGCGTGACCTCGGTCTTGCCCACGCCGGTGGGACCGGCGAACAGGAACGAGCCCACCGGCTTCTCCAGGCCGTCCAGCCCCGAGCGCCCCATTCGAATGGCGGCGGTCAAGGTGCCGATGGCCTCGTCCTGACCGAACACCACCATCTTGAGGTCGCGATCGAGGGTGCGCAAGGATTCCACATCGGACGCGGAGACGGTCTTTGGGGGAATGCGCGCCATCTTGGCCACGATATTCTCAATGTCCTGCACCCCGATCACCTTCTTGCGTTTGGAAACCGGCGCCAGTTGGATGTTCGCCCCGGCCTCGTCGATCACATCGATGGCCTTGTCCGGCAGGTGGCGGTCGTTGATGTAGCGATCGGACAGCTCCGCCGCGGTGCGCAGCGCCTTGCGCGTATAGCGCACGGCGTGATGCTCTTCGAACCGGCTCTTGAGGCCGCTAAGGATCTCCACGGTCTCCTCCACCGAGGGTTCGGGGATATCGATCTTCTGGAAACGGCGCGCCAGCGCCCGGTCCTTTTCGAAGATGCCGCGGAATTCCTGGTAGGTGGTGGAGCCGATGCAGCGCAACTCGCCCGAGGCCAGCATCGGCTTAATCAGGTTCGAGGCGTCCATCACCCCGCCGGACGCCGCGCCGGCGCCGATGATGGTGTGGATTTCATCAATGAACAGAATGGTTTCGGGCTCTTTCTTGAGCTGCCCGAGCACCGCCTTGAGGCGCTTTTCAAAATCGCCGCGATACTTGGTGCCCGCCACCAGGGCGCCCAAATCCAAGGCGTAGATGGTGCAGTCTTCCAGCACCTCGGGGACTTGTTCGTCCACAATCATCTTGGCCAACCCCTCGGCGATGGCCGTCTTGCCCACCCCGGCCTCGCCCACCAGCAGCGGGTTATTCTTGCGCCGCCGGCACAGCACCTGCACCGTGCGCTCCACCTCGCCCTTGCGCCCGATCAGCGGATCGATCTTGCCCGCCTGGGCCTGTTCGTTGAGGTTGCTGGCAAAACTATCCAGCGCGCTCTTGGGCGAGCCGGTCATCTCCTCGTCGTCTTCCAGGCCGGGCGCGGCGTCTTCGTCCTGCGACTCGTCATGCACCTTGGAAATGCCGTGGGAGATGAAGTTGACCACGTCCAGCCGGCTTACGTCCTGCAAGCCGAGAAAATACACCGCCTGCGACTCCTGCTCGCTGAAGATCGCCACCAGCACATTGGCCCCGGTGACCTCTTTCTTGCCCGAGGACTGGACATGAAACACCGCCCGCTGCAACACCCGCTGAAAGCCCAGCGTGGGCTGGGTCTCGCGGCCCTCGCCCGCCGGCAGCAGGGGCGTGGTTTCATCGATAAAGGTATCGATATCGCGCCGCAGGCGTTCGGTGTCGGCGCCGCAGGCGAGCAGCACCTCGATCGCCTGGTGGTTGTCCAACAACGCCAGCAGCAGGTGCTCCACGGTCATAAACTCGTGGTGGCGCTCCCGGGCCTGCTTGAACGCTTGATTGAGGGTGTTTTCCAGTTCTTTGCTTAGCATGGACATCTTGATCTTTCCGTCGGAGCGAAGTTGTGGGGGAGACGCCCCCGGCCTGCTTTGGCCCGAGGGCGTGCGCCGCATAACAGGCCGGGCGCCGATCCGATCACTCAGACCTCCTCCATGGTGCAGAGCAAGGGATGCTGATTGCTGCGCGCGTAATCGTTCACTTGGGCCACTTTGGTCTCGGCGATCTCCTGACTGAAGACCCCGCACACCCCGGCCCCGCGGGTATGCACATGGAGCATGACCTGGGTGGCCTTCTCGCGTTCCAACCGAAAGAAGGTCTCCAGCACATGGACTACGAAATCCATGGGGGTATAGTCGTCATTCAGAAGAAGAACCTTGTACATCGGCGGCTTTTTGAGCTTAGGCCGCCCCTCCTGCACCGTCAGGCCATCATCGAAGTCGTTTTGTTCTCGTTCTGCCATATTTTACCGGGTTTCGTGCCGCTATCGTCTCCACACCCCATATAGTACCTGAAAACGCATATTCAAACCGGGTTCCCGCTCGCACTTTTGAACACCCTGTTATCAGGAATCGTACAATAGGCATAGTACAAGCATACTTCGTGCCGACAACAGGCATTGACCATAAGCCACCGATGGTTATACCCTAGACCCATAAAAACAAAAAAATTTGTTTGTCAACCAACCCGCTCATTGCAGGAATAAAAAAGTTCGGCGTCTGCGCCTCGCACCGGGGCCTGAGAAACCCGCGCGACGCAGCCAGCCGAAGCAAGAAGAAAGGGATGCGGGTGCGTCATCAGCCGTCTTTTCGGAGGAGTATGCAGTATGGTCATCGGCACCGTGAAATGGTTCAATAACGCCAAGGGATACGGCTTCGTCACCCCGGAAAATAGCGAACAGGATGTTTTCATCCATTTTTCCGCGATCGACATGGATGGTTACAAGACCCTCAAAGAGGGCCAGAAGGTGGAGTTCGAAATCAACGAAGGCCCCAAGGGGCTGCACGCAGCGCGGCTGCAAGCCTTGACCCCGCACTGAGGGCGAGGCCGCCCGGTGCGGGAGCGCGCCGGGCGCTTCCCCGAGAACCAGTCGGCGCCTGAACGAAATTCAAGCCTCCAGCCGCCCCCTCCACAAAAACACCGCCAAACCGCAAGCGGCTTTCGTAGGTCGCCCTGTGGTGGCTGATCGCGCTTGCAAACCGCTCCCACAGGAGTTGGCGCCTCGTCCCTCGGCACAGCCGATTCCTGGCGCGAGCCGATCGACAACGAAGCCTCTCTCTCGCCAAGACGCAAAGCAAAAACCTTTGCCTCTCTGCGCCTCTCTGCGTCTCTCTGCGCCCTCTGCGGTTCTCCGCGTGCCCTGCGTTCCGAAAGCCCCTGGGCTGTTTTCGATACGGGTGCGCGGCTGTACTCGCCTCAGGACCCGACCCGCGCCCGGCCCTCCTGGCACAGGGCGAGCAGGCAACAGGATTCGCAACGGGGCGTGCGGGCGCAGGACGCCTTCGCATGGCGCACCAGCAAGGCATGATACTCGTTGAACAGCGCGGTATCCGGACCTAGGGCCTGCTCAAAGCCTTGGCGCAGCGCCTCGTAGGCCTCGTCGCCCCGAATCAGGCCCAAGCGCTGAAAGATCCGCCGGGTGTAGGCATCGATCACGAACACCGGCCGCGCAAAGGCATACAATAGGATATCGTCGGCGGTTTCGGGGCCGACGCCCTTGACCTCCAACAGCCGCTGGCGCAGCGTCTCGGTCGGTAGCTCGGCCAATGCGGCGGTCCCGCCCTGGCGCTCGAAAAACGTGCAAAAGGCCTGTAGCCTGCGGGCCTTGACGTTAAAATACCCCGAAGGGCGAAGGGCCTGGGTCAGGTCTTCCAACGGCAGCGCCAACACCGCCTCGGCCGACAACGCGTCGAGCGCCTGCAGGTTGGCGATGGCCCGTTCCACATTGGTCCAGGCGGTGTTTTGGGTGAGCACCGCGCCCGCCATCACCTCGAACTGCGTGACCGCCGGCCACCAGGATTGGGGGCCGTGCGCCTCGAAGAGCTGACGGTAAACCTTACGCAGCTTGGCGGCGGGCAATTGCATAACGCCCCCGGATCAGCGGCCCGCCCGCCCTTTATTGCGCCGCGGCGCGCCTTTGACCGGGGCCGGGGGCCGCGGGCGTTTTGGCGCCGCGGGCAGCCCGGCCAGCTCCAGCAGGTAATTCACCTCGTCATCGGCGGCATAGCGCCAACGCCCTACCGAAAGCCGGCTTTCGAGCATAATCGGCCCGAATCGCACCCGCTTCAGCCGGCTCACCTTGGCCCCCACGGCTTCCCAAAGCCGCCGCACCTCGCGATTTCGTCCCTCCGCCAGCACCGCATGAAACCAGCGGTTGGCGCCCTCGCCGCCCGACTCCACCACCTCCTCGAAGCGCGCCGGACCGTCTTCGAGTTCCACCCCCTGCACCAGGGTCTCCAGGGCCTCCTCGGTGACCTGGCCGAGCACCCGAATGGCATACTCCCGCTCCACCTGCCGGCTGGGGTGGGTCAGCCGATTGGCCAGCTCGCCATCGGTGGTGAACAGCAGCAGCCCGCTGGTGTTCAGGTCCAGCCGGCCCACCGCGATCCAGCGCCCCCGGATCTTGGGCAGGCCGGCAAACACACTGGGGCGGCCCTCGGGGTCGTTGCGGGTGACCACCTGGCCCTCGGGCTTGTTGTAGATCAGCACCTTGCGCTCGATCTCGGGGCCCTTGCCGATGACCTTGCGCCGACTGCCAAACTGCACCACGTCACCCGGGCGCACCCGCAGCCCAAGCTCCGCCAGCTTGCCGTTGACCTGGATTTCGCCCGCGCCAATGGCCTGCTCCAATTGCCGGCGCGAGCCCCAGCCTGCATGGGCCAGCGCCTTTTGCAAGCGCTCGCCAGGGTCTTTGCCGGGTTTAGTGTCGGGTGACGTCATGATGCGTTGCATTCTCTTATTCGGGGCGCTTCGGCCCGGGTTCTTCGGCAGGGTCTTGGTCGGCTCCTTCGCCAGCGGCCCCTTCGCCGGCCTCTCTGCCGGCGGTTTCTTCGCTGGCCTCTTCGGCAAGGTCTTCGCCGGCGGTTTCGTCACCGGCCTCTTCGTCGGCCTCTCTGCCAGCGGTTTCTTCACCGGTTTCTTCGTCGGCCTCTCTGCCAGCGGTTTCTTCACCGGTTTCTTCGTCGGCCTCTCTGCCGGCGGTTTCTTCGTCGGCCTCTTCGTCGGCATCCCTGCCGGCGGCCTCTTCGCCAGCCTCTCTGCCGGCGGTTTCTTCGCTGGCCTCTTCGGCGAGGTCTTCGTTGGCCTCTTCGCCGGCGGTTTCTTCACCGGCCTCTTCGCTAGCCTCTTCACCGGCCTCTTCGCTAGCCTCTTCGCTAGCCTCTTTACCGGCTTCTTCACCGGCTTCTTCACCGGCCTCTTCGTTGGCCTCTTCGCCGGCGGTTTCTTCTCCGGCCTCTTGGTCGGCCTCTTGCTCAGGCCGAAGCTCCAACTCCAGCTCGCGCTCGATTTGATCCAAATCGCGGATCTCGGACAGCGGCGGCAGGTCGGACAACCCCTTCAGCCCAAAGTAGTTCAAAAACTCTTTGGTGGTCGAAAACAGCGCCGGCTTGCCCGGCACGTCACGATGGCCCACCACGCGAATCCAACCGCGCTCGGTCAGCGAGCGCACGATGTTGCTGGCCACGCTTACGCCGCGGATCTCCTCAATCTCGCCGCGGGTGATGGGTTGCCGGTAGGCGATCAGCGCCAGGGTCTCCAGGGTGGCGCGGGTATAACGGGCCGGCTTCTCCTCCCACAACCGGGCCACCCAGGGCGCATAGGCCTTGGCCGTCTGCAAGCGGAAACCGCCGCCCACCTCCGCAAGCTCCACGCCGCGCCCGGCGTAATCCGTCTCCAGCGCCGCCAAGGCCTCGCGCAAGCCGGCCTTCGACGGGGCCTCGTCCGCCTCGAACAGACCCAGCAGCTCGTCTAGCGACAGCGGCCGGCCGGCCGCGAGCAGCGCCGCCTCTGCAATGCACTTAAGTTCCAGCGCATCTTGCATCAGGCCGCCCTCGCCCGCAGATGAATCGCGCCCAAGGTTTCGTTCTGCACCAAATCCACCAGGCCCTCTTTAATCAACTCCAGCATCGCCAGAAAGGTGACCACCGCCCCCAGGCGACCCTCGTCCGCCCGAAACAGGGACGGAAAGGGACAAAACTCGCCGGTAAGCTGTTCCATCACCCGGGTCATGCGCTCGCGCACCGACAAAGGCTCCTTCTCCACCCGATGCCGGGTATACAGGTCCGCCCGCTTTAAGACCGCGTTTAGCGCCAGCAGCAGCTCCTGCAAGTCCACCTCCGGCGGCGGCCGCTCGGCCCCCTCCGCCATCGCCTCGGCCCGGGCCTGAAACAGCTCCCGCCCGATGCGCGGCAGGCCGTCCAGGTCCTCCGCCGCGCGCTTAAAGCGCTCGTATTCCTGCAACCGCCGAATCAACTCGGCCCGCGGGTCGTCCTCATCCTCTTCCGCCTGTTCGTGCCGCGGCAGCAGCATGCGGGATTTAATCTCCGCCAACATCGCCGCCATTACCAGGTATTCCGCCGCCAGCTCCAGGCGCAGCTCCTTCATCAGCTCCACGTACTCCATGTACTGTTGGGTGATCTTGAAGATGGGGATGTCCAGGATATCCAGGTTTTGCCGCTTAATCAGGTACAGCAACAGGTCCAGCGGCCCCTCGAAGGCATCCAGGAACACCTCCAGCGCATCCGGCGGGATATACAGATCCTTCGGCATCTCGCTCCAGGGTTCTCCCCGAACCAGGGCGAAGGGCAGCTCCTCCTGCTCGGGCGGCGGCGCAAAGGCATCGCTCATGGGATCGTCTCGCGGCGGCTGATGGGGCGCTGATCCGGGCGCTAACGCGGCGCCGGAAAGAAGCGGTCGTCCAGGATATCGGCGACCCTATATGGATTATCCGGCGGAAAGGTCTCCAAGGGCAGGTCGCTTTCTTTCGCCGCCAGATCCCTGGCCTGAGGATAGGCCTCGTCGAGCGCGGGCTCCATATAGGATTTCAGCCCCGGGCCTTTCTGCAACAAGTAGGCGATGGCCGAGCGTTGCTCAAGAATGGTGTTGCGCCAGTTCTTACCCTCGAATTCCGCCCACCGCTGGGACAAGGCGCTCAGTTGCCGCTCCCACTTCAACAGGTGAGCCAACAACACCCGCAGCCGGTTTACCAGCTCCCGCCGTTCGCTTCGGCCCCTATCGCGCAACTCCTCCACCAGGTGCTCCAAATCCAGCTCGTGGAAGCGCCCGCCCTTGAGCAGCTCCACATGCTGCGCGACCCAGGCATTGAAATCCTGTTCATATAAGGTTCGAAGATTTGTCATGGCCCCCCCGTCACCGATAACGCAGCGACATCGCCTGCCGCACCTCGGCGATCACCCCCTGGGCCACCTCGCGGGCGGCCTCGCAGCCGTCGTAAATGATATTGCGCACCAGCTCCGGCTGTTCCTCGTAGTCTCGGCCGCGCTCGCGGATCTCCTTGAGTTCCACCAACACCGCATCGATCACCGGTTGCTTGCACTCAATGCAACCGATGTCGGCGGAGCGACAGCCCGCCTGCACCCAAGCCTTGACCTCCTCGCCGGAGTAGACCTCGTGAAACTTCCACACCGGACAGCGGGCCGGATCGCCGGGGTCCGTGCGCCGCACCCGCTGGGTGTCGGTCTGCATGGTGCGCAGGGCCTTTTCCACCGTTTCCGGCTCATCGCGCAGGGCGATGGCGTTGTGATAGGACTTGGACATCTTCTCCCCGTCCAGCCCCGGCATCTTGGCGGTCTTGGTCAGCAACGGCTGGGGCTCGGGCAGGATCGAGCGGCCGCTACCCTCCAGGTACCCCAACAGCCGCTCGCGGTCGTTGACGGTGATGTTCTGCTGGCTGTGCAAAAAGGCGTGGGCGGTGTTCAATGCCTCTTCATCGCCCTGCTCCCGGTAGGCCTTGCGGTAGTTTTTGAGCAGCTTGGCGTTCTTTTTGCCCATCTTTTTGATCGCCTGATCCACCTTCTCCTCAAAGTCGGCCTCCATGCCGTAGATATGGTTAAAGCGCCGGGCCAGCTCGCGGGTGAACTCCACATGGGCCACCTGATCCTCCCCCACCGGCACCACATTCGCCTTATAGATTAGGATGTCGGCGGATTGCAGCAACGGATAGCCGAGAAAGCCGTAGGTGTCCAGGTCCCGCTCCCGCAGCTTGGCCTTTTGATCCTTATAGGTGGGCATGCGCTCCAGCCAGGCCGTGGGGGTGATCATGGACAGCAGCAGGTGCAGCTCGGCGTGTTCGGGCACCTGGGATTGAATAAACAGCGTGGCCTCACCGGGATTGACGCCCGCGGCCAGCCAATCCACCACCATCTCCCAGGTGGCCTCGGGGATCTTGGTCGGGTCGTCGTAGTGGGTGGTCAGCGCATGCCAGTCGGCCACGAAGAAGAAGCAGTCGTATTGATGCTGCAATTCCACCCAGTTCTTCAATACCCCGTGATAATGACCGAGATGCAGGCGCCCGGTGGGCCGCATGCCTGAAAGAATCCGGGCGTTTTGCACTGAGATCTTGTCCAAGGATGACCCCCTGTGGAAGATTGACGAAAAAGCGAAGCTTCAGCCGAGACCGGCTACCAGGTAGCCGACTAGCTGCACTAACTGAACGCCGGGGCCGACGATGACCTGGAGCAGCCCGGTGAACAGCAGCACCAGGATGATCACCAAGCCCCAAGGCTCCATCTGCGCATAGCCGGCCTCCAGCCGCGGCGGCAACAGCGCGGCCACTACGCGCCCGCCGTCGAGCGGCAGGATCGGCAACAGATTCAGCACCAGCAGAATGGCGTTAATCAAAATCCCCGCATAGGCCATGTAGATCAACGGCTGGGCGGCCCACGGCAAGGTCTGCTCGAAGCCGAACCCGAAGCGCATCATTAAGGCCCAAAACAGCGCCATCACCAAATTGGCCCCGGGTCCGGCAAGGGCCACCAGCGCCATGTCGCGCCGGGGCCGGCGCAGGCCGTCGAAATTCACCGGCACCGGCTTGGCCCAGCCGAACAGAAAGCCCGAAAGCAGAAAGGTTGCCGCCGGGACCAAGATGGTGCCCACCGGGTCGATGTGCTTGAGCGGGTTAAAGGTGACGCGCCCCATCATGTAGGCGGTGGAGTCGCCCAGGCGCTGGGCGGCGAAGCCATGCGCCGCCTCGTGCGCGGTGATGGCGAACAGCACCGGCAGCGCCAGCACGGCGATTTGTTGGATTACATTCAGTTCATTCATCGGGCGATTATACCGAAGGGGCCGCCGAGTTGCCCGCTCGGCGGCGGATCGCCCGACCAAGGCCCGGCGCCCGAGGGCGGGCGCGGCGGGTCCGGCCTATTTGAGCAACGCAGCGTCGCCCTTGCCCTGGCGCACCACCCGCGGCTCGTCCTCCTCCATGTCCACTACCGTGGTGGGCTCCATGCCGCAAAAGCCGCCGTCGATAATCAGGGCCACCTGATGGTCGAGCAGATCGCGCATGTCGTAGGGATCGGTAAGCGGCAGATCATCGCCCGGCATTTGCAGGGTGGAACTCATCAGGGGCTCGCCGAGCGCCTCCAGCAACGCCAGCGCGATGGGGTGGTCCGGCACCCGAATGCCGATGGTCTTGCGCTTGGCGTGTTGCAGGCGCCGAGGCACCTGCTTGGTGGCCTCGTGGATAAAGGTGTAAGGCCCCGGGGTCAGGGTCTTGAGCAGCCGGTAGTGCTGATTGCTGACCTTGGCGTAGGTCGCGATTTCGGACAGATCCCGACACACCAAGGTGAAGTTGTGCTTGTCGTCCAGCCGCCGGATCTCCCGAATGCGGTCCGTGGCCTGCTTGTCGCCGATTTGGCAGCCCAAGGCATAGCTCGAATCGGTGGGGTAGACGATCAGCCCGCCCTTGCGCACGATGGCCACCGCCTGAGCGATCAGCCGAGATTGCGGGGATTCCGGATGAATCTGAAGAAATTGCGCCATAACGGTTCCAAACTAGAGTACGGATTGCTGCAACGGGGGCGAAGTGTAACCAAACTTGGCCGCGAAACCCAACCACTATACGCGCCGAATGCGGGTACAGCCGCTCATGACCTAACCGAAACAAGCGGCCCCGGCCACTCGGCCCGCGGCGACCAATCATGCCATACCGGGGTCAAGCCCGCCGGCAACGGCGGGCATTTACCTAGCTCCACCCAAGGGTTCTCCGGGCCATGGTAGTCCGAGCCCGAGGAGGCCAACAGGCCGGTTTCATGCGCCAAGCGGCCAATGGTCAGGCACTCGTCGCGACTGTGGCTGCCGGAGACCACCTCAATGCCCTCGCAACCCGCCTCCATCAACTCCGCCACCAGGCGCCGCAGCTTACTCCGGGTCAGGTTATAGCGCGCAGGATGGGCCAACACCGGGCGCCCGCCAGCGCCCCGCAGCCACCCCAGCCCCTCCGCCGGTTCGGCCCAGCGGCCCGGCACATGGCCGGGTTTTCCGCGCACCAAAAAGCGCTTAAACACGTCGCGCACATCCGAGGCCGCGCCCCGCTGCACCAAATGACGCGCAAAATGGGTGCGGCTGATCAAGCGCCCGTTCGACAGCGCCTTGGCGCCCTCAAAACAGCCTGCATAACCCGCCTGGGCCAAGCGGCGGCCCATCTCCTCGGCCCGCCAGGCGCGAAACTCGCACAGCCTGTCCAAACCCGCCAGCAGCTCCGGGGCAGCGGGGTCGATAGACAGCCCCACGACGTGAATCACCTGCCCCATCCAGGTGATGGACAGCTCAATCCCCGCCACCACCTCCACCCCGAATGCCCGCCCGGCCTGTTGCGCCTCGGCGATGCCCTCCACGCTGTCGTGGTCGGTGATGGCCAACACATCCACCCCGCAATCCGCCGCGTGGCGCACCAGCTCGGCGGGGGTCAGGGTGCCGTCGGAGGCCGTGGAATGGGTATGCAGATCATAACAGCGGTTCATGACCGCCATTCTACAGCACTTGGCCGGGATGATTCGCCTAGTAACGGTTCAAAATTCACCTACACAGCTCTAGGTCGCCCCGTCCCGGCGCAAGCGGGGATCAAGTGGCGAGCTGTACCACCCATCTTTTTGAACCGTTCCCTAGAAAAGAGTCGAGCGTAGAATAAAAAACAACGGCCGCCCCTAAGGGCGGAACCGGGACGAACACAGCCGCGCCCGCACAGCGGTTGGTCAGCGCTATTGGGGCGCCGGCCTACGCGGCCCTTGCCGGCCGCCACAAGCTCACATGGCACTGCCGAAGGAGCTGTCTTCGGTATAAGGCGGCACCGGCACACCGGCGATGCGCGAGCCCTGGGCCACCGGCCCCTTGGGGAACAGGCTCTGCAGGAAGGCGCTGCCGCCCCGATCCTTAAAGCTCGCATCCAGTGCCGTCGCCACCTCGCGGCCGCTTTGGGCGCGACCGTTCTGCATATAATAGTCCCGCAGGTACTGGACCACCGCCCAATGGGTGTCCGTCATCGCCACCCCCTCCTCGTTGGCCGTCGCCTGCTGCTTGTCGCCGGTCCAGTCCTTAATCTCCAGTTCGCGATCCTGCACCTCAGGCGCAACATTCTCGCCACTGGTCTCGCGCATGACTCGATTCACGTCGGGCATATCCAAATCCTCCTATCTGCTTAATCGAAAGACGAGCCGCCGCGGGCCGGCAACCCAGCCCGCGCTCGGATCCGGGACCCGACGGTGCTCGCCCATTGCTTGCCTAAATACCAAGCAACTATGGCGCCGCAGCCCTCGGCGGTCCGCCGCCCCGGCCCCTCCCAACGCCCTACCCGCATGACCGAAACAACGGCGGTTAGAAACGCAGAGGGCGCCGAGGACCGCAGGGAGCGCGGAGGCGGTTTTTTTGCTGGCTTGCGCCTGCCCGGCGCCAAAGCGCCGCCTAGCCGCCTGGAGTAACAGCCCTCGGGCCGTGCGGGTTTGCGGTTAGGCGCCGGGCCAAGGCGTGTACGCCCCGAGCACGCAGTCATACAGGGGGTGGGCCAGCGAAGTGCATTCGCCGCTAAAGCGGCGGATGTCGGGTGCGGCGCCGATCCTTTCAATCGAAACGCCTATCTGCGCCCCTGCGGTTCCCCGCGCACTCTGCGCTCCGAAAGCGCCTGGATTGTTTCCGATACTTGGGCGCAACGGCACTAGGGCTTGCAAGACCGGCCAAACGGCTCATATCCACCGCATTTTGGGCATATCACCCGCCCGCAAAGCCCCAGGCTCCCCAGGTTTTGCGCAAACCATGAACCCCCGCTGCACCCTCAGCGGTTCTTGGTACGCCCCTTGCGATCGATTAAGATGCCTTCCATCCCCCAACCCTCAGGAGCACACAACAATGACCTGGTTAATCCTCGGCCTGATCGTACTGATCGGCATCCACTTGGTCCCCGCCGCACCCGCGGTGCGCCAGCAAATGGTGGAAAAGATGGGCCCTTGGCCCTACACGGCCGTGTTCAGCCTAATCTCGCTCATCGGCCTGGGCCTCATCGTCTGGGGCAAGGCCATGGCGCAAATCATCCCGCTTTGGGGACCCCCGGCCTGGGGCTACTATGTACCGCCCCTGCTGATGATCCCGGCCTTCGTGCTGCTGGCCGGGGCCTACCTGCCCGGCAACACCAAGCGCTTCATCCGCAACCCCATGGCCACCGCCGTGGTGCTGTGGGCCGTCGGCCACCTGTTCGCCAACGGCGACGCCGCCTCCCTGATCCTGTTCGGCGGCCTGGGCGCCTATAGCGCGTTTTCCATTTGGTCCGCCAACCGCCGCGGGGCGCAGAAACAGGCGGACACGGTCCACTATGGCTGGGACGTACTGGTGGTGGTGGTCGGCCTGGCGCTCTATGCCGCCTTGGTCATGCTGCACCCGACCCTCTTCGGCGTACCGGCCATGGCGCCGCGGTAAACCAAAAAGGCCGCCCCTCGGGGCGGCCTTTTTTGCACTCGGCCCTCTACAACCAGGCCACAATCCCCAGCACACCCACTACAATGAGATAGATGGCCACCGCCCAATTCAACAGCTTGGGCACAATCAGGATCAGGATGCCGACAATCAAAGCCACCACCGCCTGAATTAACACCGGATCGATACTCATAGGCCTATTTCTCCAAGGTCAGGTATTCACTAGACGGACCCTTGCGGTCCGCCGAATCGGGAAATCCATTCGTCAAACCCCTCGCCGGCCTCCCTGCCGCCACGGCCGCAGTGCCGCCCAGGGGGGCCGCCGTTGGGTTTGCGCTATATTCAGTAACGCATCGTTCGTGCCAGCCCGCTCCTGCGCCGCAACCGCGCGCTTCCCTGCCGCCGATCGGCTGATATAAACCGCATTGGCGAACTGAAACCGCAACAGCCTTTCGGTTTCGGGCATGGCAGGGCTCCTAATGGAAAGAAAAAAGCGCGGGCCGGAGGAAGACCCTAAAGCCCACGCAAAATAGGCGCCGCCGCAATAAAGCCGCAGCGCCGCCAACCGCGAGCGGCGAGGCCGAGCGGCAAAGGTGGATTTCACTCAACTAAAGGTGGATAACCACCGACCCGCCCCCCGCTTCGCGCTTTGCGCCCCCTCAAACCGGCCGTCCCCCGTCCCCGCCCGAACCTGGAACGACCCTTGCTAGCCAAAAGCCTCAAAGCCCGAATCTCAAGCAACCCTCAGCAACACAGGAAAAGGCCGAAATGAGCGACAGCGAAAACCTGCACGAAGCGGCGGCGGACTGGTACAACCAGCGCATCGACCCCAGCCAAGACGGAGAACTGAAGGCGATCCTCACCCACAACATGAACGAGGAAAAGGAACACGCCGCCATGATCATGGAGTGGTTGCGCCGCAACGACCCCGAGCTGGACCGCTACATGGCCGAATACCTCTTTGGCGACGGCGACATCGCCACCCGCAAGGAGGCGGCCACGGGCGCGCCCGCCGGCGCCGCCGAGGCGTCCCCGCCGCCGACACAGCGGCCAAAGACACGCTGACCGTAGGAAGCATGAAGGAGCGCGAAGCCTGAAATACCGCAATCGCGACGCCAACCACCTCTCCCCCGAGCTTTGGGACTGAATCGACGAAACCGCGGCGGATGCGGCGCCGACGCACTCACCGCCCGCCGCCGCCTAGAAGTAGAGCGCCCCTAAGGCGTAGCCCTCACCAGCCGAGAAACGCGCCAAGCCCTTGGTTTATGGCCTAGCAAAGGTCGCACGGGACCATCTGCCCGCAAGGAGCGTCGAAAAATATCGCGCGATCTGGCGCAGATTTGGGACATCTGGCCACCCGGTTTTTCAACCAAAACCACCTCTGCGCCCTCTGCGGTCCTCTGCGGTCCTCTGCGGTCCTCTGCGCACCCTGCATTCCTCTGCGCACCCTGCGTTCCGCCAGCAAGAGGCTGAGGCTTTAGCCTAAAGCCCCCGTCGCAGCTTTCCCTGCCCGAATTTATCGTTTATCGCATCCAAGGTTTGAAACAACCGTTGGTCCTTGGCGTTTTGCGGCGCGTCTTCGAACAGGTCGCCCATGGCGGGGCCTGTCGCCCAGTCCTGAATGCCTAGGCCGATCAGCCGCAGCGGGCGCCCCGCATAACCGCTGTCGCGGTAGAGTTCGCGCGCGGTGCGCAGGATCGCGGTATCGGTATCAATGGGGGCCGCCAACCGCCGTTGGCGGGTGTGGGTCTCGAACCCGGGCAGCCGCAGCTTCAGCGTCACCGTGCGACCCTTGAGCCGCTTGGCGCGGGCGCTACGGCCCACCTCGGCGGCGAGGCGGGCGAGCACCTGCTGCACCGCCTGCGGGTCGCGCAGGTCTTCATTAAAGGTATTTTCCTTAGAAATGGATTGCCGTTCGCGCCCCGCGCCCACCTGGTCCGAGGCCTGGCCGCGCGCCTGGCGGAACAGGCTCTCGCCGCCCTTGCGGCCGAAATGCCGTTGCAAAAGCCCCAGCGGGTAGCCGCGCAGTTGGCGCACACTGCGGATGCCCAGGCGCTCGACGACCTTTTGCGTCTCGCGCCCCACCCCCCGCAAGGCCGCCACCGACAGCGGATCGAGAAAGGCCTGCACCGCATCATGGGGCACCACTAACAGGCCATCGGGCTTCCCGGCCTCGGAGGCCAGCTTAGCGATCAGCCGATTGGCCCCGATGCCGATCGAGCAGGACAGCCCCACCGCCTCTCGCACCAAAAGCTTGGTCCGCCGGCCGACCTCCTCGGGCGGCCCCATCAGGCGCTCCAGGCCGCTCACATCGAGATAGGCCTCGTCCACCGAAACCGGCTCCACCAACGGCGAGACCGCCCCCAAGGCCGCAAACACCTGACGCGAAACCGCCCCATAGCGCGCCAGGTCCGGGCGCAGATAGGCCGCCTGGGGGCAGCGCCGATAGGCCTCGTTAATCGGCATCGCCGAGCGGATGCCAAAGCGCCGCGCCTCATAAGAGCAAGTCGCCACCACCCCGCGCTTGCCCGGCTGCGCCCCCACCACCACCGGCCGGCCCCGCAGCTCGGGCCGATCCCGCTGCTCCACCGCGGCGAAAAAGGCGTCCATGTCCAGGTGCATAATCCATTTCATCATTCATTCATCTCCGCTTCACCGCCCTGTCATGCCAGGGGTTCATCCTAAAGCGCTTTTTCGACCCGGTGTCGCGCCGCGCGGCCAGCGCCCGAAACGGCCCTCGCGGCGACCCCGCATCACTCACCCACATGGAGACAACACCATGCGCAAAACCCTCCTCGCCGGCCTAGTGGCCGGTCTGCTCACAGGCGGCGCCCAAGCGGCCTTTCTCGACTCCGAGACGCCCGGGGTTTCGCTACTGCCCGGCGGCGTTTACGAAAGCGGCCTGTTCGACGAAAGCGCGGCCGAAATCTCCGCCTATGACGCCAACACCCGCCGTTTGTTCGTGACCAATGCCAAGGCCAACACCCTGGATGTACTGGATTTGACCAATCCGCGCAAGCTTCAATCGCTGGGCGTCATCGACCTTTCGCCCTACGGCGGCGGCGTCAATAGCGTCGCGGTGCATAACGGCGTGGTGGCCGTCGCCATGGAGGCCGAAGACAAGACCGCCCCCGGCAGCCTGGTGCTGCTCGACACCAACGGCGGCCTGATCAACCGGCTCACCGTCGGCGCCCTGCCCGACATGGCCGCCTTCACCCCCGACGGCCGCTACGTCTTAGTGGCCAACGAGGGCGAGCCGAACGACGCCTACACGGTGGACCCCGAAGGCTCGGTCAGCATCATCGATCTCAGCGCCGGCGCCGCCGCCGCCACCCAGGCCGACGTGCGAACCGCGGGCTTCTCGGCCTTCAACGAGGCCGAAATCGACCCCTCCATTCGCATCTTCGGCCCCGGCGCCAGCGTGGCGCAAGACCTGGAGCCGGAATACATCGCGATCTCCGCCGACTCCGCCACCGCCTGGGTGGTGTTGCAGGAAAACAACGCTCTAGCCATAATCGACATCGCCAACGCCACGGTCACCGACCTCAAGGGCCTCGGCTACAAGGACCACAGCGTGATCCAAAACGCGCTCGACGCCAGCAACAAGGACAACGGCATCAACCTCACCACCTGGCCGATATGGGGCCTGTACATGCCCGACGCCATCGCCAGCTACAGCTACCAGGGCGAAACCTATTTGGTCACCGCCAACGAGGGCGACGCCCGCGACTATGACGGCTACAGCGAAGAGGTCCGAGTCAAAGACCTGACCCTCGACCCCGTCTCATTCCCGGACGCCGCCGAGCTGCAACGGGAAGAGAACCTCGGCCGACTCAAGACCACCACCGCCCATGGCGACATCGACGGCGACGGCGAACACGAGATCATCTACAGCTACGGCGCGCGCTCCTTCGCCATCTGGAACCAGGCCGGCGAACTGGTGTACGACAGCGGCTCCGACTTCGAGCGCCTGCTGGCCGACATCATCCCCGCCGACTTCAACGCCACCAACGACGAAAACGCCAGCTTCGACAACCGCAGCGACGACAAAGGCCCCGAGCCCGAAGGCGTCACCGTAGGCCAAGTGGGCGAGCGCACCTTTGCCTTCATCGGCCTGGAACGCGTGGGCGGCATCATGATCTATGACATCACCACCCCCTTCGCCCCGCGCTTCGTGCGCTATGTCACCACCCGCGACTTCAGCGGCGACGCCGCGGCCGGAACCGCCGGCAACCTCGGCCCCGAAGGCCTGCTGTTCATCCCCAAGGCGCAAAGCCCGGCCCCGATCCCGCTACTGATCGTAACCAACGAAGTCAGCGGAACCACCCAGGTATTCGGCGTCATGCCCGACTAGTACAGCCGCGCCGAAATAACGGAAACAACGAATCCGTCGATCCATCTCTTGCGGGAGCGGTTTGCAACCGCGATCAGCCGCGCCAGCGGCTTGGCCCGGGCGTTTGCACCGGACCAGAGGCCGTCATCGCGGATCCAATCCGCTCCCACGGTCGTATCCGTTATTTTCCTCGTCCCCACGCCCCAGCGTGGGGATGCCTGCCCGGCGCCCTAGCGCCGCTGCTGAGCCAAGCGCAATCGGTGAAGCCTCAGTACAGCCCTCGGGCCGTGCGGTTCTTGGTGTGCTCGATACCCCGAAAGCGCCTGGTTTGTTTCCGATACTTAGGCGCAACTGGACCGGCGCTCAACCCAAGGGAAGGCCAAGCCTCCCCTTTTCAGTTGCCAGCCCCCGCCAATGCTGGCAACCTGCCCCGCATCGAAACCACCAGCGTCGCGGGTCCAATGTTTAAAAAAATCCTGGAATGCGAATTCTGCAAGATCTCCATCCCGATCATCGCCCTGATCGGCCTCGGCTTCTATCTCGCCTATCAATTCGTCCCCCCGCCCCCGCCCGACGAAATCACCATCGCCACCGGCCGCGCCGGCGGCGGCTATCACAGCTTCGCGCTGCGCTACCAAAGCCTGCTGCAAACCCAATCGGGCCTAACCCTGCACCTACGCCCCACCGCCGGCTCGCCCGAGGCGCTCAAACTGCTGCGCCAAGGCGAAGTCGACGTCGCCCTAGTCCAGGGCGGCACCGCCGGCGAGGCCGACAAACAACAACTGCGCGCCATCGCCAGCCTCTTCTACGAACCCCTGTGGCTATTCCACCGCAAGGGCCTCGACGTAGAATACCTATTCGACCTTAAAGGCAAAACCCTCGCCGTAGGCGAACCCGAAAGCGGCACCCGCGCACTAGCCCTGCAACTGCTGGCCGACAACAACATCACCGCCGACAACACCCGCTTCACCGAACACAGCGCCCAACAGGCCATCGAACACCTCCAAAACGGCGCCCTCGACGCCGCCTTCTTCGTCACCTCCCCCCGCTCGCCGCTCATCCTGCGCCTGCTGCACGACGAAAACCTCGACCTGCTCAACTTCCGCCGCCACCTCGCCTACAACCAAAAATACCCCTTCCTCAAAGGCCTGGTAATCGGCGAAGGCGCCATCGACCTGGAACAAAACATCCCCGCGGGCGACAAAACCCTGCTCGCCGCCACCGCCAGCCTGGTCGGCCAAAAAGACCTCCACCCGGCCCTGGTGCGCTCCCTGCTGCGCGTAATCACCGAAGTGCATCGCCCCGGCGGCTTCATCGACCCGCCCGAAGCCTTCCCCGCCGCCGCGGCCAGCGAAATCCCCATGAACGAAGAGGCCGCACGCTACATACAGCGCGGCCCAAGCTGGCTCGAACGCTACCTGCCCTTTCAAATCGCCATCTTCATCGACCGCATGAAAATCATGCTACTGCCGCTCATCACCCTCATGATCCCCCTCCTGCGCAGCGCCCTGCCCATCTACCGCTGGCGGATTCGGGCCAAAATCTACCGCTGGTACGCCACCCTGCGCGAACTCGACTTCCGCATCGACGGCCTCCAAGACCCCGCAAACATCGACCAAGAAATGCAAACCATCCGCGACCTCGAACAAGAACTGGCCGAACAAGTCTCCGTCCCCCTGGCCTACATGGGCGAATTCTACGACCTGAGGCTCCACATCGAACTGATCCTCAAAAAGCTCGAACAACGCAAGGCCCAGCTCAAGTGACCCCCAAGCGCATCGTCCGGGCCAGACTCGAAACCATCTGCCGCGAGCTTCAGGCCATCGCCCAGCAAACCCAAAGCGACTGGGAATGGGACGACTGGTTCCAAATGGCCCTACTCGCAGTCTCCGCCGAAGAACACGCCCGCATCAGCCGACACCTGCACCAACTCCTGCCCCACTGCTGGACCCAGGACCACACCAACGACGAACAACACTGGACCCACCTTGTGAGCCGCCGCTCCGGCGGGCTCGCCCACGACCAAAGCCTGCTCACCAGCGAAGGCGCCCCCGGCGACCCCCTCATCCTCCTCGCCATCTGGCCCTGGGGCGACCGCCAGCAAATCTCCCTCCGCGCAGGCCTATTCGTCCCCCCGGACTGGGAAACCGAAGAACAAAACCTGCACCAACAACTCCGCGCATGGTTTCAGATCTAAACCCCAAGCCGCAACCGCTCGGAGCCCGGACTTTAGTCCGGTATGGACCACAGAACCCTCGGCAATTGCAAAAAAACAACCGATAAACTAGCATCCAACAAAACACCAAAACAAAAGGGAAAGGAGCATGCACGACGCAGAGCGTATCTACCGCCTCCACCAAAGGCTGCGCGATGCCAAACACCCCATCGCCAAAGCCCGCCTGGCCGAAGAACTCGAAGTCTCCCCGCGCACCATCCAGCGCGAGGTCGAATTCCTCCGTTTAGCTTACAAACCCAAGAAGGCTATGGCGGGAAAATATATTACCGCCCAGCAAAGATGAACGGCGCATTTGGATCCCGACAAGCGATCGGTTTGATACCGCCAACTGGTTCGGGTAGCGGTATCAACCTATTTCAGGCGCGGACAAATCATCGGGTAGCTTCCTAGGCTTTCGAGAACAGCCAATTCCCACGATTTTCTGCGCCCCGACTTTCGGCCAAAAAAGTCGGATAGGATGCGCCGAGCGCCGCGACGCGCATCACAAAGCGGTAGCGATGCGCCTCGTTCCTCGGCACATCCTATGCCAAACCAGCCGCGAGGAGACAGCAGCCAACGAAGTCGCTCTCGCCAAAACGCAGAGCGCGCAAAGTAAAGCCGAAAATCGGGGCGTCCTTCGCTCGAACAACGGGCCGGTTTCGACAGCCTAGTCGCTTCCCAAGCTCCCTATTCGGCAGTGAATGCGTACAGCTCGCTGCCGGTTGCCTCGATGATTTTCTGGGCTGCCTATTCGGCAGCGAATAGAGCCCGGACTTTAGTCCGGCCGAATTGAGTTTTCTAAGCTGCCTATCCGGCAGTGAATTCGGCCGCTGGATCGTAGCGGTAGCCGCGGTTTTTCTAAGCTGCCTATCCGGCAGTGAATCACGGCGTGGAGTTCGTCGGCGCGAAACCAAATTTCTAAGCTGCCTATCCGGCAGTGAATTGTCCCAGGGCTGGCAGTGGCAACCTACCCCGTTTCTAAGCTGCCTATCCGGCAGTGAATGGTAATTTCGAGGACGTTTTCCACGTCCATATTTTCTAAGCTGCCTATCCGGCAGTGAATCATAGGCCTTTGCCATGTTCTTCTCCTATCGATTTCTAAGCTGCCTATCCGGCAGTGAATGAAGGCTGGTTCGATCTTCTGCAAATGAATCTTTTCTAAGCTGCCTATCCGGCA